>CALGWV010000074.1 GCA_937936325.1 uncultured Bdellovibrionales bacterium | reverse complement strand
ACACAATAAAACGAATAGCTTAAAGCGTAGAAAATAATAAAAATGATAGAGTACGGCACCATTTTATCTGCAAAACTCAAGTCCATTTTTTTATCTTGGTTTAAAGATTTTTGTATAAAAACTCTTTGAAACACCACCCATAAAAATACGAAGACAAGGGTTCTGATGAGGAAAAAAGTAAAGTTAAGATAAGGGGCTTTATGCTGCAAGAGTGGGTCTGTAGCTACGATTTCAGGGTTGAGCCAAGTATAAAGGTGTTGCCCTCCAAAGACGACAATAACCACACTGAGTGCTCCCATCCAAGGGATGGATTGGCTTAGGGCTTCAAAAACTCGCCTTAAGTTGGCGCTCCATTTAGCACGTGAGAGATATTGAATGGCTAAAAAAAATAAAGCCGCCAAAGAAATGGATATTGAAAAAAAGACGCCATTTAAAAGTCCGGCCCAGGCTCTTTGAGGTTCAGAAAACAGAGCAAAGACAAAAGCAAGAAAACCGCAAAAAATCATGGCCGCAAAAACTGTTTTCATGTTTTGGGACATATTAAAAGGAGAAGGATTTTTTAATTCAACATGATGTTTCATATAACAATTTACCTTTGGCTATTTTGTTGAAGTTGCCTTACGTATTCCACCACAGC
This sequence comes from uncultured Bdellovibrionales bacterium, assembly GCA_937936325.1. Lineage (GTDB taxonomy): Bacteria > Bdellovibrionota > Bdellovibrionia > Bdellovibrionales > UBA1609 > CALGWV01. The sequence continues at coordinate 21,516 of CALGWV010000074.1, read as the reverse complement.
CCATCTGAGTTTTTGGTTTTGCTTTGGGTTCTGCTTGTTTACGATCACACCGTGATAGTTGCCCATAAGCCCCTTACCCACGGAAATGATCTGATAGAGTCGGCCAGGACTGTAAGTTCTGGCTTGCAGAGATAAAAGTGATGGAGGTTTTCGAACCATAAATGAAGCGACTTTTCCATCGCCAGCTCCGGTTTCTCCATGGCAGATTTTACAAGAAATATTATAGTACTCCTCACCGAGTTCTGCGTACTGAATATGCTCTTCTGAGGGAAGATTTTTAAGTGGAGACTGAGTTCGGTCGGCTAGGGCTAAATCCATACCCATCATGTTCTTTTCAAAACCCTGTGGCAGAGTCCCTTTTGGAGGAAGTCTGACTGAGGCTGCACCTGTTTCATCGTCATACTCTTGAGCATTGAGTTGAGGTCCTGAGAGCATATCATGGGTGATTTCTTTATTCGGCTGGGATTTAAATTTAGATCCACATGAGACTAAAAAGAAAAGACATGAAAATGTTAATAAATAATGTTTATAGAACTTCATATTTAGTAGCCTTCCACTTTATGAATTTTTTCAACACCGTGATCATGCATTAAGCTTTCGACCTGTATGGCATCAAACTTAGGATCTTTTTCATCAATAAAAAGTCCAAACTTATGACTTGTTAAATCTGGATCCACGACAACGGGATCGTGTTTTGGCAGACTGCAGGCTGCAAATAATGTCCCCACACTAATTAGGGCTGCAAATAAAATGGTGAGCTCAAATATTACGGGCACAAAAGCAGGCAAAGACCACATGGGCTTTCCCCCTACATTAATAGGCCAGTCTACAGCTGAAACCCACCAGGTAAACCAAAGCCCAAACAAAAGCCCCAAAGTCCCGGCTACAAAGGTCACATAAGGGATCCAAGATCTTTCAATCCCACAGGCCTCTTCCATACCGTGGACTGGGTAGGGTGTCACAGCATCAAATTTTTTAAAACCTTGATTTTTAAAAGTTTCAGCCACTTTTAAAATGTCTTTTTCTTGATCCCAAATTCCCATTAATCCGTTGGACTTAGCCATGATTGTCCTCCTGATGATTGATCTCACTTAACATAGGCTTCATCTCTGCAATGGCGATAGCAGGAATGGTGCGAATATAAAGTAAAAAGAGAGTGAAGAACATACCGAAACTTCCGATCAAAACTCCAAAATCATAAAAAGTCATTTTAAACATTCCCCAGTTAGCTGGCAGGAAGTCTCTATGAAGAGACGTCACTGTGATCACATATCTTTCAAACCACATTCCAATATTTACAAATATAGAAACCACAAACATCACAGGAATAGAGCGTCTCATAGCCTTGATCCAAAAAATCTGTGGGACCAAAACGTTACAAGTGACCATGGTCCAATAAGCCCACCAGTATGGCCCTACGGCTCTGTTCACAAAAGCATAGCCTTCATAGACTGACCCAGAATACCAAGCAATGAAAAACTCTGAGGCATAGGCGTAACCCACAATCATCCCAGTAGTCATGATGATTTTATTCATGAGCTCCATATGATTGATCGTGATATAATCTTTAAATCTAGGAATAGCTATGCGAACTAGGGTCATCAAAGTGATCACCATGGCAAAACCTGAAAATATGGCTCCAGCCACAAAATAAGGTGGAAAAATCGTGGTATGCCAACCCGGAAGCTGGGACACTGCAAAATCAAAAGAGACAATACTATGAACGGACAGAACCAAAGGCATAGAGAGTCCAGCCAAGATTAAATAAACGATTTCATAATGGGACCAATCTCTGGCACGACCTCTCCAACCTAGAGATAAGGCCCCATAGATATGGCGGCGAATCCCTGTGGCCCGATCTCTTAAAGTGGCCATATCAGGAACCATCCCCACATACCAAAAAACGACTGAAACTGTGGCGTAAGTCGAAATCGCAAACACATCCCAAACCAGAGGAGATCTAAAATTCACCCAAAGTGGTCCTCTTTGGTTTGGGTACGGAAATAGCCAATAGGCTAACCATGGACGACCGGTGTGAATGATGGGAAAAATCCCCGCCGTGGCCACCGCAAAAACAGTCATGGCCTCTGCTGACCGAGCAATTGAGGTTCGCCATTTTTGACGAAACAAATAAAGGACCGCAGAAATCAAAGTCCCAGCATGGCCAATCCCCACCCAAAAAACAAAGGTGACAATGTCTGTTCCCCAACCTATGGGATGGTTCACACCCATGAGGCCCATTCCAGTAAATGTGATTATTCCAATAATGAAAATGTAAAAAACAAAAACGGTCTTGGCTCCGATGAGCATGGCCAACCATTTTAAACCCGGTGGGGTTTCAACAAGTGTGGCAATATCATCCGTGACATCTTTAAGGGATTTATTTCCATCAATTAATGATTTAGATTCCATTAATGGCCTCCTCCATGATCAGGGCTGTGGGACTCGGTAGGAGATTCTTTTTTATGAACTTCAATTTTAGAATCATGAGCTTTCATAGCCGGCGCAGAGTGAGCCTCATCTCCATGATGAGCTTTTCCGTGGTGAGATTTATTTAAGTTCTCACTGATGTTTCTCACTTTGCTCATATATTTTACAGCAGGCCCTACGTTAAGCTCTTCAAGTAACGAATAAGTTCTTGGCTCATTAAAGTTCTGAACGACTAAACTCTCTGGATTGTTTAAATCTCCAAAACTAATGGCTTGGGCAGGACAGGCTGTCTGACAGGCTGTTTTCACTTCATTGGTTCTGAGTTTTCTTTTTTGCAAGGAAGCTTTGCTTTTAGCTTCTTTTACTTTTTGAACACAGAAAGTACATTTTTCCATCACCCCACGTGACCTTACAGTCACCTCAGGGTTGAGTTTCAGTTTTTCCGGAAATTTCACTTGAGAGTAATTGAACCAATTGAAGCGACGCACTTTATACGGGCAGTTGTTGGCACAGTATCTTGTCCCTACACAACGATTATAAACCATATCGTTCATTCCCTCAGAGCTATGCACTGTGGCTAACACAGGACAAACCGTTTCACAGGGAGCATTTTCACAATGTTGGCACATCACAGGTTGATGAACCACTCGAGGATTTTTTTCATCCCCAGCATAGTATCTATCAATACGAATCCAGTGCATTTCACGTCCGTTAAGAACATGTTTCTTACCTACAACAGGAATATTATTTTCAGACTGGCAGGCCACCATACATGCTGAACACCCATTACAAGAGTTCAGATCCACACTCATCCCCCAGCGATAGCCAGGATATTTATGCTTCCCCCAAAGAGAAAATATTTTATGTTTATGCTGTCCTGACTTAGGGTCTTTGGTGATTTCCCCTAAAGAGGCTTCCACAACAATCTGTCGCCCTTCCATAGAGTGATGATCCTGCACGCAGGCCAGTGGAGTCACAGATCCTGGAATATTAGCACTTTCAACAGCGAGTCCAGAGGACAGATTGTTTTTTAAAAACTGAGCGGCGTTCACACCCACTCCGCTTCCCAGCTCTCCAGCTGAGGTGCGTCCATAACCTAGGGCTAAACCTATGGTTTTATTATTTTGCCCTGGCTGGACAAGCACTGGGGCTTTGAGCTTCTCACCGTTTACACTCAGCTCTAAGTCTTTACCTAAAGTGAGTTTCATTTTTTTTGCATAATCAGGAGAGATAGTAAAATAATTATCCCAACACACTTTAGTCACTGGGTCCGGGAGCTCCTGAAGCCAAGAGACATTATTCATGCTCCCGGTTTTCATGGCCACGGTTTCGTAGGCTACAAACTCAAGTTCTGATACAGGGGCTTTCGACTTAGGAGCATCTACTCCTTTGAAAGAACCGGCTCTTTGGACTAAAGCTGATTTCTTCCAAACTCCCTTTTGTAGGGTTTCATTCCAATTTGAAGACTTAGATTTCCAAGTTTTTAAGAAATATTCATCCCATGTTTGAGAGCTTCCACTCCATTTCAACAAATTGTCTTCAAAAGATCTTGTGTCATAAAGAGGGCGAATCGTGGGTTGCCCGATAGCCACCTCAGAGTTGTCCCACTGGGCATCTCTCCAGGTTTCAAAACTATGGTCTGCGGCAATCACATAATTACAAAGCTGGGCTGTTTCATCGTGATAGTTTGTAATTGCAAATGCGGTTTTGAGTTGAGTCATGGCTTTTTTAAAGTCTGAGTTTGGAGCTGTGTAAACAGGATTGGTGTCGTAAATAAAAAGGCTTTTAACCTTCCCAGAATTAATATCTTGGATGAGGTCTTTAAGTTGAACATCCTCACCATGATAAGAGGTCACTGAGGCACTTCCACCAAAGACCGTTTTACCTTCATTACCTAATGCCGAGTTGATCGCATTGACCAGCTGATACACCCACGTCGCCTCAGAAGTTTCAGAAGCAGCTCCTCCTGAAATCACTAATGACTCACCCCTATGATCCACTAAAGATTGAGCCCATTCCTTTATTTTTTGTGAAGAGACTTCTGGAACAGACTCCACTGTAGAAAAGTAATTTTGAATCACTGTGTTTTGAACTGCCCCACCCCAACTTAGGCCATGGGTTGAGTTTAGCTCTGTCATCAGAAGTTTTAAAAATCCGACTTGCTCACTAGGGGCAATCTGCAAACGCTCATCGGCGTTGGTGCCAGTGAGACTCATTAGAGACTCAACTTGGACCAGCTTGGACATATTTTGATCAGGAGTCCGAGTCTGGGCAAATTGCACTTGGTTTTTCAAAGCTCCATAAAAGGTCCCTAAAAAATCACAATTTAAAGACAATACAAATTTTGCTTTTGTGAAATCAAAACCTGGAAGCTCATGAGTTCCATAACTAGTTTTACGTGCTGATTTTAATTTAGAATAATTGAGTTGATCCCAAGAATAAACTTCCACTTGGTTTGTAGCAGCCCACTCCGAAACTAATTTTCTGGTTGTGGGTGACGGCACATGCCCCATCAGAAGAGCTGATTTGCCAGACTTCAAGGCTTTCTTGGCTTCTTTATCGATTTCAACCCAAGAAGTGGCCACAGTGTCTCGATTAGATTTAGCGGAATTTAACAGATTTTTTACAGGAGCTTTTAGACGATCTGGGTCATAGAGGCTTAAAACGGCAGCCTGCATACGTGCTGTGGAGCTTTCGCTTTTAACACCAAACTCAGGGTTGCCCTCGAGCTTGATCGGCCGACCTTCGCGAGTTTTAGTCACAGTGGCATAAACTTCTCCCCCGTCGACAAATACAGAAGAGTAGTAATTTGGAAGGCCTGGTATGATCTCTTCAGGACGATCAAAATAAGGGACTAACTTTTGAACTGGACGCATGCAACTTGTAGTCCCCAGGGCCACACTGGCTGCCATGAGCTTAAAGAAGTCTCTTCGGCCTTGGTTCGTCCCAGCCTCGGCTTCACTCACTGGAGATTTGAGAAATTCTTTTTCCAGGTTTTCAATAAAATCAGCATCTCCGTTTAATTGCGAGAGGCTTTTCCAATAGGTCTGACTTTTATTATTTGATTGATCCATGTCTAACTTCTTCTCCGTTTACCTATGGCAAGTGCTGCAATTGTTTAAGATAAAATCCCCGTCAGTGTCTTTGCGATCACAAACAAAATCTCTAATGTAGGCATCGCCTTGATACAGATCCGTTATAGGCTCATCACATTGAGCCTCAATTTCGTATTTACGTTCTCTATGACAATTTACACACCAACCCATTGAGAGGTCTGAGTGCTGATACACTTTTTCCATATTTTCAATATTACCGTGGCATGTTTGGCAGCTTTTACCGGCATTCACGTGAGCAGAGTGATCAAACTTGACGTGATCTGGAAGCATATGGACTTTGACCCAAGGAATAGGCTCTTTTTTAGTATAATGTTCTCTGAGTTTTTTGATCCATTTTTTTGAGTACTCAGACTTTCCGTTGACGTTACCATTATGACACTTCATACACGTATCCACAGAAGGGATACCAGCATGTCTGGAGACTTCAGCTCCAGCATGACAAAAACGACAATCCATTCCGAATTCACCGGCATGTCTTTTGTGAGAAAAGGGGATGGGCTGCTCTGGTTGATAGTACTTATTGTAGCCAAGGTTTAACTGATTGCTGGTCAGCAGGTGAAAGAAAACATAAACACCTACTAAAAAAACAAGGGCCACAACGGCTCCAACGACTTTTTTTAACATTTAGACCCTCGTCATTCATGATAAATTAAAACTGAATCCAGAATGACGAAGTTAAGTTCGTCACACTTCTTTCTATATAATTTAGGTTTAATCCAGTTTTTGTATAGATAAAAATTAAGTTCAGAGTTTTTAAATTACAAAACTCTGACATTATTATTTTGAAAGTTAAATGAAATCAATGGATTTAGCCCATAACACAGGAAGGCAAGAGAGCTTCAGGAAAAAACTCTCCTTTTTATAAACAAAGGTTGTTTATTGAGCTTGGCTTTGAGCTTTGAATTTAGTTAAATAGTGGTCATGAGCAGAAACCAATTGATTCTTTTGTAACAGATAATGAGGCAAGATCTCATCTCTAACTTCAGCTTTATAGCTGGATGCAAATCTTGCAGTAGAATAATATTCAATCTGAGCATCTACACTTAAAAGGCCAAAAGCCCCTACCCCGTGACTTAAAGCATAGAAAAGTTCGTTGAGCTGATATAATTTTTCTTCTAAGGACAGATTCAAGCTATCCACTTGCTTCATAGCCTCAGTAAATACTCTTGCATAATCTTCATTCTTCCAGCCATCACTCACTTCTACAGGTTGAACAAGTGTCTCAAGCTGATCTTGATTGAAGCTTGGATCTTTTTCTAACTGGACATAATTCATAACAGTGTCTCTTTCAACTGATAATGGGTAGCAATGAGCCACGCCAATCTCAAGTAAAGTCGTAAGAGGATCTTCGTTTTTAATCTCTTCGGCGCGGTCCAGATAACACTGATCTAATGCCGCTTGGGCTTGGGCTAAATCATCGTCATTACAAGGAGTTGTAGTTTTGTAGCAAGATAGCCCTGAATCCGCATTCCTCCCCCATGTGACATCTTCTATAATGGAATCTAACCTATCACGATACTCAATCAGATCATTATTCGTCGGAAGTGGCGCGGGAAGCTGAGCTTCGCCTTGTTGAGTTGGAGTTTTGCTTTCTGTTACAACTTCAGAGATACGAGGCTCTAAGTTTAAAACCTCAGTCTCATAGTCATCATAGGATCCTACTGGGACATATTCCGATGGACCCTTGGCCACCTTGGCCACCTTGGCAAAACTGACTGAACTTAGGACAACTGACAACAAAACGAACACATACAAATTGGCTTTAAACATTATGAAACTCCTTTAATCTTGCGGAAGGATAGTTAATGTAATTTGAAACGTCACAGGTTGATTCAATGTGCCAATAACTTTTTGGTTCAGGGTTTGCATGTATAGATTTGAAGCTACAGTTGAATTTTGGCTGAGATTTTCAAAAAGAGAGAGAACTTAAGAAGCCCGCTTTCGGCCGCAGGTCGTCTCCCGTATGTCGTCATTTCATGACGCCACACAAGATACGCACTGCCGCGACGCTCGACGCTTCTTAAGTTCTCTCTCTTTTTAAAAACCTCAGCCAAAATCATCTGTAAGAAAATCAAATTATTAAGTTAATCAGGAGACAATAATTATGGGCCATTTCATCTATTCAACTCTACCGAGTTTTTATTCGTCCGTTTTAAAAAAATTATTACCAAGCATTTTATTCGCTGGGTTATTGTTTGGCTTATCCAGCCACACACAAGCAAATTTTCCAGATCCAAGAGCACCCTTACCAGTAGAAATACAAAGAACAGCTGTTCATATACCAACAGGATGTTTAGCAAAAGTCATTTTTAATGACGGCACATTTGTCCAAGCATTTATTATTGATCCAGACTGCCTTCCAAGGGGAGTTTTATTTCAGCCAATGCCAGGAAGCTCAGGAGATTTTACTGTAATTGATTATGGACAACAGCAGTTTTACGCCCCTCAAGCTCCAAGAGGTGTTCCAGCACCGCAACAATATAACCCACCACAATACTATGTGCCGCAGACTTACTAGAGCGTAGCTGGGGATCAATATAAAAACAGACAGCACTACTTAGATAATACTTAGCTTTCCTCAGAGCAACCTAGCTTAACTAATCCAACTTGCCGGCTTTGTTCCATTCGGCTAGTTCTGTGTAGCCGCCTATGAGTTCTTCATTCATGAAGATTTGGGGGACGGTGCGCATTCCGGTTTTTTTGACTAGGGCTTGGCGTTCGTCGTCTTTGCCGTCGAGGTTGATCTCTTCGAACTCTATATTTTTTGATTTCAGTAAGTCTTTAGCGCGGACACAATAAGGGCAGTAGCCTGTCGTGTATAATTTAAATTTATTCATGGTTTAATAGTTTCCTTTTTTTTCAGTATTCATTCACTCTTCTCAAAATAGACTAAGTTTAAAAAAGTGAAGTGGCCCCATAGCACTCAAGTCTGAAGATGATTTATAAAAGACCCCTTTCGGCCGCAGTTCGTCTCCTAAGCCGTGCCATTTTATATCGTAACTCTAGATACGCACTGCCGCGACGCTCAACACTTTTAAAAATCATCTTCAGACATGAGCGCTCTAAGGATCTCACGAATTCTTTCTTAGCTTATCCTAGATATTGTATCTGTATTTCTAGATCATGGGCAAATACCAAATCTAGCTCTTGATCTCATTTTTTTAGCTGGGCCTCTAAGATTCCTGTCGAGATGACCCCGTTGAGGTGTCTTTATTTTAGCTTCTATTATTGTCCTTTGAAAAATTGATTTTTTTAGTCTACTTTCGTCTACAAAGTCTTTAAATTGAACGCGTTATTTTAAATTTCATTTTTAAAGGCTGTGCAAGATTCTTTTGTCCAAATATGAAAAGCAGTTCAATAAAAAGTCAATTTCGCTCTCGAAATAAAGTGAAGGCTTGAGTAAAAACTTGCGCGAGTGTTATTTTGGGAGTCATTTTTAACTTTGACTTGAAAGACGGTTTTTGCATTACACCTAACCGTCTTTATTAGCCCCTAAATACAAAATCTTTATTTTAAGAGGTCTTATGACTTGTCCACTTTGCTCTAGTTCTGAACTCAAAAATCTTGGTGACTTTAAAGGGCACAAAAAACTAACTATTGAATTTTATTTGTGCAAAATCTGTCAATTGCTTTTTAAAGACCCTTCATTGCGCCTTGCGCTTGAACAAGAAAAACACAGATATGAAACCCACAATAATGATCTGACCAACTCTAATTATATGGGCTATATGGAGAAAAGCTGGAAGCTTATTTTAGGTCAGTTAGATTTATCAAAGTCGTCTGAAATTCAAATTTTAGATTACGGGTGCGGTCCTACTCAGGCCTTCGAGTATTTTGGTAAAAAATCAGAGGTTCAAATAGACAGTTACGATCCTCTTTTCTTTCCTAAGCTAGACGAATTCAAACCTTATGACGGAATTGTGATGCATGAGTCGTTTGAACACTTTTATCAACCAGGGCAAGAGCTAGCTACAGCCTGCAGAAGTTTAAAGCCGGATTCACAACTTTGGATTCATACTCAGATCTATACTGATGACACAGATCTAAACACCTGGTCCTACACTCGAGATCCTACACACGTAGTTTTTTTAACTGATTTTTGCCTGGAGTGGATCCGAAAGAATTTTAAATTTTCAAAAGTAGTAACACTGAAGTCCGATTTTTTTGCTTTGATAAAGAAGGCAAAGTGAAACCTTGGAGCCCTACTTAGACACAGCAGGGTGTAAGTCATTAAGCTAACTTTAAGTTTTAAAAAAAATCCCTCTGTAATTTGAGGGATTTTTTGGAATTATTGAATTTGTAATCAAAAGATCAACTAACAGCCAAATCCCGTCCAAGAACATAGGAATCCTTTTTTTGCTGATGTCGCACCGGCAGCTTTAGCTCCGTCTTCATAGGATTTCACATCAGTGGCATCGTGAGAGTAAGTTTTAGAGGTTGCACTATCTTTACCTTCTTTTTTTAGACGAGCCACTTTTTCTTGAAGTGTTTCATTTGCAGGCGCTGACTTTGTAGCATGGGAGTGTACTGCGGATTTGGCTTTGCCATGTGCATGCCCAGCCATATCTTTAGCTTTGCCGTGAGCTTCATGAGCTTTACCGTGCGCATGTCCAGCCATGTCTTTGGCTTTACCATGGGCTTCATGAGCTTTGCCTTTCATATCAGAAGTAGCACTTCCTTTCATCAACTGAGCTTTAGTTTTCATTTCAGCAGCTTTATCTAAAAGCTTTTGTCCCGCTTCTTTTTTAAGCTTGGCCATAGGCTCCATTCCAGCTTTAGTACTGAGCTTATTAGCTTCTTCTAATAGAGCGTTACCTTCTGTAATCATCGAGCTCATTTCTTTCTTCATGGCTTCGGCTTTTTCCATAGTGACCTTGGCAAAAGAAGTCTGAACAAATCCTAGAACTAGGCAGAGAGTTAAAATTGTTTTCATGTGTCCTCCTCAGGGTGTTTAAATTAACAACTCTATTGTGGCATAAACTTAAAAAAGCCAACATTCTTCTTTAGAGATGCTGTGTCATACTTGATTTTGAAGCATTCATCTCTCCCTTAAAGAACTAAGTAGGCCTCTAAATAACTCTATTGTGGCCCCTATTGTCAGGGTTTAATTATGAACTGACACAGCAAGTCCCAGGCTGTGTTCTGGCTGAGGGATATCCATTAAAGTGTCTAAGCTTATGACACATAAAAAAATTATGATTTTAGGCGGAGGCCAGCTGGCCCGAATGATGGCCATGGAGGCTTTTAAATTGGGATGGACTCCCTACATCCTATCAAACTCCCATGAAGATCCAGCAGCTCAAGTGAGTCTTGAGTGGGTGCACTGGGATGGACAAGATCCTGAACCTCTAAAATATGTCGCCTCTCTTGTGGATCATATATTTTTTGAAAGCGAATTTATCGACCCCGATTTAATTAAAGACATCCTAGGTGAGGAACAAAATAAATGCAGCCCTAGCTTAGAGCTTATGAAGGAGTTCAGAGATCGACAAACACAAAAACAAAGTTTTTTGGATCACGACCTCCCCAGCTCAAAATTGCACAATACTGAGGCCTCAGTCCTTAAATCTCTTATAGAGCAAAACAAAAAATTAGTTTTAAAAAAACGTCTCTTTGGATATGACGGCTATGGGACGTTCTTTCTCAACAGCCAAGATGACTTAGACTCTATAAAAGAAAGTCTAGACTCTTATATTTGTGAAGAGCATATTGCCTTCACCCATGAGCTTGCGGTCACTTATTTTTGTTTTCAATCTCAAATTTCCAGACTGCCCCTTGTGGAGACTCACCAAAGAGACTCCCGCTGTTTATGGGTGAAAGGCCCTAGCTCTTTTGAAAATCTTGAGAGCTTTAAAGACTTAGACACCAAACTCAGGGCTTTTTTAAAAACAAAAAAATATCATGGTGCCATTACGTTTGAGCTTTTTCTAACCTCTGACTCCAAACTCTTAATCAATGAATTAGCCCCACGTGTACATAACTCCGCTCACTATAGTTTGGACGCTTTGCCCTTAAACCAATTTAAAGCCCATATCTTATGCCATGAAAACTTTAACACTCCTGAGACTTTAAGTTGTGCGGAGGATTTTGCCATGGTGAACTTATTAGGCACTGGTGAGAGCCCCCAAAATATCAATTCGTTTTCAGACACTCACCTCCACTGGTATGCTAAATCTGAAAACCGTAAAGGACGCAAGATGGGTCATCTTACACTCTTGGGAGACGATCAAGAAAAGTGTCTCGAGCTTGGATTGAAGCTTATAGGAGAACCAATATCATGAGCAACAAAACCCCTATCGTAGGCCTAGTTATGGGAAGCCTTTCAGATGAGCCCGTCATGAGTGGCGCCGAGAAAATTTTAAAAGAGTTCAACATCCCCTATGAAAAAGAGATCCTCTCTGCACATCGCACCCCAAAAAAAATGATGAGCTACGCCGAAAAAGCTCACTCCAGAGGTCTAAAAGTCCTCATAGTTGGTGCAGGAGGGGCAGCCCACCTCCCCGGCATGATAGCCTCAAGCAGCTTACTCCCAGTTATTGGTGTGCCTGTGAATATCACAGCACTTGAAGGCATAGATGCTTTGCTCTCAATCATGCAAATGCCCAAGGGAATCCCGGTGGCGACAGTAGCTATTGATAACTCTGAAAATGCTGGGCTTTTGGCCGTTCGTATTTTAGCCATAAATAAAAAGTCTTTATATCAAAAATTGCAGGAGTATCAAAAACAGATGAAGAAAAAAGTCCAAGTCATGAATAAAAATGCTGCTCGTTGAACTCTCTGTTCGAAAGACAAAAAACGAACTCAGCTTAATTCAAGCTTTGGAGCAAACCTCAGTCAGTGAAAAAAACCTCAAGCTCTCCCCTGCCCGGTGGAAGAGTCTCATCCAAAACCAAAAAGTCTATTTAGGGCTCAAGCCTGAAACCCGATTTGATTTTATCTTAAAGACCCCTTGCAAACTTATTTTTGAACTCGGAGCTGAAGATCTCCCTAAGGATTTTAAAAAAACTTCACTTGACATTGTTTATGAAGACTCCGACTTCCTGGCCATTAACAAAGACTCTGGGCTCCCGTCACAAGCTTCGTTAAGATATTATGAAAATCATTTATTTTCAGCTGTGAGGCTGTTTCTCCAAAATAAAAACAACTCAGCCAGCTTGCCTTATTTAGTCTTGCTTCATCGCCTAGACATGGACACTTCAGGTTTAATTTTACTTTCAAAAAAACCCAGATTCACTCAAGCCATGGCCCGAGTTTTTGAAAAGCGAGCCATCAAAAAAACCTACTTAGCCCTTTGCCCGAGATTAAACACAGCTCCTAAAGCTTGGGGGGTTTTTGGAAACATCTATAAAGCCCCCCAAGCAGATCATAAGTTTTACTTCAAGCTGGGGAGCTCATCAAAAAGTCAAGAAGGGCGACTTTCAAAAACGAATTTTAAAATTTTAAAATCGACCTCAAAGGAAAGTCTCATCGAAGCCCGCCCGATTACGGGACGCTCCCACCAAATACGGGTTCACCTTAAAGATAGCCACTCGCCGATCTTTGGAGATGTTTTTTACCAAGGTGACATGAGCCATCCCAGACTCATGCTCCACGCCAGCGGCCTGGAGTTTGTCCATCCGCTGAGCCTAAAAAAAATAAAATTGACTTCAAAGTTTTCAGCACTGAACGACTGGGGAGGCTGACTCTGAAAAAGGGGCACACTTCAACTGAGATTTTCAACTCAGGCAATATTTCAGAGCTAATTAAAGGTTTCAAGAGTGAAAGAATTCTGAGAGTCTTAAAATGAATATAAGCTTGCTAAAGTCTTTATTGTAATTTATAATCTTCATCTACCTTACGCCAACTTTCTCAAACCTAACCCGAAGTGAATACATGTTCTACAACATCTCTTTCATTTATTTGAGTTTTCTTCTGTTTTTGATTTTGGGTTGCGGCAAATTAAAAACTAGCCCTTCAGCTCCAACAAAACAAAATCTAAAACTGATGGCTGTGACCTATGAGGGAGATGCCGCAGATGAGCATACTCCTGGTGATTTTGCTGACAGCACGTCCTCACATCATATAGAAAAAGCTCATGTGCGCACAATGTCTCAAAAATGCCTCTTGCACATTTCAATTTTGGAACAAGCCGATGAAACCAAAGTTCACGATCATGACCACGAATTCCAAATTCTCACAAAGGTAGAGCTCTCAACTGATGGCTTGGTTCCTACTAGCCTCATCAGCAACTTTAAAATGTTTGCTCCAGTGGATAAAAAGTTTTTTGACAGATCAGAAGTGGACGAGACAAATCTCACACCCGTACTTTTAGCTGCAAAAATAAGTCAAAAGAATCGAGAGTTGGACTATAATTATTTAGGCCTCTATGCCAGACTAAAATGGCTTATTCAATCACAAATTATTGAACTTAAAGAGACGATTGATATTGAAAATTTCAAAAAAATCATACATAAAGTTGTTGAAGAGCCACATACTTTTAGTTTAAATAAAGATAATTTAGATCAAGTCCATTCACTGGATCTAGAAATACTCCATAAGAGTGCGGGACATTATGACCACGACAAATGTATAAACTTTAAAGTCACAAAAGTTCAAGAAATAGAGTTTGCAATAAATGCTGATGTTAAAGATGAAGCATCCCACAATCACAATCACTAATTAGAAAGTTTTGACTTTGGCCACCGCCTTAGCTGCCAGTCCTCTTTTGAGGATGCGCTGCATACTCAAAAGGAGACTGGCAGCTAAGGGATTGTTTTGATAATGTGAAATCATGAAAAACTTTAAGCCTTTAGATTATCAAAAAGACCTCAATGTCGATCAGTTCATCTTAAACTCTCCCGAGCTCTCAGAGGAAACCGTCCCCATGGACGTGCTCTTTGTTGGAGCAGGGCCTGCTGGGCTGAGCGGGGCTCTTCATCTTAAAAAATTAGTGGATGAGGGTTTAAAGTCTGGTGAGCTCACAGAAGACATTGAAATTGGCGTGTTAGAAAAATCCGAGAGTCTCGGAGGGCATAGTCTTTCTGGAGCTGTGGTGAATCCTGTGGCTCTTCAAAAACTTTTTCCTGAGCTTGAGCTTAAAGATCTGCCCCTTAAAGATAAGGTCACTAAAGAGTCCGTTTATTATCTCACTGCTGGGGGGAAGATCCCGCTTCCTACGCCCCCCACTATGAAAAACCACGGTAACTACACGGCTAGCCTTTGTGAGATCGTGAGATTTATGGGGGAAAAAGCGGAGAACAAAGGGATTAATGTTTTCACAAGCTTTCCTGCGGCCTCATTGTTAATGAAAGACCAGGATGTCATTGGCGTTCGCACTGTGGCCTCTGGACTTGGGCGCGACAGAGCTCCTGGGCTTGGGCATATGCCTGCCACAGATTTGACTGCGAACATCACTGTTTTGTCAGAAGGCACTCGCGGACCACTGAGTTTGGCTTACCAAAAAAAGTTTAATATTGAATCTGCTTCACCACAAATTTATGCCCTGGGTGTAAAAGAGCTCTGGAAAGTGAAAAAACCTCTGGATCGAGTCATCCACACTTTGGGACACCCCTTCAGTGGTGATATTTTCGGAGGCAGTTGGCTTTATCCCATGGGAGACCAGCATGTCTCGTTGGGATTAGTAGCCGGCTTGGATTACAAAAATTCAAACTTTGATCTTTATCACGCGTTTCAAAATTTAAAATCCCACCCCCTGTTTGCTGAACTTTTAGAAGGGGGCGAGATGGTGGAATGGGGCGCCAAGACCATTCCAGAAGGGGGTTATCATAGTTTGCCTAAGAAGTTTTCTGGCTCGGGCCTACTTTTAGCCGGAGACGCTGTCGGCTTTGTGAATGTCCCGGCTCTTAAAGGGATTCACTACGCGATGTGGAGTGGTATTTTAGCTGCTGAAAGCATTTATAGATCTTTGGTTAAAAAAGATTATAGTGAAGTACAGCTTTCTGGTTATGATGAAGCCTTGAAAACAAGTTTTATTTACAAAGACTTAAAGTCAGTGAAAAACATGAGACAGTCCTTTAAATCTGGTTTTGCCTCTGGGGCTATCAAATCGGCTTTGATGAGTGTCACCGGAGGGAAGTTCCCTCCCCAAGCTGCCCATAAAGAAGAAGACGCAGCTGAGACCAAGCAAGTTCAAAAGCCGACTCCTCTTAAAGATGGAGCCCCACAAAAAGTGGATGCTGTTTATTTTTCACAAAACAAAACTCGCGACGATATCCCTCCTCATCTGAAAGCTGGAGACTCAATTACTTTGCAGGTTGCAGAATTTTATAGCAGTATGTGCCCAGCTGGAGTCTACGAAGTCCAAGACGGACAACTCGTCATTAATGCTCCTAACTGTATTGACTGCAAAGCCACCGATGTCCTCGGCCCAAGGTGGGAGCCCCGTGAAGGGGGCAGCGGCCCAAGTTATAGGATGATGTAAAAATGCCATTTCATATTATTGAAGCAGAGAAAAAATTTGTATTTGAAACTGAATTTCAAATCTCCAGTTCCAAAAAAACATACTCTAATGTAAACGAGAGTCGCACTTCCCCTTTGGCGTCAAAAATTTTTGGCTTCCCTTGGGTTGCTGAAATCACTGTGGCACCTGTATCAGTGACTGTGATTCGCCAAGACTGGGTCAATTGGGATATTCTAGCTCAGCCACTAAACGATATGATTGAAAGACACTTTCAAAATTTAGACCCGAATAGCATTGAAGAAAACCCGGAACCCGCACCTCCTGCTGCACCCCAAACACAAAAGATTCCTGAAGAGCTTCAAAAATATGCCCAGTTTATTCAAACCAGCATCAACCCTAACTTGGCCTCCCATGGTGGAAGTGTAGAGTTAGTGGGGTTTAAAGAAGGTGTCTTAAGCTTAGTGATGAAAGGCGGCTGCCAAGGTTGTGGCCAAGCGCAAATGACCTTAAAACAAGGCATTGAAACTTCCTTTAAAGCGGAGTTTGCAGAAATCACAGAGATCAGAGACGAAACCAACCACGCAGGTGGTGTAAACCCCTACTACTCTTAAGCTGTCTCTGATTGATGCAGTTTGATACAATTTTAATATATTGACTTAAAAACTTTATAATTAAACCAAAGTACATTACACTTAAACACAGAAGAACTCACTTCATTGAGAACAGAGGTTTTAGTTATGAACTCACAACAAATTTTATCAGAGCTTTCTAAAAATATTGGAGCTACTAACGATCCCGATTATGGAGACTTTAAAAGAAAGGCCAATGCCTTTTTAAAAACAAGTTATGAAGTTTTAAGCGAGTCCCATGACGTGTCTGAGGACTTTCAAAAAATCAAACACAGTTTACTTTATGCTGATCCTTTAAGAGAAATTGAAGAAGTTCGCTTTGAAGTTTTACAGAATATTAAAAAAATGAAGGCAGAGCTTAAATGAGTTTATTTCAAAAACTTTCACAACTGAGTCTTATGGCTGTGATGTTGATCCCTTTAAACCCAAAGTCTGATTGGCAAGAATTAAAATACAAAAGCATTGCTTCTAATAAAGTGAAGCTTGCCGGCAAAAAGCTCCAAATTACTGTGAACAAATCAGCCTCGCCTCTTATACAAAAATTTAATTCTGATAAGAAAGTCGTGTCTGTGACCGTCTCAGGTCAAAGACTTTCTGGATCTTTAAATATTCCTGAAGGGGCTCAGCAAGGCCAAACTAAAAAACCTAAAGCTGATGACTATCTTTTCAGGCTAGGACTTGTGCTTGAAGGCAAAAATAAAAAACCACGCATACCTGGCTTTCTCATCCCAGCTTGGGTGAAGAAAATGTTCAAATTGGCTCCTGAAGGCAAAGGCATAAAACATATTTATTTTTTAAATGTGGCAGAAGATAAATCCAGTGTGGGTCAAAAACGTCCCCACCCTTTAGAGAAAAAATATCTTTACGAAGAAGTGATCACCTCAGTAGGTCCAGAAGGCAGATTTAAGTTTACTAAAAGCTTTAAAAAGCCCGTAAGCATCCTCGGCTTTTGGATCAGTTCCGATGGAGATGATACAAAAAGCCAATTTAGCCTTGAGGTCGATCAAATCTCTGTGACAACCCAATAATAAAAAATTATTCAGATATGTAATTTACCAGAGTCATCACGCCTTGCCCGCTTCCGCCAGATCGTGAGTAGACTCCACCAGGTTTATCCGTCCATGCAAAAATATCTAAATGGGCCCACTCTAAACTTTCTCTATTTATAAACTGCTTTAAAAATGCCGCAGCATAAATGGCCCCGCCATAGCCCGGACCTGAATTCACAAGATCGGCCACACTGGATTTAATCTCTTCGTCTTCAACCCAATAGGGCAGAGGCATAATCCAATTAGGCTCCCCAGCATCTACCCCTACTTTATGCAACTTTTGAGCAAGCTTATAAGAATTTGAAAACAATCCTGAAACTTTAGAGCCTAGCCCTACTTTAATAGCTCCAGTCAAAGTGGCCACATCAATGATTGTTTTTACGGATTTCTTATCACTGGCATAACTTAAGGCATCGCCGAGAACTAAGCGCCCCTCGGCATCTGTATTGTCTATTTCAACTTGCAGTCCGTTATGAGCTTCTAGAACATCGCCTGGTCTAAATGAGTTTCCAGCGACGGCATTATCAGCCAGGGCTAAAAGGTATATGGTGTTTTTCTTTAAACCTAAAAAAGCTTGGGCCCAGGCGGCTCCGACCAAGGCCGCTGAGCCACCCATATCTTTTTTCATTAAACGCATAAACCTTGAGGGTTTTAAATCTAAACCCCCAGTATCATAGGTAATCCCCTTGCCGACAAAGGCACAATCAGGCTGTTTGGAGTTAGAAATCTCAACAAGACACGACTTAAACTCTGCAGCTCTCCCTACAGCTTGATGTAAACCCATTTTATTTTTCTTTAAAAAAGCTTCGTTATGAATTTGAACTTTCCAAGACTTAAACTCTTTAAAAAGAGTCTGAACAAATCCGGCATAAGTCTTAGGGTTTAAATGCCCCCCCGGTAGATCCACTAAAAATCGAGCGAGATTCACGGCTTGTCCACAAGCCCAAGCCTTCTCAAAAGAATTTGCATCCAGGCTCTGAGAGTGAACTCCAAAGCTTAGAGACTTCTGAGGAGTTTTAGAAAACTTAAAATTATAGCTGGCAATGCTCAAACTCAAGCCCACAGCTTGTGAAAGTTCTGTGCTTTTTTTAGCTAAGTTCACAACAACAACAGCTGGTTTTACTTTATTGAAGGCTTGCCCAAGCTGTTTCTTAATTCTTTCCACAGCAGTTTCCACAAACTCACCAGGTTGATCTGAATTTGTTCTTTTATCTTCAAGCCACAAATGAAGCGTGCTTTCATTCAAGCTACTTTCAAAACAGTTTTTTTTAGCCAGAAGCTCTTTTTTATAGGGAGCCGCCAATGAGTCTAAAGCCTTTTTATCCGTGTAGACATTAAGAATTAATGATTTTTGCGTTTTAGGTTGTGCTGTTTTTTTAATTTTTGGACAAACTTGGTACTGTGTTTTCCAGAGCTTTATAAGAGACATAACCATCCTTTGGTCTTGATTAGGCTTAAATATTGAATCCCCATTAACACTAAAAAAGTCCTAAATTGCAAGTTTCAGCGGGCCTAAACTATTGAAATTGAAACCAACTGGACTATTTCGATTACCGAATCTTATAGCCCCGAACAAGAGTTTTAATTGGCTCCAGCGTCTGAGCCTCGATCTAATATATATAAGGGGAATAGCCCCATATCCATGGAGGGATTATTTGAAAACCATTATACTTACGCTTGTGGCAAGCTTTGGGCTCACTTCATTTGTTCAGTTCGAACACACACATCAAAACTGTTTTCCAGAATCAGACATCAAGTATCCAGTGACTAAAAGCAAGAAGAGCATCTCTGAAGCCAGCTTCATAAAGCAAGCAGTGGTATTTAAAGATCTTATGGAAGAAGACCTTCCAGCTCAAACTGAACTGAGAGTCAATGCAGAGTGGGATGAAGAAAAAGCCAATGCTGTGGCCTTTAGAACAAGAGGCACCGCCGTTATTGAAATATGGGGGGGCTTAGCGAGACATCCTTTTATGACCCAAGATGCGATCTATATGGTCTCTTGCCATGAGCTAGGACATCACATTGGGGGATCACCTAAAAAACTAAATATTAAAGAAAGATTTTTTCACTTTGAAGTCACTAAAAGCTGGGCGACTAATGAGGGGCAGGCGGATTACTTCGGAGCATTAAAATGCTTTCGTCGACTTCTAAAAAGAGCTAAAGCAGATGGAATAAAACTTAAAGAGCCTAAAAAAGAAAGGTTCACGAAATCTCAGTATGAAATCACCTCTTCTCTTTGCAAAAAACAATTTGATGAAGATTTCGATGTTGAAATTTGTCAACGTGGAGCCTTAGCGGGTCTGGCTGTATCTCAAATGTTCGAATCATTTAGAACGGGAATTGAAGATTATAAAAAAAGTAAGATAGACTTCAGCAAACCAGACAGTTCTAAGACAAAATACATTAACCACAGACATCCAGGACTGCAATGTCGAGCTGACACATACCTATCTGGGAGCCTTTGTGAAGCGGACGAGGACACTGACCTAGCCACAGCAGATTATAAAAAAGGTACATGTACAAGAGCTGCTGGGGACAAGGTGGGCATGAGGCCTCTTTGCTGGTTTAACCCTAAGGATGCACAACTTAAAGACCCAGATTTTTCAAGACGAATTCCAAAAAGAAATTGGTTCTGAAGATTCAAATAAGTCCTGGTTTAAAATTTCAATTAAAACCAGGACTTGAACTCAAACACCCCAAAGCCTAATAAGCTTTGGGGTGTTTTTTTTATAACAATTCGACTGCTGTTTTAAATATGTCAAAAATTTCTAAAATTATTTTAATCCAGCCAAACCACTGGTTCAGGAGATTTTAGTTTTTTTAGTGAAGCAGGGTTTATGCCTTAAAAAAGGTAATATATATACCCCAGGCCCTTCTCACACTCATCTGGACTCAAAAAAGACTTTTATAATTTTATAATTTTATAAATATTCACAGATTGAACTGGCGCACTAAAGCTCTTGAAAGACTTTTGGAAAATGGATAAGTTGGAGCTTTCATTTAGCGCCCCCATGTCCCTCTCTGAAACTGACTTTAAGCTCATCAGGATTACTCTAAACGAATGTATAGAAAATGTGATAGCACGTGCCAAAGATTCCTCTCCACCCCAGACAGCTGCCTTTTTAAACATAGATTGGATGAGGTTTTAACACTTTGAACTCAATCATAAAAGCTCAGTTTTTAAAATCTATGCCCGTTGAAGTATTGACACTTGAGCTTGAGCCTAATATTTTTGAGGGAATTGTTCATCACAGAACATTATAAAAAATGGCGGTCGTAGCTCAGTTGGTAGAGCCCTGGATTGTGATTCCAGTTGTCGCGGGTTCAAGCCCCGTCGATCGCCCCAATTCCTGATAAGTCAGGTCCGTCCCGGAGACATAGTTTACAGATTATACCGGAGACATGCTTTACACTTTTGCCAGTCCAAAAGGATCAGTGACGCGCATTCGTGGAAGCGGGAAGTCGAGGCTGTTTTTTTCAAAAATATTTTTTTAAAAAATTTTAAATTTCTCTAATTTTGAGACTTTTTGTCCTATCGACAAAATTTATTTATCACCATCCTCTTGGTGAGTGGAATTACACCAGGCGTGCCCACCGTCAGGGCCTGGCGAGTGCTTTTAATCTGCATTTTGGGCGCACTGATCCCAGCAAAGCGCTTTTGGTTTTACGCTTTTCATATCGGGCGTAGCTATTTTTGTTGGTAACGCGCCTGTCTTGAGATTCTATCCGCTGCTCCTGTCACAAAGCCCCAGTTAAAATTTCAAAAATCAAGCTTGTTTGATTCTCAGGGAATCCCTGAGACAAGTGCGGTTTCTTCCTCCCACCGCAAAAGACTCCTTAATCTTTGCACCTCCTTTAAAAATCTCTCCGGGATTCTTAACGTCAGCTGTCTC
>CALGWV010000073.1 GCA_937936325.1 uncultured Bdellovibrionales bacterium | reverse complement strand
GACACCCCTTCTTATTAGTCCCACCAGAGTGAGCACTCAAAGTGCTTAAAAAGAAAAAGCTCATTGTGAGCGCTAGTACTATTTTTTTCATGTTTCATCCCTCTTATTTTGTTTCATTCTAGATTAGCAATAAATTCGCTGAAATATGTTAACATCAAAACCTAAAAGCTTTGTGTATGGCTGTAACTTATTAAAAACTACTTATGTCATTAAAACACGGAATTTCGCAGTATGGGCATTTTTTAGATACTTATGCCCATTCTGCTAAGCTCACCAAAGGAAGGGCTAATAATGTACTCAGTTGAAAAGAGAAATTTAAAAAAATTGAGATCCACCCTTGGTTGATTACGATCAATTACCCCTCAAATATTCCAAAACACTATCCTTATTTGAATTGGGTAGGCTCAGCACACCTATCAATTATCGGGTTTAAACAAATCATCTAGCGTGGAGAATATATTAAACATAAAGGCTTCAGCACCAACCTCTTGTTCTTTTACTATTTCTAAAGTTTGTTGAAAACGGCTGTTTTTCGGCTCTCTCTTTAAGGCCTGCTCTAATAACTTGATAGACTTTTTTCTGTTTTTTTCTTTATTCCAAGAGTGTGAAGCTAAATAATATAGCCCAAGGCCACTCTCTGGATTTACATCCGAAAACTTCTTTAGATTTATTACTAAATCTGGCTCAGCATTCTGTGTCGCTATTAGCATATCCAAGTCAATTAATTCAATATCTTCCGGATTTAACTCTATAGCTTTATCAAAGGACTCCTGGTTTTCTGAAAAAATTTCCAAAAGACTCTTATCCGTTTTTATACCAGCCACAAGGTTAGCAATTACTGAAACCTTAGATATGGCTGGAGAGTTTGGCATCATTGCCCTAATTCTTTGTGATAATTTTATTAATCTATCTGGATTTTCAAAAAAGTGTATTTCGTTAAAAATTCCAATTCCGAGCTCTTCAAAGCTCAAATCTTCAACATTTATGTTCACTTTTGTTTTGTACAGATAATGAATTCTATATGCAAATAATGCATTTAGACAGGTCCCACTTTCCTCCAAAAAATTTTCTTTAGCACAACTATTGAAAAGAGGCTCAATTAAAGCCTTAAGAGCATTGTGTTCAGACACAAAACACTCATCAATAAAAACAAATTTTTCCTGAGTTATTGCTTCGATTAGCTCTTCTGAATTTTTAAGAGTAAGACTTTTTCTCATCAGTATACAAGGGTCCAAACTGTCACTTGATACTTTGTCTTCAAATGTAGAACTAAACTCTACAGGCGTAGCTTTATATTTTTGTATTAGTGTCCTAATATTGTCACTTCTATATGGCTCTTTATGTGATTTTTCTTTGTTTTGCCGCGATAATACAATTTTTTTGGGCGAGTTTTGTTTACTAAAAAATAACACCATCATAAACAGCACAAAAGCTAGTACCGATACTTTAAAAAAATTATTCAAAATCTTCATTAATGAAACCCTAAAAATGGTAAAAGATAAATAAACCTTATTTAACAGCAATTCTATATGTGGGACCTACACGCGATGGAGCCCACTTGAATTTGAAGAGAGACTTAATTGTAGTAAACTCTTGTTGTCGATATTACTTCTTGAAAAAGACTAGATCAAGGCCGTATTGTATTTTATCTTCTCAATGAGGTGCGATGACAGCACTTCAGATAGCTTCTAATATTCAAACAGCCTAAAAACAGTCCTAGATAGACATAAGGCAACTATAATAACGAGGTAAAAATGAAACTTGGATATACAATTTTGTACGTCAAAGATGTTGAAAAAACTGTGAACTTTTATGAGCAAGCTTTTAGTTTGAAAAGAAAATTTATTCACGAAGCTGGAGACTATGGGGAAATGGAAACTGGATCCACAATTCTAGCTTTTGCCAGCCATGAATTAGCTATTAGTAACGACATTGGATTTAAAAAAAATATCACTAGAGGAAATCCTCCAAATTTCGAAATTGTTTTCATATCTGACAATGTGAAGAGCGCTTACGAGCAGGCCCTAAAAAATGGCGCCATAGCTGTAAAAAATCCTGAAGAAAAGCCTTGGGGTCAAATTGTTGGTTACGTGAAAGATCTCAACGGGTTTCTCATAGAAATCGCATCTCCTATGAACACATAAAAAAAACTCTAGACTTTTGCATCGAGTGAGTTATAAAAATCTATAACTTGAGGGTCTGTTTTGATGCTTTGAGGCTCCCAAGACTCTAAAAACAGTCCTTCAGGAGAACGTGCCCGACTTAGAGCCACATAAGCTTGGCCCGACTCCCATAGTCCCTTGAGTCTGACATATAAACGGTCCACTGAGGCCCCCTGAGCTTTATGAATGGTGGTGGCCCAAGCTAAACTCACTGGAAAGTTGACTATTTTAGCCACAGTTTTTCCGTCTCCATCTAGCACTTCGAACTCTACTTTACTTAAGTGAAACAAGACTCCATTTAAAGATCTCACACATAACTCATCAGACTTGAGTTTCACAATGGTGGCTAAAGTTCCGTTTACATAACGATGGTCTGCATCGTTTTTTCGAATCATGACCAAGGCACCTATCTTTATTTTTAAGACAGGAGGCAGTGGTGTAAGCCCGATCAATCGGTCTTCCTCTGTTTGTACGCCTCTACTTTTTTTGATTTGAGTAGGGACCTCAAGAACTTCGCCGTCCAAGTCTTCAAGTCGTGTTTCATTATAACTTTCGGCTTGGTCTCTCCGGCCAAATAAAATGGTGCCTTCAAATGTGGGCGAGAGTTTTGAAACTCGAGTTTTAAAAAGTGTATCAACTTCAGACTCCCACTGCCCTTGACGAACTTGACTGAGTGCTCCAACGAATTCTTCATCAGAAGATCGCATCGATTGGGTTAACTCTATAATTTTAAAATTAAGCTGCCTCCATAGGTCCCCCATAAACAGCCATTCCCGCTTCTGACCATAAGGTGTGACTGGTGGGAGCTGTAAAAAATCACCCACTACAATCAGTCGTATGCCTCCAAACGGGCTTTCATTTTGCCTCACGATTTGCGCTAATTTGTGGGCCGCATAAAATGCATCACCGGAAATCATTGAAATTTCATCAATCACAAGGGTATTGTCTTTTAAAACTCGAGATTTCACTCTAGAGTTCTTGCTTCCACGATTGATCGTAGCGAGCAATCCCCCTTTCATTATTCCTAGCCCAAAATAACTATGAAAGGTGCGGCCATTCACGAGCACAGCTGCAGCCCCTGTGCTGGCCAAAACAGGAGGCGCTACCCTTTGAGTTTTTAAGAAGTGGTTGAGCACAAAAGATTTGCCTGTCCCGGCGGAGCCAGTGATAAAAACATTCTCATTCGAGCTCAAGGCTTCCAGAGCCTCTTTTTGTCCTGATGTCAGTTCTGGTGTGTTCATGATTTCAGAGTAGCAATTTAAAGCTGCCTTAAAAAGGAGCTGTCCACCAGAACAAAAAAAAGCAGCAAAAGTTTAGGGTGTATTGAAAATTTATCTAGCTACTCCGACCTCGAGAGCCTGCAATTTTGAGCTGTGCTCAAGAATTTTTTAATCAAAGTGGCCTTAGCCACGTTTCATAAAAAATTCTCTGCGCTCAACTCAAAATTTTGGCTTACGAGCTCTCGCTACGCTAGATGAATTGTCAACACACCCTAATTTTGCTGCTCAAAGTGTTTTTAAAAAATTACTAAATTCAAGATTTAATCTAAATTGGCCCTAAGGTTTCGAAGTTAAGACCTTATCTTTTTTCGAGGTCAGCACTAAGCTACATGTTGAACTTCTACCTCTTCCTAAATTGCCACCATTCTCGCCTCCTGTGAAAACTTTAAACTGACAAATACCTGTGTTTTCAAAAATTTCTGCGACTGTGCTTCTGCCAAAGTGAATACGAAACGGAACATCTCCATGCAACAGATTATTAAAATCCGGGCGAGGCTCACTGCTTCGTGCTTTCGGGCCTGTTGGATGAGCTTGGAGAACTTGAGCTATTGTGGCATCTCGCCCTTCAATAAGGTCTGAGTCTCCAGCCCCTAGTCCATCTTTACCTTTTAGGAATGAATTGCCCGAGCCTGCAAAATAGGTCATCTCACAAGTTGCTGCCTGTCGATTGCAGTCAAATTTAACTTCTTCATCTATATGATTAGTATTAGCTTGAACAGTATAAGATACCTCCTCGCCTACAATAATATTTAGAGCTGCTTCAATACTTGCAAGGAGGCTCAGTGCTGGATCACCAGAAAAAATTATTTTATCTATAGCAGTTGTATGAGCCACAGCATCATATCTAAGTTGTTTGAACCTTTCAGAAAACTCAACGTCTACGGATTCCTCTTTACCATTAAATTCAAAATTATAAGTTGCTTCAAAGCCACCTCTTACTTTATCCCCTGAAGCTGTCTGCTGAGCAAAAGAATAAGAGACTGAAAAACTGATTAAAAACATAAATAATAATTTCATAATTTTCTCCTTTTTAAAATCATACACCTGGGCTTTTAAAAATAGCAAATCGCTTTTAATGCTATATATATGCCTAAAATCAATGCATCGTTTTCTAGAATGCCCCAATATTCTCTTTTTAAACCTCCCATCTAGCTCTATATCACAATTAGAAAGTGGCATCCCAGGTGATTTCAAAACCTCGTGTGTGGGCGTCACTTTTCGCAATGAATTGATCTTAGGCCAAGATTCTTTCAACATATATAGATGCAGCACATCTTTAGGTTTGCAGTTGGAAGAAATGAGGGGAGAGAGTATGAAAGGTGTAGTATTTACTGAATTTATTGAAATGGTCGAAAAAGAATTTGGGGTCCACATCGCGGAGGATGTCATTTCAAGCTCAGAGTTAGACTCCGGGGGAGCTTATACTAGCGTAGGGACTTACAGCCACCAAGAAATGCTTTCATTAATTGAAAACCTCAGTAGAAAAACTAAGATCGACCATGGTGATTTGATCAAAAGCTTTGGGAACTATCTTCACCGACAGTTTGAAATCAAATACAAAGATTTTTTTGAAGATCAAGATTGCTTTGGATTTATTAAATCCATCGACAGCTATATCCATAAAGAAGTTAAAAAACTCTACACAGATGCTGAACTCCCTAAATTTGAGCACCATGAGCCTAACTCTAAAACTCTTCAGGTCACATACTCATCCTCAAGACCCTTTGCGGATTTGGCTGAAGGCATGTTCAAGAGAACTCTTGAATACTTTGATGAAGGTGTTGAAATGAGTGTCGTAGAATCCTCCAAAGACAGCTCCCACTCAAGGCAGTTCAGCTTTAAAAAAGCATAGGGCTCCGAAGCTTACGAGGAGAACTTCTATGAACGAAAAAATTACAATGGACACTCTCAATAAAAAAATCACTCGAGAGGTGGCCGCTCGCAAGATGGCCGAGCAAATTCTAGAGAAAAAAAGTATTGAACTTTATTTACTGAATCAAAATCTAGAAAAAGCCATCACAGAAAGAACCACTGAGTTAGCTCGAGCTCTTGAGGAAAACAAGAAAGTTTTACTTGAAAAAGAGCGCCTTCTCATCAACATCACCCATGAGCTCAGAACCCCTTTGCATGGAATTATCAATGACCTGGACCGAATTCAAGAAAGTACAGCTGAGTTACAAGAGGTGCAAAAATCCGCAAGCAGAGCTTTGGACTCTAGCGAGCTCTTACTCTCTTTGATCAATGATCTTTTACATTTCTCAAAGATCGAGTCGGGGGACTTTAATATTCATCTCAAAACCACTTGTTTAAAAGATGTTTTAGCAAGTACGGTGGATCAGTTCAAGGAATTAGCTCAGAAAAAAAACATCGAGCTTAAAATGAGCTGGGACGACAAATTGGAAGACTCTTATATTTTTGATCCTCTAAGGCTTAAGCAAATCCTTTTTAATCTCCTAGCTAATGCTTTTAGACATACTTTAAAAGGCTCTGTATGCGCCTCTGCTCGGCAAGTGAGTGATGATTCAGAATCCACACATATCGAGTTTTCAGTCATGGACTCAGGAGAAGGTATTTCTAAAGAGCATCAATCTCAAATATTTAGACCTTACTTTCAAGTGAAAACAGGAGAAGGAAGTGGGCTTGGGCTTTCTATAGTTCAAAGCCTCGTTAAAAGTTTAAACGGAGACTTGAGTCTTAAAAGTGAACTCGGGTCTGGGTCCACTTTCACTTGTGCCTTTAGAATTAAAAAACCAGCTTCAACTAGAGATTCAAAGACTATCTCCAAAACTATAGAATTTTCCGATGAATTTTTAGATTTAAAATTTTTAATTGTGGACGACAACAAAACCAATCAACATGTCACCATTGGCATGTTAAAAGATATTGGATTTAAGAATATTTTCTTAGCCGACGAGGGACTTCAAGGGCAAAAGACTTATCAGAAAGAATTACCACAGCTCATCATTATGGATTGTCTCATGCCCCTTTGCGATGGATTTGAGTGCACAGAATCTATCCGAAATTTTGAAAAAAACAATCAACTTAAACCCAGCTTTATTATTGGTGCCACAGCCAGTGTCTCCGCAGAAATTGAAAAACGTTGCCGTAAAAGCGGAATGAATGAGCTCATGCAAAAACCTTTTCGAAAGAAAGACCTTCTTAAATTTCTAAAAAATCAAATTGAAAAAATACTCCCAAAGGTCGCATGAACTTAAAAGACCCTGAACTCTTAAAAATTTTTGACTTAGAAGTTTCCAAATCCTTGGAACTCCTAGAGAAATCTTGGCACAGCCAAGATTTAAAAAGTGTGAGCTTTATTCTTCACAAGCTGAAAGGCTCTTTCTCAATTTTTAAATCAGAGCTTTGTAAAGAGCTTGAGCTTAAAATGCAAAAAGGCTTTCACGACACCCAAGAGTTTGAAGTTTTTTTTAATAAAATTAAAACTGAAAAACTAAAAATACTCTAAACCCATCTTCTCAAATAGGCGACGAGGGAAAACCCATCAAACCTGCTTCAGCAGTGTCTAGCGCAAAAATTTTCTCTTGCAAGCCTACTCACTACCTGTAAGCTAAAAGAGAGCATTTTGAGAACGACGCTGGGGGAGGCATTTCATGGGGTTTCACAGCTGCTATACGGTGACCTGGGTTAAAAGAGCCTGTTTTCAATAAATCACTTTACTTCACTTAAGCAGCTTTGAGGTTTTTTTTCTTTTCACTGATTTTTTTATATAAAGTGGAAGGAGCCATGTCCAATTGCTGGGAAAGCTCTCGAATACTAAAAGTTGATTTCAAGGCCTTCTCTAAAATCTCATCTTCAATATCTTTGAGGCTACGAAACTTCCCTGATTTCTCTATAAAGCGGATAAGCTGCGCCTCATCTACTAAGGCCTTATCTGACAAAATACTGATCGGCTCAAGCTTCAAACTCAATTTAGGGATTTCAATTTGATGAGCACCGAGCACTTCTGAGTCACAAACCACCACGGCTCTATAAATTACATTTTCTAACTCCCTAATATTACCTGGCCAATTGTGAGACTTTATTTTCGATATTGCTTCGGGACTTAAGGACTTAATCTTTTTGTTTTCCTTGGCGGCAAGGTACTTTAAAAAATAATGACTGAGCTCTTCAAGATCCTCAGCCCTTTGTCTTAAAGCTGGAATTTCAATTTTAAAAATGTTAAGCCTATAAAAAAGATCTTCTCTAAAACGACCTTTTCTAACGTCGTCCACCAAGTCTCTGTGAGTAGCTGAGATGACACGAGTGTTTACTGAAATAGACTTAGAACTCCCCACAGGTTCAATCTCTTTGTCTTGCAAAGCCCTCAGAAGCTTTGCCTGTGCTGGTAGGCTTAACTCCCCCACTTCATCTAAAAACAATGTGCCTTGATGAGCTTCTTGAAATTTTCCAACCTGGTCTTTTACAGCTCCGGTAAAGGCCCCCTTCATATGCCCAAAAAGTGTGCTTTCCACTAAATTCTCAGGCAAAGCCGCACAGTTAACGGCTACAAATTCATTTTGATGTCTGGCACTGGCTTTATGAATCAACTCTGCTAGAAGTCCCTTCCCGGAACCACTTTCTCCTGTGAGTATTACACTGATGTCAGAGCTTGCAGCCTGCTGGGCAAAGCGCACTGTAGATTTAAGTCCCCGTCTGTATCCAATGAGTTTTGAAAAACCTAGCGCTTCGTTTTGAGTTAAGGCTGCGATCTTAGTATGGAGCACCTCCACTTTTTGAATATTATTGAGAACACTAAAGACTCTTTCATATTTTAAGGGCTTGTTCATGAAGTCCACGGCCCCTAGGCTCATGCACTCTATTATATGTTTGCTGTCATCGCTGGAAGATAAAATGGCAATGGGGATTTCACTCCCTAAAGCATGGCATCTTTGAATGAACTGCATTCCTGAAATTTCAGGCATAAAAACATCTAGAACAATAAGATCAATCCTGACTTTTTGGCTTGCAATAAACTCCAAAGCCTCTAGGGGCTGACTAAATTCATGGATAGAGCCTTCAATATTATCTGACAATTTTTTCTTAGCATAAAAGTTGTGAACCTTATCATCATCAACCAGGACAATATTAGCTTTGAGTTTGGGAGTCATAATTTCCTTATATATAGATAGAGGTGGTAAAGACTCATAACCTGAAATTACAGTCTATATTTTCTACCCCATGTTCTATTTTTCGGAATCTTTCTAAAATATGGAAAGTATTCACGTCTCAAAATGATTCAAAAAACAAAGTTTCATTTAGAATTCAATGAGTTAAGATCTTGGCCCCCAGATTGTATTAAACAGTGTGATAGCGCATGAAGCACTATTTAAACTAACCAGGGGAACGTAAATGAAAAAACAAACAAACCAAATAGCCGCCATCATAATTTTAGGCCTTATGACTTCAGTTTTTGCTCAGGCCGATGAGTTCAAACAAGAAGCTGTGATCCGAATCGTTGATGCAATCACGGTGAAAGAAGCTAAACAAATGGATTTTGGTACCATCGAAAAACCTGCTCGTGATACTAAAGTGCACCTAACTCTTAAGAATTCACTAGGTGATCAAAACGAAGCTAAGCATTTAGACACTTCGACACTTTCTGCAGGAGCATATAAGATTTTCGGGTCAGAAAAAAATTCGATCAGCATTGCAGCCAGAGATGGAGCCTCTGTACCAGGACTTAGATTTTTAGAGCTAAATGCATCTTATGACAGCAGTATTGAGCAAAATATTATGGAAGAACCTCTTACGGCTCAAAATGCACCTGGAGCTGATGGTAAAGAACTACGAATGGGTGGAGTTCTTCTTGTTAGCCCAAGCGTAGCTACTGGGACTTTATACCCAGACTTTACTCTAGAAGTGAGCTACGAGTAATCACTACAGAGTTTCAATCACCAAACCCTAAGCCTCAACTCAAGTTGAGGCTTAGGGTTTGATTACGGCCGCTTAAAACTGATCTGAAAATAAACCGATCAGTTGTAAGAGTCTGTAACCCAATTTTAAACTTTCACCCAAACTTTTTGAGGCTAGGTATGAACAACAATTTTCTAAAATATTTTATTTTCCTAAGTCTAATTTCTTTTCAACAAAAAGCCTTTTCAAGAGCGGATCTTTTAATCACTCCCAATCGACTGGTTTTAGAACAAGGTCAAAGGTCTGCAAAAATCACCATCTCAAATCCTGGTGATGAAATCGGCAACTACAAAGTTGAACTGGTAAATAAAAAAATGCTCTCAAATGGAAAACTTGAAGACGACAATGCTTACCCTATGGATAAAAATATCAAATCTAAAATGCGCTTTTCACCTAGAAAATTTTCCATAGGTCCTCAAAAAACTCAAGTCATCCGAGTGATGCTCAGAGATCTTGCCAAGCTTAACAATGGTGAGTACCGCACCCATTTGCGAGTGAAACTGCTTCCTAAGGCTTCAAAAAATATTGCCCAAAACGAAGAGTTCAGCATCAACATCAGATCCACCTTTAGCATTAGCATTCCTATGATTGTTAAAAAAGGAAAGCTCGACTCTAAAATCAAAGTTGAAAGTGCGAGTTGGAGTTCAAAATCTGCAGACAAAGTGGCCCTTGTCGAAATCTCTCGATCTGGGTCAGAGTCCCCATATGGAGATCTAAAACTAGTACATATTCAAGAAGATGGATCCGAGGAAGTGGTGAGCCTGCTTAAAGGTGTGTCTATCTACGCCCCTCTTAAAAAAAGAGTCTTTAAAGTGAAACCTCAGTCAGGATCTTGGCCTACAGGTGGAAAGCTTAAAGTCCTCTATAGCTCCTCAGGAAAAAAGACTTCAATGACTTATACTGAGTCAGAACTCAAGCTGTAAAACAACTTTTAAAAAAACTATTAAGTTGTTCCATTTTTTTGTTAAAACACTTTTTTTATCCACCTTTACTTTTGGAACTGCGTTTTCTTTAGAAAATGCAGTAAACTATCAGATGGAAAAAGTCTCTACGTCGAACTTTGAGAGCCTGCCTGTATTTTTAAACAAGAAATTCCTTAAGAACATAGAAGTGTTCCTCCATCCCTCCGGAGTCTATGTGCCACTCAAAACAACTTTAAGTTATTTAAATCAAGAATATGAGATAAATGAGGACCAGACAGAGCTTATTATTTTTTCTAAAAAAACAAAAAATCCGATTGATCTTGAAAACCCTGATATTGCCCTACAGGTTTTGGATACCTTCTATATCCATATTGACTCTATTCCAGATGCATCTTTAAAGTCCTCTTCTAAAACACCTGAGATTATTTTGACTCAAACTGAATCAGAGCCAGATATTACACCGGAACACTCATCAAAATCAGCACCTGATCCTAAATCTCAGCTCAAGGAAGCACCTGAAGAAATTTTAATTAAAACCCCTCTGCCCTCACAGATTGCCTCTGAAGACGTAGCGAGTTTTTCGGAAGACGATCTCCTCATTTATGAAGTCAAAATTGGGGACTATCTCTCTGAAAACCCTATTGATGTTTACTCCCCAGAAACTGATGGAGAAGACTTATATTATATTTCAATCCTACAATTTTGTGAGGTGCTCGATTTTAACTGTGAACAACAAGATCAAAAAGTTTTTGGAACTTTTGGAGCCAAATCTGAAAAATTTGAAATCCACTTTAAAAACCAGAAAGTGAAAGTCTCAGACAAGGATGTCTTCTCATTGAGAGCTTCAGAATTTCTAAAAAATGACCAAGACTATTTAGTCGCACAAAAAATATTAGAAAAAATCTTTCCTATTGAGTTCGATTTTAACAAGAGTCAGAGCCAGTTAAAAATGACACCAAAGTTTCTTTTGCCCTTTCAAATCAAACTTGAAAGAGAGAAAAAAAGACTAAAAAAACAGGCGCTTAAGAAAATGTATCCAAAAATCGCAGCAAACTATAAATGGTTCAGCAGACCCACGTTATACCTGAGCAGCTCAAAATCAAGTCAAAATAATAAATCTATTTTATCCTCTGATTTAAGCACTCAAATTCAAACCTCATCAGACTTTTTGAATTTAGGGCTCAAAACATTTTTTGACTTTCGAAACCTAGAGCTTCTAGATTTTAAGTTTAAAGCCCAAAGATTTTTAAACTTCAACCCAACACAAAAACATTTTCTAGAATTTGGCGAGGTTGTCAGCCCTTCCTCAGGATTCCTCTCTATCTCAAAGTCTGGCTTCGGAGCTCAAGTGACAAACCACTATGGTCAGCTCGATTCTTTTTTTGAAAACATTCAAATTAAAGGATCCGGCACAGCACTTTGGGAGGTGGAACTTTTTAGAGACGATAGTTTTATCGCACTCACCCAAGTGGGCCCCTCCGGGGAGTATCTATTTAAAGACATACCTGTTTACTATGGTGAAAACAAATTTAGCATTGTTCACTATGGACCCCATGGTGAAATATTTACAGAAGTGAAAACCTACAATATCAGTAACGACATTTTAAAAAAAAATGAGCTCCAATATAAACTTCACTACCTTAAAGAGACTCAGACTTCGACTCTAGAGAACTTTAAAAACTTTGATGACTTCAATCAAATAGGAGCCTCTCTAAAGTATGGGCTCCCCTTAAGATCAAGCCTATCTTATGACTGGGATCTCCTCGATTCAGGGGGAAATAAAAAAAACTATCACAGCTTGGGCTTAAATAAGAACCTCCCCCATTCGCTTTTAAAATACTCCGGCACCCTATTTGCCCACCAAGGAAAGTGGCGCTGGTCCCAAGGGGTCAACTTCAATACTGGCTATAGGGGACACAGACTCAATTTAAATTATAAAGATTTTAATGGAATAAAAAGGAGCCTCACCCCCACATTAACCACTGCCTTGACTTTGACTGAACTCCAAGCCGATTATTACGGGTCTATTGTTCTATTTGGTAGGAATTTCAACCAGGGACTGAATCTGGGCCTAGTTCAAGATGAGAGTGGTTCATTCTATTATAACTCCCTCCATCGCTTATCGACTTATATCAGCTCTCTCCATATGACCCAAGAAATGAAAGGGCGCCATGGAGGAGGCACTGAACAAGTCAGTCATAAGCTGAGCTTTCGAAGACGACTCTTTAGAGGAAGCACTAAATTAGATCTTTTTTCGGAATTGAGGCCGACACTTCAGATGAACTCACTTTCTTTAAGCCACAAACTTCGAATCAACTCAAAACTTTCAATGGGAGGACTCTTTGATTATCAAGTCCCTTCCAGTCTCTTTGCCGCTAGTTTGAGCAGTGATTTTATTGGGCAGTATTTTTCACTTTCTGCTCAGGTTGGTTTTAACTCTCTAAATCAATGGAATGGATCTATTCGTTTAAGCACAAGTCTCGTTCCGGTTTCTAAAAACTATAGATTCTTTGCTGAAAACAAAACTCAAGACGCCGCAATTCATGCTTTTGGATTCATTGATAAAAATGAAAATCAAATTTGGAACAAGGATGAAGAAAAAATCCCAGGCATTTCTTTTTACCAAGAAAACATCAAGTTTCGTCCCAAAGACGGCCAAGTCTTTTTGAACTCCATTCCAGAAAACCAAGAGGTAATCCTAAAAATAGATGAGAACAGCATTGAAGACCCCATGATCTACGCCAAGCTCAAGGGGTTTTCTTACTTTGGACGAAGTGGAGTTTATGAAGAGCTCGGATTCCCTCTGGTTGAGACATCTGAAATTGAAGGCACTGTGTGGAAAGGGCCAAAAGCAAGACTTCCAGGAATGAAAATATTTTTAATGCAAGGATCCACCACCATATCAGAAACGCAAACTGATTTTGAAGGAGGCTTTTTATTTACAAAAGTCCCTAAAGGCACCTACCAAATATTATTTGATCAAAGTGAGCTTGAAGAAGTCAGAGCCAATCCAAAAGAAAAACTCTCCATCAAAGTCTTGAAAGCCAATGAGATTTATTTGAAAGATATCAAATTAAATCCTAAAAAAGAAAATGTGGAAGCCCTGTCAGAGCCTGATTAAAGCTCAATCATGAGCCTTGTCTATTGAAGTAACAAAAAACTTCCATCTTCTTTAAAAAACCCATACCAACGTCAAAAAAAGAGGGGGGCGCCTGCTCAGTGTCAATAAAATCTATTTTCAGAGACATACAAACAAAAACCTGACAAAGAAGCGGTGTTTTTGATTGGCGTAAACTCTATTCTGTTGGTGAAATAATAGATGTCCCTTTAATGATAAAGTTTGGGCAATACCAAGGATGGTTCTATGAAAATGTTTTTGTTGGTAGGTTTTTTTATTTACTCACCTATTCACTCTTATGGCGACCTGAGGGGAGATCTCCAAAAAGAAGCCCGTAAAGGTCATAAAGCATTTTCTTATAGACAAGCGCGACGTTTTTTATTTGGAAATTTGCATTTATGGGAAAGCAAAAGAAAAGGCTATGTTTTAGAAACTTACTACTGCGGCAAAGAGTTCTCAAAGAAAAGTTTAAAAAGCATGGGAAGAGATAGGATACCCTCTAGCAATATCGTAAATACAGAGCATGTCTGGCCCCAGAGCCGCTTTGTGGGTGGAAAAGAGAGACGCTTTCAAAAAACAGACTTACATCATTTATTTCCAGTTTTATCGCCCATCAATTCAAGAAGAGCCAATCATTTATTTGGTGATGTCAGCCATAGTGTTAAAGAGGTTTGTGACGGTGCCTTTTCCGGACTTGGCAAAAGTGGCCATAAAGTCTTTGAGCCTAGAGACGAAGTCAAAGGGGATGTGGCCCGAGCGGTTTTCTATTTTTCCGTGAGATACGGGGCCAAACTCGCAGATTATAGCGAAAAGGTTTTAAAGAAATGGAATCAACTTGACCCTGTAGACGATTGGGAAAAAGAAAGAAACGATCTCATAGAGGGCTTTCAAGGCAATCGAAACCCTTTTGTCGATGACCCAAGTTTAGTCTCTAAAATCAAAAATTACTAACCTCAGTGTCAAACCTTTTACAATTTTAGTCCGTGTTTTGAG
Organism: uncultured Bdellovibrionales bacterium; assembly: GCA_937936325.1. GTDB lineage: Bacteria > Bdellovibrionota > Bdellovibrionia > Bdellovibrionales > UBA1609 > CALGWV01. Next base: position 125 of record CALGWV010000073.1, on the reverse strand, counting down.
AGATTTTTCAAAATTTGCTAAAACACTAAAGATGCAAACACAACAGGAATTCACCCCAGCAAATATCAGCTACTCTTCAAGCAAAGAAAAACTCACAAGCTACGGAGGTCTTAAAACCATCGTTG
>CALGWV010000072.1 GCA_937936325.1 uncultured Bdellovibrionales bacterium | reverse complement strand
TAAAATTAAATCTTGATACATAAAGAGCTCCACTTTAAAATAAATTAAGGATCGCTATTTTGAAGAAAAATTGACACTAAGACCAAATTCCATAGAGCACTTTCAGTCAAATTAGATTGAATAAATCCCTAAATGTAATATTAAGCCCAATACTCGAGTTATACCAAATCTAAATTAGATAGGTTTCATTTAATTGATCCCTGATTATTGTTTTAACTCAGAGTTGAATATATGATAGGTGAATACTGAACACACTTCAGAACGGAGCTATTCTAATGGGGAATATACTTATCATCGAAGATGATTTTGATACACAACAGCTACTTACAACTTGCTTGAGCTCTAGCCACAGCTTAAGCTTTTCTACGACGTTAAACCAATCCATCGAATTAGTTCAAGAAAAGAAATACGATCTTGTTATCGTTGACTTAAACTTACCCGAAGGCCCATCTAAAGGTTATGAAATATTTAGCCATATCCAAAGCTCTTACCTGAATGAAAAAACTCCTATCATTATACTCTCCGCTAGAGAGTCTACTCCTGATGTCGTACATGGTTTTCACCTTGGGGCTGAAGATTATATCAAAAAGCCTTTTTCAATGGATGAACTTAAAGCAAGAGTGAACTCAAAAATAGACAAGAATAAAAGCCAAAACGCTCTTTATATAGACCAGCTTTTTATAGACCTACATTATCAAAAAGCCTATCTCTTAGAGAAAGATCACAAAAGGGACATTAACTTAACACCCATAGAGTTTAAAATATTATACAGTCTCATCCGCCAAAAAGGCCGGGCGATGACTCGCCAGGAACTGACCTCTAAGGTTTGGAATGATGACTATTCCTTTGAGTCTCGCGGTATTGATGCCCACATTAGTAATCTTAGAAAAAAATTGGAAACTTACTCCAAGTGCATTGCATCTGTTTACGGAGTAGGATACTCATTCCAAAACTTAAAGACAGCTGCCGCTTAAGCTGCTTGTTTGATTAATGAGGGATTTTCCCCATTAGTCTTTAAATTTTCCATGAGCTCATCCACACTTTTTTCAAATTTCAAGCTTTTAATGGACTTAGACCTTAAAATTAATAGAGAAGAATCCGAATTAAGCTTACTTTTTGAAACCAAAACTAAATGAATAAACTTATTCTGTTTAAAGTCATCGGCTTCACAAAACAACGTGGCATAATCATCTACTTCTAAGATTAATTGTTCTAAGTCAGTTTTAGAATCTATTCCTTCACAGATTAAAGTTTTACTCTCAATTTCAGAGGCCATAAAAACAGCATGCCCCAACAAGGACTGAGTATTTTTTGTACAGTTTTTACTATAGAAAACTAAACCTTCTTCATAAAGATTTTTATATCCTCGAGGTATCACCAGTGGTTCAACAGCCTCTAGTCTAGATTGAACTTCTAATAAATAATTTTGAAGTTGATTTTTTAAGCTAAACAGATCCAATGACTTATCCAAATGACCCACTGATTGAAAATATGGACTCTCTACAATTGAAATCTCTTTCTCTGAAGTGCTTGAAAATGTGATGATATTCATTGGCGAATATGGAAGGGCCTTTGCACCTTTATGAGTATTTAAAAGGTAACCCGCTCTTTCTAAAACCCGGTCACCCAAGCTTCGTTCGAAATGCCAATCTAAAATAATCACCTCTGGCTCTAATAAAGCAATAGCCCTAGATGCCCGAAATGCATTAGATTCAAGATAGACTTTAAACTTCTCATTATCTATATTTAACTTGAGAAGATTTAAGATATCCTGATCATCATCCACAATCATTATTTTAATTCTATTCATAAAATTATTTTTCCTAGGTATTTGATTGGACTCACTTAGGTTTTCATCTCAAAAATGAATCAACATAGAGACGGCAGTTTCTTTTATCCAAATAGTGAACAGAGATTTATCCACACCAAAGAATAACCCATTTAAAAAAAGAAATCTCATTTTGTCTTAAATCAAAACACGTTTACTGAGCTCATTCTCTATTTAGATGTTTTTTGTAAAGTTATATTCAACTTTAGCTTGCGGCCTGCACGGAGGTATGAGGTAATTCTTAGGTGCCAGGCACCTTTTGAGGATGCGGCGCATACTCAAAAGGTGCCTGGCACCAAAGGTTTTTAATGCTTCATTTTATCGAAGATCCTTTTTTACTTCAGAGTTTTTATATTTTTCTAGGCCTTGTTGTTTTAAGCTTACCCGCTTTATTTTTTAGAAAAGCAAACTCAAGTTCATTGACCTATTTCGAAACTTACAAAGCCAGTCTTAAAAGTTGGTGGTGGACAGCCCCATTGATACTTATTGGCCTCAGCTTGCCTCGCCCTTTTAACGAAATATTAATTTCTCTCTTAAGCATTTGGAGCCTGAAGACGTTCTTTCAAATGGTTGGGGTCTTTCATCATTTTAAATATGTTTGGACCATTTATGTTTGCAGTTTCTTTCTAGCTTACACTGCATTTCAAGGTTGGAATGAACTCTATAATTTAGTCCCTATGTTTAGCTTTGTGATTCTGTGTTTACTCCCTATTTTAGAAGACAACTCAAAACATAAAGTCCAAGTTCTTTCTTTGGTTTTTATTGGTTTTATCTTTTATGGTTGGTGCTTAAACCACGTGATCTTTATTTTAAATTTACCCAAGGGTGCCATATGCTTCTTATATCTCTATAGCTTAAGTGAGCTTTGCCTCGCCCTTACAAGTGGATTCAGCCTAAGGTTTGGGAAAGTTAAGCTGTTCCCAAATATCACAGGACGGATTCGCCTTGAAGGGCTTGCTTTCAGCTTCGTAACTATCGGAACACTCTCTTGGTTTTGGAAAAACTCTCTGCCTTATGGAGGCACTCTCTTTTGGGCTCTTTCTTTTTTATCTATTTTTATATTTTCTATTTTTGGAGAACTTGTTGTTTCTTGGATGCGACGTGATTTAGGGCTTAAAAATATGGGTATTTTTATCCTGGGCCGTGGAGATATCTTAAGTAGAGTGAGCAAGGTCTTATTTGTGTTTCCATCGTTTTACTATTTTTATCTCCTCTATACTCAGGTGGGGGGACTTTAATGAAACCCTGGACTTATGAAAATGCCCAGTGGACCCAACTTCCTAAACACTTAAGACACTTGCCCGTACTCACACGACATGTCGATACTGGGGCTTGGTTTCTATCCTTAATTTGGGCTGCTTTTCTCAAAGGTATTGGGTTCAAACTCTATGTCGGCTTAAATGTTGTCGGAGATTACAAGCCTTTAATTAAAAAATACCCCAAGCTTCTTTTGATCTCGAATCACTCCTCTCATTTGGATGCCACATCAATAACAGCCTCCATTCCTTTTTCTTTCTGGCGCCATCTTTATATTTCTGCAGCAAAAGATTACTGGTTTAAAAATCCTGTGTTTTCTTTTTTTTCTAAAAACTGTTTAGGTGCTATCCCTATTGATAGAAAAGAAAAAAAACATGAGTCGATAGAGCTCATCCTGACATTGCTTAAAAAAATGGACAGAATGTGGTTGATACTCTTTCCTGAGGGAAGCCGTTCGCCGGATGGTTATATTAAAAATTTCAAAAAAGGTGTGAGTCTTTTTTCTAAAAAAACCGACACCCCCATCTTGTTCTTATATCTCAAAGGAAATCGTGCTTGCTGGCCCAAAGGAAAGTTGATTCCCAAGCCTGGAAACATGAAGATCTATATTGGACCCGTTCACCCCCCGGCAGAAATTGAAACTCTGAGTGAGGCTTATAAAACTTGGGTTCTTAGCATTGACCCTTCCGCCTACCCGAAAGAAGACTGACGGACCTCCCTTTTAAAATCAGAGCTCAAAGGCCAGCCTGAACTTTCAGCACTCGGAAATCGGCTGTCCAGTTCACCTGCCCCTGAAGTTAGGGGACTTGGGCCAGAGTTGTTTTCCGTATATTCAAGAGATTGATTTTTCATCCAGGAAGCTATGACCGAAACTACTGGACCTCGATGCTTTAGAACGTTAGTTTAGTCCTTAAATATGAAAAATTTTGATTTTCAAATTCGTATCTCTACTGTCAATGGCTCTGGAAGCTCTACGGCTAACGAAATTCTTTTAAAGTGCTTCGTCTTTTCAGGCATTCATGCTGTTGGAAAAAATATTTTTCCATCAAACATTGCAGGTCTCCCTACTTGGTATTTGATACGTGTGACAAGCCAAAAATATGAAGGCCTCAAAAGTCAGGCCGATCTCTTAATCAGCCTTTGTCGTGAGACTCTAGAAGAGGACCTGAAGTCATTAAATGGAGACTGTTGGGTGGCCAAGGAATCCCCCGAAACCCCTAGCTTCCTAAATTTAGACATTAAAAATCAAGTGAAAAAATTAAGTGTGCCTGTTTCCTTAAGAAAACCCTTGGCCAATATGATTTATGTGGGAGCCGTCGCAAAACACTTTGGACTAGAGCTCTCAACATGTAGCCATGTTATTAAAAAGAGGTTTCAGGGATCTAAAGAAATCGCTCGGCTCAACCTTGAAGCTTTTGAGCTCGGATACCACGAGGCTTCTGAAAAATTTAAACTCAAAGCTGATGAGTTCACCTCTGCACCTCTTCTTATTGATGGCAACCAAGCTAGCGCTTTGGGTCTTCTTGAGGCCCAGTGTGAATTTGCTTTTTGGTATCCTATTACCCCATCCAGCTCGTTGGTCGAGAATTTTGAAAAACATGTCTCAGACTTAAAGCTCTCGGCAACTATCTACCAAGCCGAAGATGAAATCTCAGCTGTTGGAATGACTCTTGGGGCAAGCTGGGCGGGATCCAGAGCGATGACTGCCACCTCAGGACCTGGGCTCAGTCTTATGGCAGAAACTGTAGGACTAGCATACTTTGCAGAGATCCCATTAGTGATTTTTGATATCCAAAGATTAGGCCCATCGACGGGCTTGCCCACACGCACCTCCCAAGGAGATTTAAGCTTTGCCCATAGCCTGTCCCACGGAGACACGCTCCATCCTGTTTTACTACCTAGTAATCCTGAAGAGGCTTTTCAAATGGCTCAATTTGCTTTTGAAATTTCTGAAGATTTAAGAACAGCTGTTTTCGTTTTAAGTGACCTAGACTTAGGAATGAATCTAAAAATTTCTCACAAAGAGGATTTCCAAAATTCAAAAAATAAGGCTTCGAAAAAAAATAAACTTCCAGCCCTTCAACCTGGCACTCCTTTAGGAGGTTTTATGACCCGTGGTAGTGGCCATGACCCCCAGGGAAATTACAGCGAAAGCCCCCAGGTTTATAAAGAAAAAGTAATGGGACTGAAGAAAAAAATAATGTCTTACAATCTTCCTAGCTGTATTTTTAAAGGAGATTCTAAAAGCTCCAAGTTATTTATTTATTATGGAAGCACAAAACAAATTATCAGTGAACTCCAAGATCTTATTCCTGACAATGTCTATTTTATGGAAATCAAAGCGCTTCCTTTATCTCAAAAAGATATAAATCAACTTAAATTATTTACTGACGTATATTGCGTAGAACAAAACCGTGATGGGCAAATGGCCCAAATTTTACAGAGCCAAGTTCAAGTTAAAATCACAAGCTTACTTCAATTTGACGGCTGGCCTATACAAGCGGATCGAGTTTTCAAACTCTACAATGAGGCTCTTTTATGACTTATACAAAAGAAGACTACTCAGCACAAACCTCCACACTTTGCACAGGCTGTGGTCATGATAGTATCATTAATCATTTAAAATCCGCCCTTTTAGACACCCAGACTCCCCCTCATCAAATTGTTAAAATTTCAGGGATTGGTTGCTCTTCTAAAACTCCCGCTTACTTTGCTAAAGGAGCCTATGGTTTTAATACGATACATGGGCGTATGGCCCCCATCGCCTCGGGGGTCAGTTTGGCTTCACCCGAGCTTAAAATCATTGGACTTTCTGGAGATGGCGATACGGCCAGCATTGGTTTAGGTGGGTTTATACATACACTTAGGCGAGACACACCGATGCTGTACATCGTGGCTAATAACGGAGTTTATGGCCTGACTAAGGGGCAATTTTCAGCCACAACAGATGTGGGAGTGCCCACCAAAAATGGCTTTAAAACTCAAACTGCAGACCCCATTGATTTATGTGAGTTGGCTTTAAATTTAAACTGCAGATTTGTGGCTCGAAGTTTTTCTGGACACAAAAAACAACTCACTGAAATTTTAAAAAAAGCACTGGCCCATGATGGCTTGGCATTTATAGATATTATTTCTCCCTGTGTGGCTTTTGCAAACCATGATCCTTCAACAAAAAGTTATAATTACGTGAAAGAAGCCCAAACCTATATGAATGAGTTGGACTTTATTTCCGAAGAAACAAAAACTTCCACAGAATTAAAACTAAAAAACATCAGCATTGATATTTCAGACTCCACAGTTGGGGATGTTATAAACCATAGCCAGAGTTTAAAAAAACAAGGATATATCCCCATGGGATTTTTTGCTCTCAAAGAATCGAGCACAAAAAAACAGATTAAAAAAACTAAGAACTATATTCAAAAAGAGGCCTTTTCAGGTCTTCTCAATAAATATGAAGTGGAGACGACGTGATCCCCCAAAAATTAATGACTATCGGACCCTATGACTGCTATAGCCTCAATTCCGGAAAGTTCAAACTTGACGGTGGGGCCATGTTCGGTAACGTCCCTAAAATTTTATGGAATAAGCACCACCCTGCTGATGATAATAATCAAATTGAAATGGTGACTCGGAACCTACTCTTAAAATCAAAAGACAAAGTGATCCTCATTGATGTGGGAAACGGCGAAGACTTTGTTCCTAAATACGGAGATCGCTTAGGCTCTAAATTTGCTCAAATTTTTGCTATTGATGAAGCCCATCCTAATCTTGCCACCCAGTTGAAACACTTAAATCTATCCGCAAATGACGTGACCGATGTCATCTTAACCCATCTTCATTTTGACCATGCAGGCGGTGGAGTCTGCTTTGATTCTCATACTCAATCACTAGCACCGAGTTTTCCAAAAGCAACCTATTGGGTTCAAGAAGAAAACTATCATCACGCCATGACTCCTAATCTTAGAGAAAAAGCCAGCTATCTGCCTCAAAATATCACTCCTCTTGTTGAGGCCGGTGTCCTTAAGCTTTTAAAAGGAGCTCAGCTGCCTTGGGATCAGTGGATTGAATTTAAAATGAGCCATGGCCACACAGTAGGTCAACAAGGTGTCAAAGTTTCAGATTCTAAACAAACTTTATTTTATTGCGCTGATGTCATCCCCATGAAATCCCATTTGCAACCGGCCTGGACCATGTCCTATGATATAAATCCAATAAAAGTCATAGATGAAAAAATCGAGATCCTGGTTGCAGCCTCTAAGGGCCAATGGACACTCTTTTTTGAGCATGATCCAAAATGTATTGGAGCCCAAATTAAATTTGAAATTGGAGACAAGAAACCTCAAATTATAAATGAGCTCAACGAAACAGAATGAAGCTTAAACAAACCAAGGACAAGTTCTAAATGAAAAGAAATAACTTACCCAAAAAAGTAGTACACAGAGTCTTAGCTCCAATTGAGTCTTTTTTAGCATTAGAGGCCGCAAGTGGCATCTTGCTTGGTTTTGCCACAATAGTGGCTCTATTTTGGGCCAATTCTCCTTGGAGTGGAAGCTACGAACACTTATTACATATGCATTTAGGGTTTCATTTGGGAGATTTTCACCTTGGCAAGAGTCTTCATCACTGGGTTAATGATGGCCTCATGGTCATTTTCTTTTTTGTAGTGGGGTTAGAAATAAAAAAAGAGGTGACCCAAGGAGAACTCGCCACCCCTCAACAAGCAGCACTTCCTTTATTTGCAGCTTTGGGTGGAGTGATGATACCCGCTCTAATCTATACGGCCATTAATGCCACACCTACGGGAGTTTCCTATGGTTGGGGTATACCTATGGCTACAGATATCGCTTTTGCTCTAGGAATTCTTTCTTTGCTAGGGAACCGCGTTCCTTTTGCTTTGAAGGTCTTTTTGTTGGCTTTAGCGATCATTGATGACCTTGCTGCTGTACTCGTAATTGCTTTTTTCTATACAGAAGAAATCTCGACTCAGGCTTTAGGCTTTGCAGGACTGGCTATCACTGCAACAGTCTTTTTTAGAATTGTTGGAGTGAGAAAAGTCTCACTTTATGTCCTCGTAGGGCTATGTGTTTGGTTTGGCATTCTTAAAAGTGGAGTCCATGCCACTATTGCTGGTGTGATCTTAGGTTTTATCACTCCTTCACTTCCACTGTTTAACTCATTTGATTTCTCAGAGAAATTCAAAAAGCTGAGCAAAAAAATACAGGATAAATTGCTTTTCAATCTCCCAGCCAAAGAACATGAGGAGGCTCTTGAAGATATTCCTCTACCAAATTCATTCGCCTATGAAGTTGAAAAATTGGGGACTGAATCTGTTTCTCCATTAGACCGTCTGATACACATTCTTCATCCATGGGTGAGCTTTGTCATCATGCCTTTATTTGCCCTTTTTAACGCTGGAGTTAAATTCGGTGATGTCTCCTTAAGTGCCGTGATGAGTACACCACTGTCTTTAGGGATTATTCTAGGTCTTGTTATTGGTAAACCTGTAGGGATATTCTGCTTTAGTCTGCTCGCCGTCAAATTTAATTTTGCAAGCCTTCCTAAAGGAGTTTCATGGAAGCAGGTTCTAGGTGTTGGCTTTCTAGGCGGAGTGGGATTCACTATGGCTCTTTTCATTGGAAACCTAGCTTTGGGTGAAGGATCATCTTCTGAAAACTTAGCCAAGTTGGCCATCTTAATAGCCTCTGTCATTGCTTCTATTGCTGGAGTTATCTTTTTAATTCTTGGGACAGAAAAGACAAGCAAAGTTTAGGGGCTGCAGAAGATGGGTAAGTCCTCGCCCCCTATTTGACCGAGATCCGCAGATCTCGGTCTAGACACGCCCTAATAAGGGCGAGTTGATCCCCAAAGTTTTTTAAAGTAAGTTGATATTTCGTTTTGAATTGGTGGCGTAGCTCAACTGGATAGAGCAACAGCCTTCTAAGCCGTAGGTTGCAGGTTCGAGTCCTGCCGCCATCACCATTTTCACATTGACTCCCTTCATGTCTAGACTATATACCTTTAAAAAATTTTATAAAGATTCCTGTCAAATTTTCATAAATTGAGTGAACTTACCCCTAACAATCACTGAGCCATGCTAATGAGGCCAAACTAAAAACAAAAAAAAAGGGAAAAAGCGTTTTGGGAAGTAAAGTTGTAATTAAAGTTTTTCTTGTTTGTTTTACCCTCAATTTAATGGTTACAAGCTTGTCTGCAGAAGAAGTTCCAACGAGCAAAAAAATCAACACTTATCTCAGGCAAAGCTTTTCTAATATTGATAAAGAACTTCTCACAGTATTCAAAAATGAAGCATTAATTATTTTATTAGCTGGGGGAACAGCAACTCTTGCCCTTTCTACAATATTTAGAAATAATTTTGTGCTCCCACTCCAAGACACTATCTCTCGAAGTCGCCCTTTAGGAAAGTACACTTTAATTGGTGATTATGCCGGACAAATGTTACCGAATCTTTTATATTCAGCCAGCATGTTCACTCTGTTTTTAACCTCAAAAGACAAACTCTATTTAAAAAGAACAGTTCTTATGCTTAAAGCGAGTCTGTACTCTGGGATAGTCACGAGAATACTCAAAGCTTCTGTACGTGAAACTCGACCCAATAAGGGCGATGATCTCTCCTTCCCCTCAGGTCATACAACTACTGCTTTTGCCTTTTCATCCTATGTCGCCGCTGAACATGGGCTTTGGCCTTGGGGCATAGGAGCTTTAGCTCTCTCCACACTCACTGCCTTCAGCCGAATGAATGACAATAAACACTATTTACATGATGTTGTAGCTGAAGCGACCATTGGTGCCGTTTTTGGTGTGGGACTTCAGTCACTTTATAAAAGAACTAAAAATAAAACTTCAGCTCAAGGCTCGAGCTCCAATGATGTTTGGCGCTCCGCTTTTGTTTTACCCGTCTACGATACTGATTTCAAGGGACTCTCTGTGAGCATGGAGTTTTGAATACTCATTTTTTTTACTGTTACAAAAGCTTAAAGCCTAATCCAATTCTTTATAGGAAAAAATATCATTTGGCTTATTATAGCGAGGACGCCCCATGAAAACCAATACTTATCAGCAATATCTTCTAATTCTCCCTTTTGTTGCAATTCAGTTTTACATCACTCCATCTTTCGCGGACGAAGTTCCTACTAGCAAAAAAATTAATACATATATTAGAGGTTCATTATCCTCCCTAGGCAAAGAATTAATCTCCCCTGTAACAACAGAGGCCCGCACATGGTTCATTATAGGAGGCACATCCACACTACTTCTAGCTACAGTTTTTAGGAAAAACTTTGTTGTCCCGCTTCAAGAAAAAGTAGCAAAACATAAGCCTCTAGGTAAATATACACTTATCGGTCATTATGGGGGGCGCTTAGGACCTAGTTTGCTTTATAGCCTGGGAATGTATGGCACCTATTTTATAACTAAAGACCCCCACTATTTAGTGAGAACAATCTCTATGATGAAGGCCATGATTTATTCAGGTGGACTGACCAGCATACTTAAACCCCTTGTAAAAGAACAAAGACCCAATGGCAGAAGTCTTAATTCGTTTCCCTCGGGACATGCTACAGCCGCCTTTGCCTTTTCATCCTATGTCGCCGCTGAACATGGGCTTTGGCCTTGGGGCATAGGAGCTTTAGCTCTCTCCACACTCACTGCCTTCAGCCGAATGAATGACAATAAACATTATTTACATGATGTTGTAGCTGGAGCGACCATTGGTGCCGTTTTTGGTGTGGGACTTCAGTCACTTTATAAAAGAACTAAAAATAAAACTTCAGCTCAAGGCTCGAGCTCCAATGATGTTTGGCGCTCCGCTTTTGTTTTACCCGTCTACGATACTGACTTCAAGGGACTCTCTGTGAGCATGGAGTTTTAAGCCATTAACTTAGAACTTCATTGATCTTTTGATCAATCAAATGGGTTTCAAAGTCCAAACAAACTTGATGACCAATGGGACAACTCTTGCCTCCTCTATTGCTGCAAGGACGACAGCTCAATTTTGGTTTCTCAATCACTTGGTTCATCGGGCTCCAGGGTGTGAAGCCCAAATTGGTGTGCGTAGGGCCAAAAAGAGACAGAGTCGGGATGGGGGCAAAGCTCGCCAAGTGGCCAAGCCCACTATCAAAACCCATTAAAAACCTTGAACAGTATATCAGCACAAAAGCTTCATAGATTGAAGTCTTTCCTAGTAAATTAATATGACCAAGCTGTGGATTAATCACTGAGGAGAAAAGTTTGGACTCTTTATTTCCCCCCAAAATAACAAACTTGTTTTGAGTCGTCGACAAGAAACTAGAGAGTTTTTTTAAGTTCCACCTCTTAGTCGCTCGGGCACTTCCTGGAGCAAATACTTTAAACCCTAAACTCAAACCAAATTTTTCTAAGATAGAACTTTGAACCTGCTGATGCACTTGAGGCTGAAAAAAATAACTTGAATCTAGAGAGTTTAAATTAGAACTCAGGGCGGATGGATCTGATTTGTTATGAAGCAACTTGAAATGCTCAGCCACAAAGTGGGTTCCTTCAGATCTGCTTGAGGTAAAATCAAATAAAATAGAATTAAAATAATTTCTAAAACCAGCTCGTTTCTCAGTTATAACAGAAAGGCTTAATAACATGGATCTTAAAGAGTTTTGAAGAACAAAACTTTGATCGTAACTTGAAGTTATTTTTTTTGATGCTCTCCAATAAGACATTGTATTTTTTTTTGTGATTGGATACACATTAGCGAATAACCCCACTTCATTTGCAAAGTCCACAAAGGAATCTCGGCAGACTAGATCCACCTCATCAAAGAGAGCTTGTTCTTTTAGATAGTTCACAAAATGAAAACTTAAGGCCAAATCACCCAAATACGCTGTTTGAAATACTATGGCTTTTTTCATAATTCTCCTGAGTCACCTCTTCCTAGCACAAATAGCCTTACAAGACTTGCTTTGAGTCAACATCTTCATATTTTACTTTATAAACTTAGCACCCAGCTTAACCGCAGAAACCTACATATTGATTTTAAATATACTGAGCACATTTAGGATCTCCCTATTGAAACCCAGATCCGCTGATAAACAGCATTGAAACCCATGAAGCGCCTTCCCCCAGCGTCGTACTCAAGATATTCTCTACAAGCACACGGGTCAGTCAGCTGTAGGAGAAAGTTTCTATGCGAGGCAGTGTTGAAGCAGGTTTTTTGGGTTTTACCTCACCACTTATTCGCGGATCTGGGTAGAAACTCAACTTGTAAGTTTTGTATTTTAGACTAACCTCAAAACATTATGAAAGCTTCTATTATTGTCACAACATATAATTGGCCCTCTGCGCTTCAACTCTGCTTAAAGTACCTCGCTCTGCAAACTGAAACTGATTTTGAAATTATAATTGCAGATGATGGCTCCACAGAGGAAACAAAAAAACTTATTCAACCTCACCTCAGCTCCCGCATCAAACATGTTTGGCAAGAAGACCGTGGTTTTAGAGCCGCCAAGATCAGAAATGCAGCTGTAAAAAAAAGCCAAAGCTCCAATCTTATATTTTTAGATGGAGATATGCTCCCCTTTAAAAACTTTCTCCGTGACCATCTTCGCTTTTTAAAGCTAGGCAGATATCTTCAAGGCAAGCGTATCTTACTTTCTGAAACCCAAACTCATAAGCTCATTAACAAAAGCGTTCCTAGAAATATCAATTTTTTGAGCCCTGGTATAAAAAATCGAAAGAACGTCTTAAGGTCAGTATCCTTAAGCAAAGTGCTTTTTCGCCCCTCATTTAAAAGCTGTTTAGATGGTGTCAGAAGTTGTAATTTTTCAATTAGTAAATCAGACTATTACAAAATAAATGGATTTGACGAGAGTTATGTTGGATGGGGTCGAGAAGATAGTGATTTTGTGAACAGAGCCACAAATGCTGAAATAGTGAGATATGACCTTCATTTCTGTGCACAAGCTCTACACCTCTATCACAAGGAAAGAAGCAGAGACTCACTTTCAGAAAATGATAAAAAGCTCCAAAACTCCATTGAAGAAAAAAAGTCATGGACTGATACCGGCATAAAGCCATCGAGTTAAACATGGAAAACGACAAAGCGGACCTTCATTTATCTTATCCTTTTTATTCGCTTTTTTTTACTTTCTGCGGTTTATTCTTTTACAATCAACTCGGCAAAAACATAGGCTTGGCTCTTATGAGCCTCATGTGCTTCTACAGTATTTATAAACTAGGAAATATGAGGAAGTTCGTTCAAAATAAGGCTTTAAAAAAATATCTTAAACTCAGTGGCCTCTGTTTTGGCCTTATGATTTTTATTTTAATCATACAAGGCTCAACACTCACCCAATACAAAGCCTTCTTTAAGGACTACTACAACTTTATTTTTGTAGTTCTTTTAAGCCTATGCGTTTCTCGAATACCCATAACTCGTCTCCCAAAAAAATTTCTCATCTATTTTTTAAGTTTCACAACAATACTGACTCTTTTCATATGTTGTTATGAGTTTCTTCTTGGACAAAATCCCCTCAATCAAATGCTTGGGAAAAATTTAGATCGTTTATATTTTAGAGCAGAAGGGCTCCATAAAAATCCTATTCCATTTTCTCATCTTGCTGGATATTTCTTCATCATACTCATTTTCTTACTTCCAACTATTGAGTTTACAAAAAGAAAGTATAAGGGTCTGTATTTTGTCAGTTCTTTCTCCCTTCTTGTTTCTTGCCTCCTCTCACAAACCAGAGCCACGATCTTGGGCTTGAGCCTCATATTTTTATTTTCATCTTTTTTCTATTTCAAAAAATGGCGTTACCAGATTCTAGGACTCATGAGCCTGACTCTTATTATTTGCGCAATTAGTCCAAAGCTTAAAAGAGCAGTAAGGATCACTTCTACCAATAATTTTAGCATTGCATACAGGTTACATACTTGGAAAGCTCACTTAAGAGCCACAGCTGACCACCCAATTTTAGGGGTTGGCTACAATAATTTTTTCAAAAAAAAAGTGATGCTTAAATACCATCACGATACCCCTGAAGTTGTAAGAGAAAAAAATAATTTTTCTAAGGATTGGGATTCAGCATTATACGGCGCAACACACAATCACTACTTGAGAGTTTTAACTACATTTGGAATTCCTTTTTTTATTTTCTACCTTTGTTTTCTTTTTTACCCACTATGGGTGTTCCTCAATCAATTCAGGAGCAGCGACTCTCAAGTTCATAAAAATCTATTGATTTGTTTTTCAGTCAGCATAGTGTTCATTTATTTTGTAATATTTTTTGATAAATTTTCAAGTGTTCTTTTTTTGTTATATAGTTTTTCTATTGCACTGGGCTTTAGATTCACTCAAAAAAAATCCAGTTTTTCGATTAAAATTTAAGACATAAAAGGCGAGAAACTCCAGAAAGTTGTGGATTGAATAAAAAAACAAGCGGTATATCCTGAGTTTTGCAAAAAACTAAAAACCGGGTAAAAAAGCCCGAAAGGAAATACCGCTATGTTAAAGATCATACCAGAAAGTGTTGAGTCTGAGAAGTTTTCAGGATTACAAACAATCGTAAAAGAAGGAGCAAGGCGACTTCTTGCATCGGCTCTAGAG
>CALGWV010000071.1 GCA_937936325.1 uncultured Bdellovibrionales bacterium | reverse complement strand
ATTCCTACCTCTCTTGGAGAAATTGAGGTTTTAGACCAACATGAAGACCTTATTTGCGAGTTAGGGACGGGGCCGGTCATTTTGAAAGACACCCAAGGAAGTATTCACAAATTTGTTGTTTCAGAAGGTTTTTGTGAGATTAAAGAGGATAAGTACATTATTCTTTTAGCGGAATATGCAGAGTCTCATGGTGAGGTTGATGCTGGATCTATTCAAAAGACTATGGATGAGCTTAAGTTAGAGCTTGAAAAAGCGATGACTCCAGAGGAAGCTGATAAATCTCTTCTTGAAATTAAGAAGGCCGAATCTAGACTGACTCTCCTTCAATAGTGTTCAATTGAAAATCGAAAATAAAAACAAGCTTATATATACATTACTTCTGTGTTTTTTTGGAGTTTTACTTGTTGTCTTTTGTTTTCCGTTTGTGCAATGGATTTTATTTGCTGCAGTGCTGGCTTTTGCCCTTAAGCCACTCCAAGTTCAGTTTTTTCAAAGAAAACTTAGATTCAATAAAACATTTTCTGTTTACCTTCTTTTATCATGCATCACTATTGTATTCATACCCTTTTTCTTATCACTCATAAGCTTTTTTTCTAAAGCTAAGTCGTACTTGGGAGTTGTGGTTAAAAAAGATGAATTTAACTCAGTAGACTCAAGTTTAGATTTTTTATTTAATAAACTTACATTTATGAGCTCTTTTATCTCAAAGGCTCAGGCTAAAGATCTTTTCAACGAAGCTATGAGTAAAATCGGGGAGCCTGCTTTGGGAATCACTTCAAAGTTAGTGTCTTCGTTACCGAGTATTGCTCTTGGCTTATTCTTTTTTGCAGCATGTATGTTCTATTTTATTTCTGATTCGAAGAACATTTACAAATTTACGACGAAGTTAGATCTTATTGACAATAATTTTCTAAACTCTTTAGTTAAAATTATTCAAGAAGCATGTCAGGCTTCTTTATTTGCAGGGCTTGTTACTGGGTTAGTTCAGGCGTTAATACTTGCTGTAGTTGCTTACTTTTTAGGTTTAAAAATATTTTTTGTCTTATTTTTTATTACGTTTTTTATTTCTCAAGTTCCACTTATTGGGATAGCTCCTGTTTCATTTTCACTGATTTTGTATTTTTATCTGCAAGCTAATATTTATATAACAGCTATGATGATATCAGCTGTCGTTCTCGCAAGCATTAGTGATAATATTGTAAGAGCCTGGATGCTGAATCGTCATCAGAGCCTTCATCCTTTGGCGGGGTTAATTTCAGCCATAGGCGGTATACTAGTTTTAGGGCCGGTGGGTGTTTTTATTGGGCCAGTTTCAGCACTCATATTTATAAAGTTACTCTCCGAAAAACATGAGCTACTATCTTAACTAGAGTCTTAAGACCAGGAGCATATCAAATTTTAAATCCCAAGTCTTGATGATCAAATTCTCTTTGGAGAGCCTATGAACACGAGTGCAATTAATTCTACTGAAGTTGTTGAGATTATTATGCTTAAATTGCTAGCTTGGATGAGAGTGTTTGTAACTCATATTCCAAATATTGTTCTGGAAATTTTAATTTTAATATTTTTTTATTTTTTCTCTAAAGTAGGCACAAATTTTTTTAGAGAAAGGCTTAAAAGCTCAAAAACATTAAACCTTGCTCTTCAAAGTTTATTAGTCTCAATACTTAAAACAGGTCTGATACTGCTAGGTATTTTTTTAGCACTCACTGTAGTTGGCCTTGAGAAACTCATCTTATCACTCTTAGCGGGTGTAGGAATAATTGGCCTGGCCCTTGGCTTTGCCTTTAGAGATTTGGCCGCAAATATTATTTCAGGCATCTTTATGGCTGTGAATGAACCAGCTAAATATGGTGATTGGATATCGTTAAAAGATGTATCAGGGACTCTAATTCGCATTAATCTAAGAGACATGGTGATAAAAACTGCTGATGGTGAAATAGTCAGGGTTCCTAATAAAGATTATATGTCGAACTCCATTACAAACTTTAATAGTTTGGGGCAGAGAAGAATAAGTATAGAGTTCGACATAAGATTTGAGGATGATTTTGCAAGGATAAAAAATGAGCTATTAGACAAAATCTCTCAGATACCCGAAATTATTGATACGCCTCAAGCTTCTGTCACTTTTGAAAAATTTTCTCAAAGTACAGTAACTTACAAACTGCAATGCTGGATAAATTATCCAAAGAGTTCATTTTTAGAAACAAAGACACAGGCCGCTCAAGTTATTAAAAACTTAATGAGTAATAAAACTATAGGCACTTTGTATCCTGTGAGAAATATTATGGACTGTGGAATATGTGTTTGTCCAAACGAGAAATGCAGTTCACGAGAAAATAGATTGCCCACTCACAAAAGTAAATGAAGGCTGAGTTGTGACTAAGTCGAGTTTAATTTTATCAGTGCGCAATCTAGTTTCGATTTGAGATGTTTTTTGTAGTGGGCAAACGAATCTTCCACAGCCCCTAATATTCTCTCTAACGAAAAACCACCATAAACGCATTCTTCATGAAATAAAGTGCTATTGATCTTCACTGTAGACAGAGTCACAATATAAACTGATGAATCATAATATTAAAATACTTTTTTATTTACTTATAATGACTACAGTTTTTGCAGTAAATGCGGAAGAAACTTTAAATGATGCTCCTGAGTCTGAGTTAGTTTTTGAAGAGACCCCTCATTACAGTTATTCGGAAACAGACAGTGGTGAGCTCAAATACACCAAAACACCTTATCCTATTGTCCGCCCCAAATGGCCAATCACTCTTTACTTAGGTGTTGGACAAAATGAACTCACGCCGGCTTTAAATTCCAATTATCTGTTTAAAACTGAAAGTATCAACTTTGATGTGGCCGCCACAGTAGGTTATAGCTTCGGTTTTGGGGCTATAGGTTTAGGGGTTCCTTTTTCCTACTTAGAATATGAGAGTGATTTGACCAATTTACAGATATTTAGATATGGTTTAAGTCTTTTTCTAAGATTAGATGGCCTTTTTGATTCGCCTTATTTAGTCCCTGAGGTTCGAGGTGGGGCTCATAGCTTCACCTATGATGGTCAGCTTTACAGTGAGTCCCTAAGGTCTGATATTGCACCTTATGTGGAATTTAAATTATCAATATTATTAAACTGGCTCAGCAGACAAATGAGTTTTGAGGCTTTAGAGTCCTTTGGTCTACAAAATTCATTTATCTACGTTTCGTATCAATATTGGTTCCAGGATAAAGAACCTTCTGGTGCCTCTCCTGAATTCAGACCTGTCTTTGAATCCAGCTTCGTCTGGAGTGCAGGCTTAGAGTTAGAGTTTTAATCTGACTCTACAAAATTAATAAAGCTTGTTTAAGTGTCTATTGAGTATTTTTACCAATATCAGATCTCATCTGTAAGCCTTTCCAAGATATCTTATTTGCGTTTTCGTAAGCTGTTTCCAGAGCAGACCCAAGGTCAGCCCCTAAGCCTAAAGAGCCTAGGACCCGGCCCCCTGATGTCACAAAGTGGTCCTCATTTTTATTCACAGCACTGGCGATAAAATAATGTTTGTCTTTTATTTCTTGAAAAATATCACCTTCTATCTTCAGGTTTTTGATGGGTTTATCTGGATAGCCTGGGGCTGCTAATACGACATAGGCTGAAGATTGCTCATCACTAAAATTAGTAGGAGAAATTTGCCCATTTGAGACAGATAAAAGCCAAGGGGCTGGATCTTCCTTGAGTAGAGAGAAAATAACTTGGGTCTCAGGATCTCCGAATCTCACATTGTATTCTAAAACCTGGATTTGGTTTTGATCATTAATCATAAGTCCAAAATAAAGAACTCCCCTATAGGTAATACCTTTAGACTTAAGACCTTTAAGCGTGGGTAAAACAATTTTTTCATGAATCCTTTCATTTAATTCATCTTCGATTTGAAGAGGTCCCACAACACCCATACCCCCTGTATTGGGCCCATGGTCTCCATCTAACAGCCTTTTATGATCTTGAGTGAGTGGGCAGGCCTGGTAATTGTCACCATCAGTAAGAACAATATAGCTAAGCTCCCATCCCTGAACGAATTCTTCTAGAAACACAGATTGATGAGTAGGGAAAATCTCCTGTGCTGCTTTTTCTAAATCAGAAATATCTTTACAAACAAAAACGCCCTTGCCTCCAGCCAGTCCATCCATTTTTAACACATAGGGCGCAGTATAGCTTTGCGCCTTTAGAAGACAGTCTTGGGAGCTCTCGACTTTAGAATATTTTGAAGTGGGAATTTGAAATTCTTCCATGAATTTTTTAGCATAAATTTTACTTTTCTCAAGCTGGGCTCCAGCTTCTCCAGGACCTACGACGTTCATTCCTTTTTTGCGAAGTTGATCGGCAAGTCCATCACAAAGAGGTTGCTCAGGTCCAATGACGACAAGTTCAAAGTCGGACTTAGATAAAGAGTCTACAAAAGTAGAATCAAATTTATTCTGATCTAGATGGACAGTGGCATGTTTAATCATTCCTGGATTTCCAGGAAAGACATGAACTTCGTTTTTATGCTGACTTAACGTTCTTGCAATGGCGTGCTCTCTGCCGCCGGAACCAATAAGGGCTACTTTCATATGAATCTCCAAAAAATTAGCTAAATAAAATTTGTTGTGCCTTCTCTGAGTCCTCTGGAGAAACATACAGTCTTTCAATAGATCGTGTTTGCTCATACTTTTTAAAGACTTCAGTTTGTTCTTCAATGCGCACAGGCTTAAGGTGGCTTTGTCTTGAGTTTACAACATAGAGCGGAAACAGCAGATCCGAATCAGAACCAGAGTGATAACGACTCAGGCGAGCTTCAGAGTTTGCAAAAATAACACTTATATTATTTTCTTCTAGTAAATTTTTAAATTTATCTGTGAGTGTCACTTCTTTTTTCAAGGCATGCTCTTCATAAATCATAATATAAGGTTTGCGTCCCGCAATTCTTTGGGCCCAAGGACTTTTCACCTGCTCAAGGTGTTGGTACAAGGAATGATCTGTACACACATCATACTCATCAAGGGATGTGGGGAGTTTAAAACCACAATCAGGGGAGCTTAAATAACGATGAAGCATTTCTTCATAAATAATGGGCTTATGATGAAAGTAAACCATGAGATGCATATTGTGTCTTGAGAGTAGAAAATCATCAAAGGTGTAAAGGGCTCGGCGGTTTAATGATAAATAAATATTATTGTCTTTTACAAAAGAGGTCATATTAGTGATGAGCCAGTCCAGTTCAATTTTTCCGTAATCCGTGCCACAAAAATAAGCATCTCTAATTAAGTAATCCATGCGGTCCACATCAAGTTCAGAACTCACTAACTGCGAAAGTAGAGGCCTATAGTTTAAACCCTCATGAACAAAAAACTGATCTTGATCCAAAAGTGTTTTATCAATGAGGCAGGCCACATGGTAAGGAGTAAAATCATCTTCATTTTCAGAAATGATTTTCGATATTGATGATTCGCAAACATATTTTATTGTATAGTCTTCGTGATTGGCCTGTGCTTGCTTTGTTTTCTTAGATTTGTAAATTTCAATATTGAGTTCATTCAAAGTCGGCATGACGATTTCGGTGGAGTGGGAAAGTGGACCATGGCCCACATCATGGAGAAGTGCTGCTAGCCGTGCCACAGACCGATATTTTAGGACTTGTTTTGAAAGTTTGTTTTTAAAAATACTGTCAAAAGCTCGGCCAGCCATATGGCAAACACCAATGCTATGTAAAAAACGACTATGTGAAGCTCCTGGAAAACTAAACTCGGCAAAGCCAAGTTGTTTGATGGATCTTAATCTTTGAAAACTTTTAGATAACGTGATCTGCATTTCAGTTGCAGAAAGTTCAATATTGCCATGAACTGGATCTCTGATTTCCATTGAAGCTCCAATGTGAATTACGGGTATTAATACAAGTGCGTCAAAATTAAATTCCTGTCATTGTCGTTGATGTATGAACACGAAGACAGTGTAGACTGAACGCACTTAAGTTGTAGATTCCGATGCCGAGTGTTTTTTGATCAAATTTAATTTAATCACCTTCAAATCTGATTTAGCAAATATTTCTGGTTCTTGCATCAAATTTGATTAAAAAATCACTTCGACATCTAAACCTACAACCCAAGAGCGTCCAGTATAGACACTGGGGTCCTTTGAAACAAGAACCACAATATAACCTAATGAACATTATTTTGGTCTTTCACAAGCTTTTTTTAAAGTTTATACTAGGGTGTGTTGACAATTCATCTAGCTACTCCGCCCTCGAAAGCCTGCAATTTTGAGCTGTGCTCAAGAATTTTTTAATCAAAGTGGCCTTAGCCACGTTTCATAAAAAATTCTCTTCGCTCAACTCAAAATTTTTGGCTTTCGAGCTCTCGCAACGCTAGATGAATTGTCAACACACCCTAATCCAAGACTGAGTTCAGATATAAGGAGTAAAAACATATGACAAAATACCTTTCACTTTTAAATGAAGTTTTAACATCAGGAAGTGCGAAGAGCGACCGTACAGGAACGGGGACAAAGAGCCTTTTTGGCCGCCAGTTGAGGTTTGACCTCAGTGAGGGCTTCCCTCTGATGACGACTAAAAAACTGCATTTAAAATCTATTGTTTATGAGCTTCTTTGGTTTTTGTCTGGAGACACCAATGTGAAGTACCTCCAAGACAATGGTGTTCGTATTTGGAATGCTTGGGCCGATGAGAAGGGCAACTTAGGGAGGGTCTACGGAGCCCAGTGGAGAGACTGGCAGAAGCCTGACGGATCCTCTGTGGATCAGATTTCAAAAGTCATTGAATCTATTAAAACAAATCCGGATTCAAGGCGCCACCTGGTCGTTGCCTATAATCCCGGTGAAGTCGATGATATGGCTTTGCCACCTTGCCATGCTTTCTTCCAGTTTTATGTTGCTGGTGGAAAGCTATCTTGTCAGCTCTATCAAAGATCTGCAGACATATTTTTGGGCGTTCCCTTTAATATTGCGAGCTATGCACTACTCACCCATATGGTGGCTTCTGTTTGTGACCTAAAAGTAGGTGAGTTTGTTCACAGTTTTGGTGATGTGCATCTTTATGATAATCATGTGGAGCAGGCCAAGGAACAGCTCTTAAGAGTGCCTAAGGCTAAACCCCAGTTAGTCATAAAAACTAAGAGAGAGTCTATCTTTGATTTTGATTTTGAGGATTTTGATTTTCAAAACTATGTGAGCGATCCCAATATAAAAGCTCCAGTAGCCGTTTAATTCTAGTACTGCAGAGAGTTTTATGTTAATAGCAAGAAGGTAAAGCTCTTTAAAATTTATTAGAAAATTTTTTTAAAAATAAAAAGGATTAAAAAATGAGTATTAAGGTTTCCCACATTGTAGCAACGAGTTTAAATCATGTGATTGGTAAAGATAATAAAATACCTTGGCATCTTCCGGAAGATCTTAAGTTTTTCAAAGCCACCACTTTAGATGCTGTTATTATTATGGGTCGCAAAACTTTTGAATCTTTACCCGGGCTACTTAAAAGACGGACCCATTTTGTGGTCAGTCGAGATAAAACTTTAAAACCAAAATCTGGTGAAACTTATTTTAATTCTATTGAGTCCGCGATCGAAGCGGCTAAAGCTTTAGAGGTTTCAAAAGAAAAAAAAGAAATTTTCATTATCGGTGGTGGAGAGATTTATAAACAGAGTTTTGATCTTATCGACCAAATCTATTTGACTCAAATTCATAAAGAGTTTGAAGGTGATGTCTTCTATCCTCAAATCCCTGAAAAATTTAAACTCACTCAAGAGTCTGAAATCTTTGAAGACAAAAATTTAAAATTTCAATTCTGTCGATATACTTAAATTATTTATTAATTTATAGGGCTAAGTCAGGATCTTCAGCGTCTATGGATTCAGCTTGAAATTCTTCTTCATATATTTCGATCTGAGTCCAATCTAGTTGGCACTTGAAGGCCGTGAGTCTGCGGACACAGATAGCGAGTTGTACTCGAGTGAGGGGTTTGAAGCGCAGGCTAGAGGTTTTGATTTGGAAGAGGGCTTTGATGTCTTCTTCTGTGCCTAGGCCTAGACGTGAACCTGCAAGCTCAACACATATGTCATTTAAGTCTGTGTCCAATATTCCTTTTACTTGGAGCTCGTAAATATGCTCTCCAGCGGTGAAAAGTCCAGCGTCCAGTTGTGAAAATTCATCTATGTTTTTTAAAAAAGCCAAAGCTTCGTTGGAGCCAGCTTTTGCTGCAGGAGCTTCGTGGCCTGCTAGAGTTGCAGGTTGTTGCTCAACAGTTTCTACATCTTCAAAGTGAGTTTGGGACTCAACCTGTGAAAGAGCCTTGTGATCATCGAGCTCATCCACTTCAGCTGAATCACTTAAAATACTTTCAGGCGAGGCTACAAAATCTGAGACTAAAGCGTCAGCTTCTAGGGGGTCTTCTATATCCTCAATATCACCAGTATTTAAAATTTCATCAAATGTGGGCTCCGAGTTTTCAAGGCTTAAGTTTGAATCTGGTGAGCTCATTTCAAGTTGGGCTTCATTGGAAGCTAGCTCTTCAAGATCTTCAAAAGTTTCAACTGGCTCTAAGTGATCATGCTGAACTTCGTTTTCAGTGGCGACCTCATTAGACTGAGTTGTAAACTCCCCGTCCAAATCTATAAATCCAGTGTGCCCACAGTCTGGGCAGGTCACTAAGCCAAAGTCTTCTTTAAAAATATGAGGGCAGTTTGTGCATTGGGCTGACATTAAATTTTAAGCTTCTTCTTTTTTTTCTTTTCATAGCTACGGCGCTGTGAACGGTTTAAAGATTCATCTCGTTGTGATCCACCACCGGAAGCTTCTGGAGGCGGTGCCATGGCACTCATGTTTTGACTTTCTTCTGCTCCTTGGTAATTGAGCTTTGACTTTTGCTGTTGAGCTTGCTCCCAGCGCTGCATTTCATCAGGTTTTACAATGCTGACTTTTAAATATTTCTCAATAGTTTCTGCTTTGATTTGATATAGCATTTCTTCAAAAGCTTTAAAGGCTTCTTTTTTATATTCAATCACAGGATCTTTCTGAGCGTAGGCACGAAGGTTAATCCCTTCTTTTAAATGATCCACGCTTTTGAGGTGATCTTTCCATTGTATATCAATGGTTTGTAGATAAATCATTTTCATGACTTCATCTTTAAGGTCCGCTAAATGTTTTTCTTGATTTTCATAACGCTCTTTCACGTTTTTTTCTACGAAGTCATTAATTTGATGATCGGACCAAACGTCGGCTTCTTCGCCTGGAAGTGTAAATCCAAATTGTTTATTTAAAGCCGTGGAGAGACCTTCTAAGTCCCACTTGTCCCTTTTGGCATCTTCTGGGACATAAAGATCTAAAATTTCTGTGCTTAAGTCTCCTAAAAGTTCTTTGTAGGGTTGATCTAAGCTTTCAGATTTAAAAACTTCACGTCTTAAGGAGTAAACAATATTTCTTTGCTTGTTCATGACGTCGTCATACTCTAAAAGATGTTTTCGGATATCAAAGTTTTGAGCCTCGACTTTCTTTTGAGATTTCTCAATAGCACGACTGACCATACGATGCTCTATAGGCTCATCTTCAGGGACCTTAAGAGTCGTCATAATATTTTGCATACGCTCACCACCGAAGATTCGCATGAGGTCATCTTCCAGTGAAAGGTAAAATCTAGATTCCCCAGGGTCACCCTGACGCCCTGAACGCCCTCTGAGCTGATTATCTACGCGTCTGGCTTCATGGCGTTCTGTTCCAATAATATAGAGACCACCGGCATTTTTGACTTCTTCTTTTTCTGATTGTGTCTGACGAGTGTACATATTTAAAGTCTTTTCATAATCTGGACTGTCCGTATCGGGAACATCATTTTTGGCTAGGGCTTCAGGGTTTCCTCCGAGCATAATATCAGTTCCACGTCCGGCCATGTTCGTGGCGATAGTGATCGCTCCTTTTCTACCAGCTTGTGAAACAATCTCCGCTTCTCTTTCATGGTGTTTTGCGTTGAGTACGTTATGAGGAATTTTTTCTTCTTTTAAGGCATCACTAATTGCCTCTGACCTTTCAATACTGACTGTTCCCACAAGAACAGGTTGCCCATTGGCATGACGCTCTTTTATATCCTTGGCGATGGCTTTATATTTTTGAGGATTATTTTTGTAAATCAAATCGTTTTGATCAATACGCGCAATGGGTTTGTTGGTTGGAATCACAAGAACATCAAGATCATAAATCTTTTTAAACTCAAGGGATTCGGTTTCAGCAGTTCCCGTCATTCCAGAGAGTTTGTTATACATTCTAAAAAAGTTTTGGAATGTGATAGTCGCTAGAGTTTGATTTTCACTTCGAACCGGCACGCCCTCTTTGGCCTCAACAGCTTGGTGTAAGCCATCACTCCAACGTCGTCCACTCATAAGTCTTCCTGTGAATTCATCAACGATAACAATCTCATTATTGACGATCATATAATCTTTATCCTTATGAAAAAGATGATAAGCCTTTAGACCCTGGTAGATATGGTGGAGCAAGCCAATGGTGCTGATGTCGTAAACATTGTCGACACCTAAAAGTTTTTCGACTTTGCTGTTACCTTCTTCAGTTAAAGAAACTGTTTTAGATTTTTCTTCCATGGTGAAGTCCAAATCTAATTTTAGATGAGGGATGACTTTATTAATATCGTAATATTTATCGATGGAGTCTTCAGAGGGGCCTGAGATAATAAGGGGTGTTCGAGCTTCATCAATTAAAATAGAATCGCACTCATCGACAATGGCAAAGTTAAGTTCACGCTGCACAAATTGTTTTTGATCGAACTTCATATTGTCACGGAGGTAATCAAAACCAAATTCATTGTTTGTTCCATAAACAATATCTGAATTGTAAGATTTTTGTCTCTCTTCATCTGATAGATCATGAACGATGGTGCCAATAGACAAGCCCAGCCAATTATAGAGTTGCCCCATCCATTCGGCATCTCTGGTGGCTAAGTAATCATTGACTGTGACTAGGTGAGAGCCTTTTCCCGTGAGGGCGTTAAGATATGTGGGGAGTGTGGCCACAAGTGTTTTTCCTTCACCTGTTCTCATCTCAGCGATGGAGCCTTGGCTTAAAACAATTCCACCAATCATTTGAACATCATAGTGGCGCATGCCTAAAACTCGGACTGAAGCTTCTCTGCAAACAGCAAAGGCCTCGGGCAGTAATGAGTCTAGGGGTTCTCCTCGATCTAATCGGGTTTTAAACTCTGCTGATTTGGCTTGAAGGTCTGCATCTCTGAGTTTTTGGAGAGACGCCTCAAAGGACCCAATTTTTTGAACCAAGGGTGCGAATTTTTTTATGCTGCGTTCGTGATGTGTGCCGAAAAGACTTTTAAAGAGTTGCATAGAAAATATGTCCTTCAAGTGAAAAAGTGAATTGTAAACAATGCTACAAACATAGGATTTAAAAACCCATTGTAAAGCCTAAACCCTTAGAAATGAATCGAGATCATGGCACAAAGGCCAATCTTTTTGTGTGAGGTGTATTACAGCTAGATTAAAGTCGTGAGTGAATATCGTGTCGTCTCAGAGCCTCAAAGAGAGCAATACTGACCGCATTGGACAAATTTAAGCTTCTCACTGGGCCGGGCATAGGGAGGCGGACACATTTATGTGGAAACTGCTCTAGAAAGCTTTTGGGCAGTCCTCTAGTCTCAGGGCCAAAAACAAAAACCTCATTGGGCTCAATTTCGTGGTCATAAAAACTACGCTCTGAGTGAGTGGTAAAATAAGTGAAGTTCTTAGTTGAGGATTGCGAGACATATTCCTCCCAACTCTTATGAATGCTGAGATCAAGGTGTTTCCAATAGTCCAGACCCGCTCTACGTACTTTTTTCTCAGTGATATCAAAGCCAAGGGGTTCAATCAGATTTAGGGGAGTGTTTGTTCCAACGCAGGTGCGACCAATATTACCTGTATTATTGGGTATTTCGGGCTCGTAGAGGCATATTTGATGGAGGTGTGGCTTCATAATTGGATCCAATTTAATAACATTAGGTTTAAGCTTAGAGTTCACAGACTTTAGTAACATACGCTAGAGTGATGAAAAAGGAAATTTAAGATGAAAAAAATTGAAGCCATTATAAAGCCTTACAAATTAGATGATGTGATCGACGCTCTCAGTGAAATTGGGATTTCCGGAGTGACTGTGAGTGAGGTGAGAGGGTTTGGGCGCCATAAAGAGACCTCTGAAATCTATAAAGGGGCTGAGTACGTGATCGATTTTTTGCCAAAAATTAAATTAGAGGTAGCTGTGGCCTCGGGACTCCTCGAACCTGCTTTAGAGGCAATCAGCACAGGAGCCCAAACCGGAAAGTCTGGAGATGGTCGAATCTTCGTGTCTAGCCTTGAAGACGCCATTAATATACGCACAGGACAGCGAGGAGCTGGGGTTTTATAGGCCTGATCAATAAAGTTCGTTGCGGCACTCAATGAGAAATGTTATTTGTCATTTGAAGGCGAAATGTATCTTAATAATTATTCATAAATACATAGTGGAGTAGACACCCATGGATTTAAAAAAAGTACAAAAAATAGCAGCTGATCATTCAGTTAAAATGGTGGATTTTAAGTTCACGGATCTTCCTGGGACGTGGCATCATCTGACTGTGCCCTTACATCAACTGACAGAAGAGAATGTTGAGGAAGGCTTTGGCTTTGACGGGAGCTCACTTCGTGGCTGGCGCTCAATCAATGAATCCGACATGATCATGAAGCCAGACCTGAGTACGGCCTTTATGGACCCATTTTGTGAGGTTCCTACGCTTTCAATCACATGTGATATTGTTCTTCCAGAAACTCTTCAGGCTTATAATAGAGATCCAAGACAGATAGCTAAAAAAGCTGTGAACTACCTTAAAGCCACTGGCATCGCTGATGAAGTTTATTTTGGGCCAGAGGCCGAGTTTTTTATCTTTGATCACATACAGTATGACTTGGGGAGCAATCACTCTCATTTTTCAGTGGACTCAGAAGAAGGGGCTTGGAACTCAGGTACAGATTCTTTTGGTGAAAATCTAGGGAATAAAATTCGTCATAAACAAGGCTATTTCCCGGCAGCTCCATTAGATACTTTGCAAGATATCAGAACAGAAATTTGTTTGGAGCTTGAAAAAGTGGGCATCCCAGTAGAACGGCACCACCATGAAGTGGCTTCCGGGGGGCAAGGGGAGATTAACTTTAGATTTGATAGCCTTGTGAATTCCGCTGACCAAGTGATGTGGTTTAAGTACATCGTAAAAAATGTGGCCAAACGCCATGGTAAGACGGCGACTTTCATGCCAAAGCCTATCTTTGGCGATAATGGTTCCGGTATGCACACCCATATGTCTTTATGGAAAAAGGGCAAACCTTTGTTTGCAGGAAAACACTATGCCGGTCTTTCTGAAGACGCCTTGTTTTTTATTGGCGGAATCTTAAAGCATGCTCCTAAATTATGTGCCATCACAAATCCAACGACAAATTCTTACAAAAGATTAGTTCCCGGTTTTGAAGCTCCAGTAAAATTAGCTTATAGCTTTAAAAATAGATCTGCAGCTATACGTATTCCAAACTCAGGCCCAAATCCAAAAGCCAAGCGCATTGAGTTTAGAACACCAGATGCTAGCGCTAACCCTTACTTAGCTTTTGCAGCTTTGCTTATGGCTGGAATTGATGGAATTCAAAACAAGATTCATCCTGGTGAGCCTTTAGATAAAGATATTTACGGATTGCCAACAGAAGAGCTCCAAGGCATTCCATCTGTCCCAGTAGATTTAAAAGCAGCAATGGGTGAGTTAAAGTCAGATCCACAGTTTTTACTTGAGGGAGAGGTCTTCAGTGCAGAACTTCTACAAGCATGGATGGATTATAAATGGGATCAAGAGATCTCACCTATGCTCCAACGTCCAACGGCTCAAGAGTTTTATCTTTATTATGATGTTTAGGTAGTTTCCTGGTTTTGCGTGAGACACCGCAAAAACCACCTCAAGTCGAACTTAAAACGGACGCTAGCAAAATAAAGATCGTTTCAATGAAACGTCATCACGTCCTAGTTTAATATATGGTCGCAGATATCTTTAAACTCTTGAAGGTTTTGCGTTTGAATTTGGGTTTTTAATTTACAACTTTTTATAGCTTGTTTTGATAAATCAATATGTTTTTGAATATATTCCTTTTGATAAGAAATTTGACAGAGTTTTTTAAGAACTTCTATTCTTTCAACTGAAAATCTAGGATCTGTTTTTTGTAAATCTATAAGAAGACCTGGATTATAAATCTGGGCTATCTTTTTTGACTTACAGCTCTCTTTTTTACGAGTTATTCCAAAAAGTTGTGGATTTGAAGTTTTAAGCGGCAGTATCCTGAGCATCACTTGTTGATGTTTTTACCACGAGACCATCTTTAATTTCAACTCCTTTTTTTAGATGCTCAATATCTTTGTGATATTTTATTTTTCTCCACTTTTTCTCACAAGACTCTAGAAGTTTAAACGCTAAAGCTGCTGCCATGTTTAAACTCCCAGATCCACGTGTGGATTTCGTCCTGAGCTTCACCGAGGCAAAGTTTGA
>CALGWV010000070.1 GCA_937936325.1 uncultured Bdellovibrionales bacterium | reverse complement strand
CTCTTATAGACTCTTCTAGAGTTGAGCGAATGAGTTTTGGAAGCCTTAGGGCATCTTCTTCTTTTACCATCATTTCAACTAAAGAAACTAAAAACTTAATTTTTTCATCAGGCACTTTTCCATCTTTATTTTTGTTATAGTCAAATGGATTTATAGAGAGTTTTAGATTTTTTAAATCTATAGGCACATATTGACCATCTAAATTGTCACAAGTTTTTTTATAACTTCCGCCAATATCAATGAAAAATATCTTGGGCTTTTCCTTCATTGCTGAAATCATCATTAAATTACACAAGTAGGACTTTCCAGAACCACTTCCGCCACTAATAATTTGATTAAAGTTTGTAAGGCTTTCGCTAAATGGATCAAACTTTACTAAAGATCCATGTTTTGACTTTAATAGGTTTCTAGAGAGTCTGTGCCCTGACCAAGGTCCAAAAATGGGTATAAAATCAGCTAGGTTAGAGGTTTTAAGTCGTTTAACTCTTTCAGAAGCTCTTGCATTTGGAAGAGCAATGTCTTTAAACACGTTAAAAGAGGCATAGGTTTCTTTCATGGCCTCCATAGAGCCAATCTGTCTTATTTGGTGTAAAACATCATCAGCCTTTCTATCTGCTTCCTCAAAGCTATCACCATCAACAATTATGTTAAATGAGGCTTTAAAAACTTTTTCTCCTCCTCTTATAACCTCTGCCAAAACCTCTTCTAAATCTCCAAGTTTGCTCTCACTCTCCAAATCTGAAACGCCTTCAGATTTTCCAAAGGCAAGAGAAAAAGCAAGCCTTCTTTGTGATTCCAAAAACTTAATCTCTTTTTCATGATCAGGGACATTAATTCCTAAAATAAATTTTGCATTAAAAGGTAAGTGAATAAGTCTTTCACTAAGGCCTGCAAAAGTTTGCATTGGTAAGAGCTTTACCGACAGTACACGAAAATGCTTTGATCCAATCTCAAACCCCTCTTTATAAGGCAAGACATCTTGAAATAAGATTTTATCTCTAATATCATAGTGAGCATGCTCGTTTGAAAGTCCAATGCTTCTTGTTGGATTCCACTGAGAGTAGATTAGCTCTAAAACCTCATTTGATGAAATTTTTTTGTATTTTATACCAGTATTTGAAAGTTTTAAGAGTACATTTTCAGACCAGATTTTAAAATCTTCTATCTCTGATTTTATCTGATCATTCATAAGTTTTGGAAAAAGTATTTTTTTCTTTTTTCCATTTCTATCAATCATCATTGGACGCCTTAAAAAAAGCTTCACATCAAAACTTGGTAAAGTTTGATTTTCGTTCTCTTTTTCAAATTTTTCATGCTTTCGCGCAGTTACTTTTCTGATAATACTTTTGGCATCTTTAGATTGAAGTGCTTTAAACTTATCAATTTCATTTTTATTT
This sequence comes from uncultured Bdellovibrionales bacterium, assembly GCA_937936325.1. Classification (GTDB taxonomy): domain Bacteria; phylum Bdellovibrionota; class Bdellovibrionia; order Bdellovibrionales; family UBA1609; genus CALGWV01. The sequence goes on along the minus strand of CALGWV010000070.1, from coordinate 16,387 downwards.
GTTTTTTTAGGTGTATAAATAAACTGAAGGTTGTTTCCAGTATCTAGAGAACTTAGAAAATCTCTTAACTGATAACAGATTTGATTTACTTCTTCTTCGGTTTTAGAATCAATATCAACAGTTTCAATACTGTACCCAACTCCAAGTGATCCATCGTTAAATACAATCACATTATCTTCAACGCCCCAAATCTCTAGGTAGTCATTTAGTTTTTCACTAATCATTTGAATTTCTCCTTAATTTCAATTGATTTCTGAATCCCTTTAAAAATGGGGAATCAGAATTTTGTGGATAAGCTTTTATAATTCCAGGCATCACCTGATACCGTAGAAAGTGAACTAAAAAATTATCCGGTTTATTTTTCTTTGCTGCTCTAAGAATCAAAGCTAAAACTAATGGTGGAAGCCAGACGTAGAATATTTGATATTCCATATTGCCAAAAAATAAATTTAAGACGGATAAGAATAAAAAAATTGCAAGTAGATCTGGTATTTCAAAGCCAAAAATAAGTAGCTTTCTATCAAGACTCTTAGGAACGGGTGTATGCTCTCGCATATATGTGCTCCTTTGTTTTAGATTTTTTATAAAAAGGTCTTCTTTAAAAAAAGAAGACCTTTGGCAGTTAGTTCACCATGCTTTTTACAAAATTTAGAATTGAGTTAGCTCCAAATCCAACAACAGCACCAATGATTGCTAAAACCAAGTGGTGTTTTGCATTTGCACTTCCAACAACAAAACTAAATGCTGAATAAAGTAAGCCAAGTATTGCGACTAGTGGTAGCACACTTCCAGTAAGTCTAGATTGAATAGACTCTAAGGTGGATTCGACAGAAGCAAACACCTCTGGTGAAAATAACGCTACACCTAGTACAACTAAAAATAAAAAAATCATATTTTCTTTTTTTAAGAATAAACTTTTAATTCTTTTACTCATATACATACTCCGTTTTTTAAAATTGTTCTTTTTGGAAATAGGCACATGAAAAAATTTGCCTTCGGGAGATTAAAAGAGAGTTTCAGATAAGCTTTTAACTCTTCACTTAAAGCTCCTCCTCCCACAGGTTTTCTGAACCTGATTTTTCCATTTTTTGTATTTCTCTCAATTTTTGAGTAAATGGTGTGTTTTTCACCAAATTTGTTCTTAGCCATGTAAAAAAGCTGTTTTGGAAACATGTTTAGACTAAGTCTATAGAAGCTTTCTCCCTCTAAAAGCCTTGCTGTTCCAAGTGATCTACCAAATCTTTTGCTCTCTGGTCTTGTGAGTAGAGAAAAAAGTGTGATCTGTTTTTGTTTTTTATCAACAGGAGTTGATAATAGTGTGTTTTGTGTTGTGTTACACAGATTTTTATTTTTCATAGAAAATCCTCCTTATTGTTTCTTGTTGTTCTATGGTTTTTAAATTCTCAGTATTTTTTTGATGTTGGGTTATTTGAGAGGTGTCCCAATTAAACTCAGTTTCAAGGCTATTGAGATTGCAGCTTTGGCAAGTCCAATAATCCTCAAAAATGATCAAGGCGTGTTCTTCACACCTTGGACAAGGTAGAAGATCCATTTTTTATCCTCTAGTGGTAAAAGGGTTTTTGTAAAACGGTGTGACTCCTATCGCGGTTGTTGATGAATCAACAAAAGGGGGGTCTTTAAAAATTTGCAGGCCGTGCTTGTTTTTTTGTTTTAAATCCAGGGGCAAAAAGCTTAACTTTTTTTACTACCCCTCACTATATACCAAATTTGCAGACATAAATTGCTGTTTTTTGACTTTGAAAGTCCCAATTTCTTCAATGATTTCAAGGGTAATTTTTTTTTAAAAGAGCGAATGGAAAAACGATATTAAAGTAGGGTTTTATGAAAATTTATTTCAGAAGCAAAAAAGACAAAAGGACCTGGTTTGAAGGTCCTTTTTAGAAATTTTTATTTTTTAATTCTCAGGCTTCTAGCGAAAGATCTGAGTGTATGACTAGGGGTTATTGTGATTTTATTTAATAGAGCAAAGTTAGAAAATTAAAACCTACTTACTGAACAGTTCAAAATTTGGAAAAATCAATATCTAATTAATAGCTCAGTCCAGGTTTTTAGAAGTATGGACTCTAAGATTTTTGTTTTCAAAAAAATTAATAATTGGTTCTAAGCCAGCATAGGCGGAGCCATAACTTCGTCCTCCATAGTCTCGCATTCTCCAGCTTTCTGAGTTGACCCCTGCAATAAAAAAATCACCATTCCTCTCTAAGAGAAGTGGAGATCCTGAAATTCCAGGATTGGGAATACAATTTGTGAAAATGGAGTTCGATTTAAAGCCCACGACTTGGCAGACAGGACCAGAATGATATTTATTAAGAGGAAAACCTTTTTTTTGACCATTGGCAGGATATCCGATCATCGAAAATGAAGATGTCTTCATGATCGAAGTGAATTGCATATAGTTAAGTAATTCATATTTACCTATATATTCTGAAATATCTCTTTGTAATTCAATTATCGCGACGTCTGAGCCGACACTCTCTACTTTAGAGGATCTTTTACGTTTAGAAAGGCTGTTTATAAATAACTGATTTTCTTTTGAATAGAAAAAATTAGAGTTGTCTCGCAAATTATGAGGTCCAAGCGAATCTCTTATACTCCAATCCCCATCAGGAACTGCGACAACATAATCAAGAGAAAACCCTTTTCTTTCAATGCAGTGTCGTGCAGTTAAAATAAAAGAAAACCCTATGGATGTAGCGGAACATCTGAATGCTCTCTGTTCTTTAGTTTCTAAGTTTGAAAAAACAGAAAAAATCATTACGACTGGTCTAAATTGCCCTAAAACTGATTGGTAGCTTGGTATGGGGTGTAAATCTTGGTTTTGTTTTCTTAATTTTATTTTTGGAAAGTCTTCAAAAATAAAAGAGTCATAATTGTCGGCGTGAACAAAAAAACTCAAAAACAACAATAGAATTGAACTGCAAATTGACCGTTTAGTTATCACTTTCATAAAAACCATCCTCCATGGAACTAAAAAACTATAATTGACTCGACCTAACAAAGTCACAATTGCATACATGGTTTCAAGCTTGATGCCAACAGTTAAACATGTTGACTCGGAATCTAATGAATCGCGAGACTGCTTTATATTGATTCTCGCAGCTTTTCCAGGTGCTCAGAAATGTGCTGCAAAGCTCAAACCCAATTTATCACGGCCATAAATGTCACTACTGTATAACAAATAACAGCCCTAAACCCTGAAAACTTCAGAATTTTAGGGTGCCTTGAATAAGAAAACAGACCTTTCAATCCAAAAAATTCAGATTTCAATGCTCAAAAGGCTCTAATTTAGATTGCAGCCATTTCTCACGATTCATTGGTTTCTAAGGTAATGTGAAGAACTCTCCGATAGACTTTAGTCAGCTTATGAAATATTTAACCATCGCTTTTTTTTTCTCGATATTCTCTTTTCATCCTTCTTTTGGAAGTGAACTATCTCGGGGGCTAGAAAATAACCCTGATTATGGATATGCTAACCCCAGGCAAAGAGTCTCAAATCAATGCAGCGCTGAAGAACAAAGAGTTTTTAAAATAGAAGCCGAAAAAACCCTATCTGAATGTAATGCCAATTGGCAAAGTTGGGGCATAGACCCAAAGCCACCAAAAGCTGAGTTGCTAAATCCCGGTCAATGTACAAAAAACTCTGTTGGATCTTACCTGTCTGGTTGTGGCCAAGCTATCAGTGCCTTCCCAATAATGGTAGCTAAAATGGGAGTATATGCTCTTGCTGCAGGTGGTCCTATAGAGAAAGACTCTTATGCATATGTTTCTCAATTCGGGACAGAGCAGGATATTAAGAATTATGTAATCAATAAATTCACGAGGTCTATTTGTCGTTTTGCAAAATATGATGAGTCATTTCATATCGATCGTAAATGTTCAGCTGTTAACCTGGGGTTTAACCCTTTCGAAAATCCAGAAGCTTTGAAAAAGTGCAAACAAAATGGATTAAATGAATTAAGAGCAGCTCATCAATGTAGGCGAGCTACTTTAAGAGCCGCATATAGAAAAAATAAACAGAAATTAACACAAGAAATAAACCAAATTTATCGTGAACAACAAGAGCGAAAAAAGCTAGAAGAGGAGTACAAAGAAAAATTAAATAAAATAGATGATATTTGTGGTCATTATATAAACCCTTACAGAGAAAGTATTTCGAAGAGGCTATTTAATCCCGGTGCTTATTTAGCTGGTGAACTCCAAGCTTTGACCTTTCCAAATGAAAGAAGAATATCTGATTACAATAAATGCGTATCTCAAAATACTAAATCTGATTTCAAGCTTAGAGCTGAATTGCAGAAATCGTCTGCAAGCATGCTAGATAAGATATTTGGAAACTTTGAAGCGATGAAATGCTACCGTCCAGATATACGTAAGAAGTTAAAATGTGAAATTGCACTAGGTTTCACTGGAGTTGGTGGCGCATTGGTTTATGCTTCAAAAAAACTGGGAAAGAAGGCTTTTGACGGAGTGTTTCGTAAAAGTTCAACAGGATTGGCCGGTAAGCCCTCACCAGACAACCTATACGGCGGTGGCGCTATAGCCAGCTCTGCTCAGCCTCTGGGAAAATCGGCTGGTTTGATAAGGCTAATAAGAACAGGTTTTCAGAAAGCTGAAGTAACAGATATTCAGGTAGGTAAATTTCCAGAATTAACTGAATCAGAGGTCAAAGACTTGGCCAAAAAAGCGGGCATGTCAGGGGGGGCAAAAGTAGAAAAACAAATAAAAACCTATAGAAGTAGCTGGAACGAGGCGATAGAAGAGGCGATGGCCTCTGGTTGGAACCCTGATACATCTCCTACAACTAGATATGTTGTAAAAAACAAGCCTTTTATTCAAGACAATGGAGTTATTCAGCAAGCAGCTCTATCAAATGATGTATTTCAACAGCCTAAAGGTACGTTTGGCTTTGCAATGCATGGAGGTAAGGGGGCGCCCCATGATTTCGACTTTGAATTAAAATCTGGAGAAAAGCTTTCAGCTGGTTCAGTTTCTGAAATGATGAAAAGGCTTGGCCATAAAGAGGGGCAGCCAATACAGTTAACCTCATGTAATTCAGGTTGTTACTTGAGCAACATAGAAAATGCAGTTCCTCCAGCTCAAAAAATTGCATGTTTGAGGAAATCACCAGTAATAGCAATTAACAGGTCTATTTTCCCTGGCACAGGGTATCCAATTGGAATAAGTGAAGGTTCATTTCTTGGGCCAGATGGCGAGTGGATGACCTTTTCTCCTTCAGCTGATGTGTGCAAACAGTTTAAATAGTCATTGCACACTAATTTTTTGTGACTCAGTCAAAACCCCTAGTCTTCGACGCATCAATGCCTCGGAATAGCTGAGGCATTGTAAAGACCGGAGCCACCAACAAACCTTCATCAGTTCTGAAGGTTTTAAAACTCACGCACTAAAAACCTAGCTTTAAAAAAAAGCTGGGTTTTCTAGTTTTAGTCATCCCAGTTTCGGATTTCTCTGGCAACCTCTTCTTGCCAGCTGAGTTTTTTCTTCGCTTGCCTTCTAGGAGGCAATTTTCCTTCTTGAAGTGCTATACGCTTAAAAAGAGTGGTTTTCTTCTTAGAGGCGCTTACAGGGCTTAAAAAAGACCTATTTTCACACTTTGTCGTATACGTTTTTGCATCTTCAAAATTTTTAGCTAATTTAAAGTCTAGCACTGATTTGGATTCAGAAAGCTTGGCATCAACCCCATCAAGAGAGTTTAAGTTTATAGAACTTATACTACATGGAAACTTAACCCTTGATTTTATGATTTTTGATACAAAAACACCTTTGTTCATAAGGTTTGAGGGCTTTTCAAAAAATGTAACCTCATTCAAATTAGAGACTTTAACTCGAGGATTAGGGTCTTTTACAAATTCTAAGGAAAGTTCTACAACTTGGTATTCGGGTCTTTGAGGGCTCTTTAAAACTACAAAATAGGTCTCTTTTTCATGATCAAAGTAAGTTTCTTGAAGATTTAAGTCTCTGGTTAAAAATTCATTTTTTGATAAGAAAAACTCAAGATCTGAACTTACTTTTTTAAAAAGCTTGTCAGTTAAATTATTTTTTAAAAAAGCTAAAACCTCAGATGATCTTTTTTTCTTTACTAGGTAGTGATCATCAACAAAAGACTTAACAAATTCAGATCCTTTCAACAGAGGCACTTTCTTTGAATCTGGATCTATCATGCCTTCTAAAAAGTTTCTTACTGTTAAAAATTCTGAACTTTTAATTGTGATATAAGAGCTAACACCAACCCAAGTAAATAAAATGATCTTAAAAAGAAGTTTTATTTTTTTGATCATTTGTTTTTTTCATCTCGTTTTTCTAAAATCATATTATAACGATATTTTCTGTTGTTTATTTTAAGCCAGTCAGTTTTCTTAATAATTTTATACTTTGCTTCGTCCTTTGAAGTGGCTCCCTCAGGATAAACAAATCTTCCAAGATCAGACCCTGGCTCTGGAACAAAAGCTGGTGGATTGTTTAGATCAAAAACCTCTTGTTTCAAATCTGAAACTTCTTTTCTTTTAGCTTTTAATTCTTTTTCATCAGAAAAAAAATAGTTTCCAATAATTGCTGCTCCTAGTGCAAACACAGCAGCCCAAAGTCCTGCATGAGCAGATTCTTTTTCTCCACTCGGTGCACTAGCGTAACCAACACCAGCGCCGATTGGAGCTGCTCCGGCCATCATTGCCCATCTAGTTTTAGAATTTGTGGCACATCCAAAATTAGGTATGAGCAGACCTAATATGCTCAGATAAATAAGTAACGTTTTTATCCTCTTCATTTTTCCCTCTGTTTTTCTTATTAAAAGTTTTTGAAATAAATAAAAGTTTTGCAGTTGTTCCTTTTTTAGATGAGGTGATTTCAACTTTTCCACCCCATTCAGAAAGCTTTTTTTGAACATAGTATAAGCCGAGTCCTGTCCCAGAAGCTTTTCCGTATGTAAACCCTTGATCAAAAACCTTATTTAAAATCTCTTCAGGAATACCTTTACCATTGTCAGTTATCTTTATTTCAAGCACATCATCTCCATATTTTGAAGAAACTATGATCTTTGGTTTTTTAACTCTAGAAACCCCATCTGAAGCATTGTCAATGAGGTTTGTGATCACTCGTTGAAATTCTGATTCAACAAAAATAGCGTGTGCATCTGATTCAAGATCAAGTGTAAAATTGATTTTAGAATTTAAGACTTTTCTGCTTTCAACACAATCTCTAATAAAAGGCCCAGGCTTATTAAAACTAGCTTTTTTAAGTTTATAAGATGAGCTTTGATAGTCCTTTCTCATCTCTTTACAAATCCCTAAAATTTTATTTAATGTTGGTTTGAGCTCTTCTTTGGAGATTTCAGGGTCTAGGTCTAAAATTCGTTGCAAACTAGTAACTGGGTTTTTTAAATCATGAGCAGCTTGCCTTATTGTATCAGAGTGTCTTTTTTGTGAATCAAGCTCTACAAGCATTTTATTACTTTCAATTTTTTGCTCAATCTGTCTTGCAATAAGATTGACCATTGACCCAACAGTCTTATCTCTGGTTCTAAACATGGATTTTTTATTGTTAGACCGCGTGACGGAGTCAAAATACTCTAAAACTGAGTTTAAATGCTTTCTGTAGGAATTTATCGGCAGATGAGCAGAAAGTGCCACTATGAATATAAGTGATATTAGATATAAAAATACTGGCATCGATGGAATCATGCTTGCGATAATTTTTTTATCAGATATGCAATATTCAATTTTTCCAACATTAAACATTTGTTTTGAATAAAATCCGACACTCTTAGGCTTTGAGCATTTAAAGTTTCCAGACGATAAAATGGGTTCTTTTTTCGCATTTGATTTGAGCACAAAACCATCTACTGAAAGGCCATATAATCCCTCAGCAAGTTTTTTAACAATTGTTGTGTCTTTTTTCTTTTCCAGAGTATCTGCTATTTCAGAATTCCACTTATAAAGATATTTTTTAATACTGGCTTCTTCTATTTTTTTAGAAAAGTTTGAGTGAAACACGAAAAAACCAAACGCACCCACAGCTAGAAGTGAAACGGACACAAAAAATGGAGAAATTAAAAAATATCTAAAAAAACTGACTTTCATCTTTAGTTTCGCTCGCTTCTACACATTCTAATTTCATCAAGAACCTTATGTTCAAATGGAAACTCATCTTTTAGAGTGTGCATATAACTTGAAAGTCCTTCATCATCGTTTATAGCAGCACATTCATTTAACTTTTTCATAAGTTTAAGTTTTCCTTTAAGAAAAAGTCTCTTACCAGGTATTTTATGCTTATAGGTGCCAACTTGTAACAGCATACTTCCTGAGCCTATTGTGGCTAGACCATTTAGGCCTCTAGAGATGTAATCAAAATTTTCTAAGTTGTAACCAGAAAAAGCCGTATACTCTTCTCCATCAGGAAAAGGCATAAGAGCTCCGTTTGAAGCATAAAGGGGAATGTATTCTGTTAAAAATGGAGAAACCCGTGCGGCTTTTTCATCAGCATTTATGTCTTCATCAAAACCACCATATTCTTTAAATTCTAAAGCCTCATCTGAAGTGAAATTGTAAGAAAAGTAATCAAATAAGACTAAAAGATCATCCCTTGAAAGTTTTTCGTTTTTAAAACAAGATTTTTCAATAAACGGAATTAAAACTTCAAGCCTTCCAATTGGAACCACTTTTGAAGACATCCCTGTAGTGTGTTTGTAGGTGCAAGATTTGTTGCTGTATTCATCAGTTTTAGTGAGGTTATTTTTCATAACATCTCTAATAAAATTTAACTTTTCATGAGTGTTTGATCTAAGAAGAATTCTAAAAAACTTCTCTGTTGATCTACTTTTTAATACAGGTATTTGGTGACCAGCATCTTCTAAAGTTTTAGAAACCTCTAGCCAATATTCAGGATTTTTTGAAAAGTAAATATAAAGAGGACTTGCTTCAAATTTTCGCCAATTTATAGGGTTAAGTTTTTCTGATTTTGACTCAACAAATAAATTAAGATTTGCTCCTGGCCTTAAAAATCTTTTCATTTCATCAGTCACGTTTGACCCAAGGTTTTCTTCTACAATGTATTCGCTGTTGATTGAATACAGTATTGATAGTGGCAAAACAGAATGGGTGATGAATTTTTCAGAATCAATTTTTTCATCTTTCGAGCCGAGCGATCTATTTTCATTTATAAAAGTTCTAGCTGCTTTTTTAACAATGTTATTTATTGAGCTATCAAGACTTTGATCCATCTTGTGAATTTCATACATGGAGATTAAAACATCCATTAATAAAGAAGATCTAGCAGTGGTGTTTTTCCCATTTAAATCAAGCTCTATTTTTTCTAACAAGAGCTCCTTTGGCTCAAGGCCATCTTTTCTAATTTGATCATCGATTTTTTTAAATAACTTTAGAAACTGCTCGGTAAAAAGCCATGCGCTTTTGTGCTTTCTAATATGAGAAAGATGCTTTCTTAAGAGTGTTACTTTTCTTTTTGAGTCTAATTCACTTAAACCTTCTATATTTTCTTCAATCAATCGTTCGGTAAAATCAGCGTAGTTTGAGTTTGAATCCCATATTTTTTCTAAAGCACCTTCAAAGGCTCTATTTAGACCTTCACCCTCAAGATTAAATCCAATTTCTTGAAGTTTTACCATAAGACTTCTTGCAGCCTCTGGGTTTTGACTTACCTTAATAGCAGATTTGAAAACATCGGTTTCAGATTCAAAATTAATTTTTTCTTCTGACTTAGTGATTGAGCTCAATAGAGCTCTGTCGTTAATAATCACATAAGAAATCATGTTATCTGGAATTTTAGTGGTTTCTAAAGCCAAATCTGTAAAAAGCTCTTTTCTTTTTGAGTTTCTCTGATAATCCTTAATCAAATACTCTAGACTTTTTTCTGGCGAAAAATCTTTGCCTTTACTTGATGCTTTTTTGACCAATGAAACAAATTTTTTGATCTCTTCTAGGTCTATATTATTTTCTACGTCAAACTCATAAACAGATTTTAAGAGTTCATCATTGATATCTGAAAGAGGGTAACTCTTAACTTTAAGAGCTTTTGATATATAATCATTCAACAAAAAAAGCCCAGAGTTTGAACTTGAAACATTTGAAATCATTAACTTGGTAAGTTTTGTTTTAAGGCTTGATGCCATTAAAACTGTTTGAACAGCATCAAGATCTTTTAAGTCATTTTTTCTAAATCCATCTGATAGCTCTAGTTGTTCTTTGTATCTTTCAAAAAGTGAATTGGCATTTAGTTTAATTTTTGAATCTAGAAGAAGTTTTGCTTTTAATGCTAGCCAAGAAACCTGATCATCACTATTATTAAAGGTTCCAACAAGAAGCTTTTCCTCAGAATCATCTTCGCTTTCATATTTAGAGATCAAGGTTTTAAGTAAAGACTCATTTTTTGAAGATGATGTAAAATCCAGAACAGTTTGTATAAACCCTTCGGTTTTTATCTCAGAGGCAGAGTATTTGGTTAGTACGGTATTTAGAAAACCTGCTGTGCTTGGATCTGCATCTAAATTTTTTGTAACATATTCTGCCAGATAATTATTTTCTTCACCTATTTTTAAATTTTTAGGCAAGAAATTTTCATCAATGTATAATATGGCAGTATTAAAATCAGAAGATTTAAGCATTTTTTCAAGATCAGATGAAAGCCTAATTGACTCTTCTTGCATAAGTTTGTTTATGCCTCCGTTTGATTCAAAAACCTCATCAAAAGCCGTTTCGTTCGGTTTGTCTCTTTTAGGCTGATAGACCTTTGAACCTTTTGAAATCAAATACTCAGTCATGATCACATTGTTTGCCTGAATTGATCTCATTAAAGGCGTGTAACCAGATTCATCATAAGATGAAAGATCAGCTTTTTTATTTTCCACATAGTGTTTAACAGACTCTAAATCCCCTTTGGTGATTGCTGAAAATAAATTGTTTTGCAAAACGATTTTTTCTTCAACTTTTGGAGGCTTGTCATTTTCAAAACTACATCCAAAAAGTAAAAGTATTGGTACAAAAAGAGTTAAAATATTTTTTATCATAGCATTTGCCCTCTTCCATCATTTTCATAAAGACGCTCAATTTTGTTCCAAGCATTTGATGCTGAAAGCCCAAGAAGTTTACCAACCTCAGTTGGTTTTTTGTTAATTTTCAAAGCTTCTCTTACGGCGTGCTCTTCAATACGTTTTTTTACAAAATTTAACGAATAATCTTTTTCTTTGATAATTTTTTGGGTAAGAGCATCTACTAACTCTTCAAAAGTGTTGTGAAGTTTTCTATTTTTTGGCTTAACAGTTTGAACAACAAAACCATTCGATTTTCCGATACTTAAATGATTGGTCCAATCCTCATAGTCAATGCTTCCATCTTTTTTCTTTGAACACATTACAGCTAGTCTTTCTATATCGCTAAAAATTTGCCTTATATTTTTAATGTAATCTTGGTGAAAATGATTTTTTAGACTGGGTGAAAAATCGCTATAATGTAGTGAAGAGCCAAATTTTTCGTTTATTTTTTTACAAATATCTTCGCAAATAATTGGAATATCAAGACTTCTAGCATCTAGTGATGGCATTTCAACTTTAAAAGTATTTATTCTAGAGTAAAGATCTCTTCTAAATTTTCCATCTTCAACGAGCTTTGCAAGATTTTTATTGGTTGCAAGAATAATTCTAGCATTTGTTTTAATTTCTTCTTTTCCACCAACTCTCATAAAGGTTTTTTCCTCTATGACTTTTAAAATCTTACCTTGGACTTTTAAACTCGCATCGCCAATTTCATCTAAAAAAATATCTCCATCTTTTGCTATTTCAAAAAGCCCTCTCATCTGTGTATCTGCACCAGTGTATGAACCTTTTTCTGCACCAAATAAAATGGACTCAATTAAATTATCAGGGATAGACATTATGTTTTTATTCACAAAGACTCTTTTAGACTGATCATGGTAGTTTTTTGATAGCTGGTGCAGAGTTTTAGCAGCATGTGTTTTGCCTAGACCAGGGGATCCAGTGAACAAAACAGTCGTATTTACCTCACACATTGTTCTTAGCGTGTTGTGGAGTTCTTTCATTGCTTTTGATTTATATTTGCTCTGAGGGTTTTGATCTGTCGTATAAAAAGACCTTCTTTCTAAATCAATTTCTTCAAGAGCGTCCTCTACAGCTTGTTTTATCCTAGTTTCTCTATAAGAGATTTCTTTCTCGGTGACGCCTTTAGATAAAAAATCCAATGCCCCTGATTCAATTGCTTTTACAGCAAGCTCTGTATCAACAAATGAGGTTAGAACCAAAACTCTAGCTCTTGGCTGCAAGTTTTTAATTTTTCTTATATAATCAATTCCGTATATGGGCTTTAAATACTCGTCTTCTCCGAGGTGGTGATCAAGAAGTATTAGGTGAAAGTCATAGTTTTTTATGTGAACAAAAGCCTCTTCTATGGTGGCTGCTTGGATGAAGTTTAAGTGAGACTGTCTATATTTTCCGAAAATTAGAGTGATTTCTTTTTGATTTATGCAGCGAGTTTCGGTATCGTCATCAATGATTAGTATGTTTAGTTTGGTGTCTATCATCGAACTCCCCCGAGGTTTTTGTTTACAAACCTCAATTGTTTAGTTGCCACACACAAAAAATAATGTCCGTTAAAAAATCAGCTGTTGTAAAATTTTTACGATTTTTTTCACGCTCAGCTCAAAATTTCATTTTCATGAATTTCATTTTTCAGAAAATGAAAGAGTGAAAAATAGTGTAATTTCTTCAAAATTTAATATTTGTAAATTATTTCGGATACTTATGATTTTTTAAAAGTTGGCACTCCTCTCGCTATAGGAGTTTCAAGCGTTGAGCTTGAAATTTAACACCTTGAAAGAAAAGGGGAGGAAAAAAATGAAGAACGCTGTTTCAAAAAATACAAATAAGCCGTGGCTTGATGAAAAAGGCAATAAACTTTCTGATGCTGTGATTTCTCATTTGGGGAAGTATTGGGATCAAGAAACATGGGATAGATTTTTAAAAAGTGAGGGTCTTGGGTATTTTCATAAAGATGAACTTTTAGAAAATCACTTAGAGCATTTTAAGCTTGCGGTTGATTGGGATTTTCATAGCAGTGCTCATGAGGAATATAGTCTCAAAAAATATTTGAAAAAGTTAACTACGCATCAAGCAACTGTTATTTATTTAAAGTTTTGGGAAAATCATTCAGACTCAAAAATTGCAAAGTTTTTAGAAATCAAGAGAGGGTCTGTGCATACTCACATGAAAAGAGGCCTGAGAAAATTAAAATCTTTAATATTAAAAGACAAGAAAATGAAAAGTTTAAAAAAGAAGGTGGCTTAACATGAAAAACTTAGCCACAGCCTTATATATTAGAACTTCAACTAGAGATCAGGTAGGAGGAATGGAGTCACAACTTAGAACTCTTACTGAGTATTGCAAAGCAAATGGCATCACTGATTATTCAGTATTCGAGGACTTTGGTGTAAGTGGTGCAAAAGCCTCTCGACCTGGACTTGATCGTATGATGAATGAAGTGAGAGAAGGAAAAATAAAAAGAGTCATAGTCTATTCATTTTCAAGGTATGCAAGATCGGTATCTCATCTTCTTAAAGCCTTAGAGGAGTTTAAAGAAAGAGATATTGAATTTACCTCTTACACCGAAAAGTTAAACTTAAACACCAGTATGGGTATTGCTGTATTTCACATTCTTTCCTCAGTAGCTCAACTTGAAAGAGATTTGTTAAGAGAAAGGGTTGCAAATGGTCTTAAAAATGCCAAAGCAAAAGGCGTGAAGCTTGGAAGACCTAAGCAAAGAGATTCTAAAATGATCAGAAAGCTTCGAGCAAGTGGACTTACATATGAGAAAATCTCTGAAATCACGGGAGCATCTTCAGGTGCAATATCAGCTGAAATAAAAATTTGGAAAAAAGAGCTTTTAGAAAAAAAGCAGGTAGAAGAAAAAGAATTTATGGAGGAAATTAAAAAAGAATATGAAAAAAATAAGCAAGTTGAAGAAATTAAGAAAAGGGTTTTGGTTGAGTCAGAAGGCATAGCAATCAATAAAGATCCTCAGAACAAGGATGAAACAAATAGTGAAGAGCAAGATGAACCAGCTTCGTTGTTTTGGTGAGGGCAAAAAAAATCCCTACAAAGTAGGGATTCTTGGGGTGGCAAAAGTGTAAACTCTTCGGCATGAACCTTATTTAGTAAGTTCTCTTGTGTAGGTTGACATATTTACCATCCCTCTTTCATGGGCTTCTTCGGCTAGATTTTTTACGTTGTTGTAGATCTCATGTCCAAAAGCTGACATGAAGAGAAGGTAAAATGAAATGATTATTAGGTCTTTGATTGTTCCAAAAAAATTGAACATAATTTAAGCTCCTTTGTTTTGATTGGTTTATTTATTTTTTGATCCGAAGATCTGTTTTTTTAATTTTTGTAACCGTTACGGTTACGGAATGGTTTGAAATTTTTATTCTAAAAACTTCAGAAAAAATGAAATTGAATTTGTGAGCAGACATGCTCGTGGATGGTTGTCTAAAAATCTCATGTAGGCACCATGTAGGCAAATGTAGGACAAGTCAGAAATGACTTGAATGAGATTGAAATTAAGAAGAGAAGAGCTAGATTCCCCTTGGTTAAGCTAAACGCCTATTATCATTTATTTTTACTTGAGCTCTTTTTTGAAAATCCTGAAATTGGTTGCGGGAGAGGGATTTGAACCCCCGACCTTCGGGTTATGAGAACTTTTCAAGCATTTTTCAAAAACAGCTCTACTCCCATTTAAATGGCAGTAAAGCAAGATAATTTAACAATAACCATAAGTTAGTTTCTTAATTTTATGCCGTTAAGTTCGGCCTGCAACTGCTGCAATCCGGTGAAATCGGGTTGAGGGTGACGATAAAGTGACGAGATTTTTCACTTTAGCTGCAAATGGAAAATAGATTTTTCTTTTTGTTAAAAACCCAATTAAAGATGCAGCTAAGCAGTCAGCCGTAGTCGCCGTCTCACACTTTTTTAGAATATTTAACACAACAACGAAAAAGGAGACAAACATGAAACAATTAAAAAGCAACGACTGGCATTCAATCAGAATCAAAACTGGGACGAGTTTAGCCGCGCGTAGACTAAGTAAAAGAGTAAACAATAAAAAGCTAGGTAAGAAAGTTAAAGTCGATGACATCATCAATTTAGCTCTGACACTTTTGACAGACTTTCATCTTGATTTTTGAAGACTTGACCTCATTATTATATTGGTATATTTTACCCATATGAAAGCAATCTTGAGAACACACTATAAATTTAGTTTTCAGAGTTTGATAATTGAGGCCAAGCTTTATGAGGTTGAAGTCACAGAAAAATATCCTTTAGGTGTCAAATACAGGATAATCTGCATTGACCCTAAGTCTAAAAAGAGAATTCTGTTAGACAACCACCATCCTAAAGGCCCTCACATGCACATTAACGATGAAGAGTTAGAGCATGAGTACAAAAACGAAGACCAACTCTTAAACGACTTTGAGCAGCTGGTCTTTATACACATGGGAGTGAAGCTATGAAAGAACTAGTAATTTCAATAAAGTCCTCGTCAGAGGGAATGTCAGATCTAAGAAAAGCTTTCAAGAGCATTGTTAAAAGGAAAGCTAAAGGTGCCAAGTATGAGATCTCTTTTGACAACAGAAAGTCTTTTGAGAAGTTTGCAAAAAACATCTATGTTCTTTCGAGCATCATTAAATTCAAGCCTAGCTCTATTTACGAACTGGCTAAGCTTTCAGGACTTGATGTCTCAAACCTTAATAAGATAGTAGTTTTCTACGAAGCAATGGGTGCCCTGGAGCTAAAAGAAAGCACTAAGAATGGGCGCCAAGTGAAGAAGCCCACAGTGCCTTATGATTCTATTAAGATTGATTTAAAGGCAGCATAATAAAAATAGATTTAATTAAATACCGTTCGCAATCTTAACTCGTAGTCACTTTAGCTCCCCCTGGGGTTGAGTCTAGGAAGTCTACCCACAGTTTCGGCACTTGAACAAAGAGACTGAGTGAGTTTTTTGTAAAGTATACTACTCAAAACGAGACCACCAATAGCGCATGGGACCAAAAGTAATGCCACTTTGGTACGGTGTCATTTATTTATGAGTCGACACGTATGGAGCGTCCAGACAAGCCTCATTTTTCTAAAAAACTAAGAAGAAGATTTTTATACATTCCAGGCAAATTGATAAAGCATGCAAGACAGCTTTATTTAGTCGAACCTGAACTATGATGTTTTTTGAAGTACTCTAAAAAACACAAAGTCCAAATTCATTCGAAATTGTTTTAAAAACTCGAAAATATCCAGGCCCCAAAAAGCTCTCATGAGCTTTTTAAGGTTAAACGCGGC
>CALGWV010000069.1 GCA_937936325.1 uncultured Bdellovibrionales bacterium | reverse complement strand
TTCTGACTCAACACTTTCTGGTATGATCTTTAACATAGCGGTATTTCCTTTCGGGCTTTTTTACCCGGTTTTTAGTTTTTTGCAAAACTCAGGATATACCGCTTGTTTTTTTATTCAATCCACAACTTTCTGGAGTTTCTCCTTTTTTACATCTGATAATATCTGTATTGTAAAACTTAAAAGGCGATTAGAGTCCTAATTCGCCATACCTCTCATTAAATGACCAGTATTCCATACTTAAGTCCCCTTGTGCTTGGAGTATCAGAAGCATAAGAACTACAGATTGAGTCTTAAAATGATCTAGCACTTGGGCCGTGTTTACGGGGAGAAAATGTCCCGTACCTTTATTTATGTTGTGGATATATAAGCCATCGTCTCTAAAGTGTGCAGAGAAAGTTAAATCTTCATGGTGCCATTGAAGGACGTTTTCAGAAGCAAAATGGACGTAGATTAATGGACTATGGCTAGAGTCGTTGAGTTTAAGAAATTCTGATTTGGAGGCTGTGCTTAGAACCTTAAGATCATCTGGATAGGATTGTCAGTTTTGACAGTTTTCAGATATTGAATACTCTGTAGCAGGACTTAAAAAAAAAGACTTCAAAAAATCTATGATGCCTTGGAAGTAAGATTTTTGAACAGGCTTAAGTTTAAGTGGAGAATTTAAAAAAGCTGTCTTAAGTGTATTTTTTAGCTTGCGCTGTATGGGGGTAGGAACCAGGGGGTGATCAAAAAAAGTAGAAACAATTTCTGAGTCTCTATTTGAACTTTCTTGAGAGTAAACTATAGTAGTTAAAAGTGAAATACTGAAAAGTTGAGCAATCACCAAAATAAATTTACATTTCATATTTCAGATGAAACCAGCAGATATATATTATTATTTCAAGGTGTCGCAGCAAAGAAAGCAGAGGCAATTAAAAGAGGGTAAAAGATATAGTTATATGTTTGCGACTAAGGGAGCGTATAAAAAATAGATGAGACTGAAGTTAAGGGAGAGAAAAAACCCCAGCCACTTTTTTTCGTCTTGGACGTATTTCAAATACTGAAATAAAAGCGCTGCGCCCCAAGTGAATATTCCAATGAGTAAGAATATATTTACACTAAAAATGAACGCTGAAAGTGGAGCTAAAAGGACATAGCCAGTCAGATAAAGCCCAATCTGTTTGAAGGTCATATCCTGACCTTTTTGGCTTGGCAAAACCGGCACATCTCCTTGCTCATAATCTTTTTGGTACTTCAAAGCCAAAACCCAAAAGTGGGGAAGCTGCCATAAAAACAAAAGCGCAAAAGGAAAAAACAAATAAACGCTTAAGAGCTGATCCGAAAAACCACTAAAGCCTAATAAAATCGGCATGGCCCCGGGGATCGCACCTGGTACAGCCCCATAAGCCATTTTAGGCTTCCAATAGTAAGTGTAGAATAAGTTGTACAGAATAAGTGTAAAAACACCCCAATAGAAGACTCTAAGGCTTAACAAGCTTAAGAAGAAGAGTCCTAAAACGATAAACCCAATAGATAATACCAGAGCTTGAAAAAGACCAATTTGGCCTGCAGGCAGTGGACGTTTGCGGGTGCGATTCATTTTAGAGTCGAGTTTGATTTCTTGAATCTGGTTTAAAGCTAAGCTTCCAGAGCTCAGTAAATAGACTCCGAGAGCTAAAATAAGCAGGGGTTCAAACTCTAATAAAGAGAGTGGTTCCATATAAATAGCATAAAAAGCTCCTGCTAGAGCGGTAATGACGGCGAAGATGGCAATGCCAAATTTGGTAAAGCTGGTGTAGATATCTAAGGTAGATTTAAGGTTGGTATTGAGTCGCTTTAAAATGTTTGTCATGGCTCTAACAGCTTTAACAGCTTAAGCAATCTAGGACAAGCTGAGGGGCTATGAAGAACTCTAAAATTCTTGGGCATTTTAAAGCTCAATCATCGCATCAACTATATTAGACGGCTTATGTTTTTTTTAGAATATTTAAGTCATTTACTAGACTGTGGAGTGAGTTGTGAGTTGAACTCAACCTTATACCTTTTAAAGATTTTCATATATTGTGTTTGGCCTAATTCGGATTTTGGGGTTTTCGCTGTAAACTGTAAGGTCACAGAAAGTGGGTGGTCTTTAGTTAGAAAGTCTAATGGGTTTTCATTTCTAAATTCAGATTCAAGGGGAAATGTTTTTGGAGTATTTGTGTTACTTCTTAAATGATTAAACTTATAATCGCTGGCAATAAAAGCAGTGGGAACTCCATTAGAATTTAAATAGCCGATAGTGACAATATAGTGATCTCGAAATTTTGTGTCCAAACTTAGTAAAATAAAGCTCTTATCTGTGTTCTCCTCACAGTGTCCAACAGAAGCCCAAAATGAGGTGGAAGATTCAATGTCATTTTCTATTTCGGCGCCAGTGTTAATATTTAACTCACTCACCTTTAACTCTTCTTGGACGATAAAAGTGCAAGAAGTTGAGCTAGATTTCTTAGAGCCAAAGCTGGCTTGGGCAGAAAAAACTAATAATATCATTAAAATTACTTTTCTAAACATACCTATCTCCTTGAGTTTTAAAGTCATGAACGCTAGCGTCCATTTCTTTCTGTAAATTCGAAAGTCAATATCCATCATAATAAATAAAATTTATTGTTTTTTAAGATGGTAAGGGTTAACGTACCTCCTGGATTTCCAGCTTTCATCAGTTTCTATTAGTATGGCACTCACA
>CALGWV010000068.1 GCA_937936325.1 uncultured Bdellovibrionales bacterium | reverse complement strand
TTTAACATTATGACAAAGAGAATAACCTTCTTTTTTGGCGTCATACAAATTCTCTTTTTGAACTAAAATTGAATTTTTGTCCCTCAAGTCAGTGTTCATGCATACAAACATTGACTTAAGCTCAGCATCATTACACTTGGATCTATCTTTATGAAGTAGAAAAAAATATAAAAGTGCCTCTCCATGATCAGGAATCTCTTTATCTTTTAGACAATCTACTGCGTTAACTGTGCTGCTTATAAAAAACAAGGTAAAAAGCAATGTTTTCATGATCAAACTCCTTAAATTCTTGAGGACTCTGTTGATATTTAGGTTTACAAATAATGTGTAGTCTAGTTGCGTAATAAAGCTCATAACTAGAGCATAGGTCTACCGAGCACACTCTGTTTCACCAATCTCTGTTATTATTGCATAAAGTTGTAGATATCTGGGTAATTTCGCCCTAAACCGTCACTGTCCATACCGTATCCAATCACGTATCGATCATCTATGGTTTGACCTACATAGTCTGGGCGGAGTGCTACAGCTCTTCGCGCAGGCTTATCTAATAGCGTGGCCACCCTTATAGAGAGGGGATGACAGGCAGCCAGGTGGTTTTTGAGGTAATTCAGGGTGCGCCCCTCGTCAACGATTTCTTCTACTATGAGAACGGCTTTCCCAGCAATATCCATATTGATATCTTTAAGAACCCTCATAGACTGCCCAAGGGATTTGGCCTGTAAAAATTGGACTTTGAGCAGAGGGTTGTCAATTTTGCGACAAAGATCGGCAAGAAACATGAAAGAGCCTCTTAAAGGACACACCAAAATCAGCTCTTGTCCGAAATAATCTTCAGTGATTTCCATGGCAAGCTTGTGTACGATTTTTTGAATTTCATCTTGGCTCAAAAACGGAACCATATCTCCTAACATCTGCTTCATAGTTTATCCTTTTGTAATGCTCTGCTTGCCTCTTGATTTCAGAGGCTAAGTTGTAATGGGACTCTTTAACAAGTTGATTTTCTAATTCTTCAAATAAATCTGGTATTGATGAGGATTTAGGAGTGACTTTGGCCTTTGGAGCCTTCGCTTGAAATGAACTACTCTTCTTTTGGGCTCTGAGCTTTTCCGCTTTTTCAAAGATCTTTTGCCCCAATTCATACTTTCCAAGATCATTGTATAAAATGCTAAGGCCAATACAAGAGTCGATATGATTTGAATCATAAGTTAATGCTTTTTTAAAAGCTTTTATGGCTCTTAAAAAGTCTCCTTTATCAAACAGAACTGTGCCCAACATATAAAATAAATCTGCATCTCCACGCCCTTGAACCAAAGCCTTTTGTATCAAGACTAGGGATTTTTTATAATCTCCTTCTTGAAATAAACTTTTAATTTGATCCATTAGATTCATAGAGTCACAGTCTCATCTATATACTTGGATTTCATTTTCTTAAGCTGCTCTTTGTATTGCTTTGCTGAAAAATCATCTTTTCGCCCCAAACTCGACTGATATGCCACCCATACTGCTTTTTCCAAAAGAGGTGAGTTCGGATAGTCATCAATAAAGCGCGACATGCGCCTCATCGAACTGTCATATTTTTTTTGCCCCAAGTAATATTCAGCAACATAAAGCTCTTTAGACTGAATTAAAATAGCCAGCTTTTTCATACTTTTATAAATTTCTTTTTTATACTTAGTTTTAGGAAACTTCACTAAATTGGTTTTGTAGGCCGTTAAAGCTTCACGAGCTGTTCCCAGGTCACGAGCATTTAAACTGGGAACTTGTTTCTCGATACTTTGGGCCCACTTGTAAAAAGCATCCACCGCCAAGGGGTTTTTCGGGTAGAGCTCAGTAAACAATTGATAATTATATTGAGCTTGCACCCAGTCACGATTTTCAAAATATATATTGCTGATGTCTAATAAAGCTTTTTCTGCATAACTTGAATAAGGAAAGTTCTGCCTTAATGACTGAAACAAAGCCACAGACTCTTGTGGACGGGATCTTGAACTCTCACTGACAGCAGATTCATAAGCATCTCGTGCTGATAAAGCGGCATAACTGGATGTCATACTAAAAAATAACGTGATTGAAACTAAGAATTGGAACATAAAAAACCAGCCTTTATTAGAGCCATCCAATGTATACTATGGTGATAGATGGAATCCGTCAAAAAGGAGCTTGTCTTTTTCTACCCAGCCCCTCACAGATTCAGGTGTCCAGGCCTGGACATAGAGCCAACTTGCCCCAGGATTTGATTTCAGCAGCTGAACCTCGCTTCCAAGGGGCAAATTAGCCCAGACACTGAGATTCTCATCTGGACCAGATCTCACATAAGACTCAGATTTTACAATCCCCCATATGGAGCTTTGAATCTGGACTTTAAAAAATAATACAGCTCCTAATAGAGTGAAATACCCACCTAAAACCAAAGCGGCTTTCTTAGGAGAAAATTTTTGATTTTTTAGGGAAAAAACATAAAAAACACAAACACCCAAGAGGGCTAAAAGACCAAAAATAGCCCAAGGTATTTTTTGAAGCAGCTTTATACCCAGTGATTTTGAGTAAGGTTGTGTAGAAAGCTTGTCATAAATGTACTTTTTAGATTGTGCGAGCTCAAAACTCAAGATTTGCTTTTGGTCCAGGTTTTGAATTTCAAATAAGGCCTGAGGCCAATTAGATTCTTGAATGGACTGCACCATTTTATTCCAATTTTCCAGCTTACCACTCTGTTCAGCACCAACGGCTAACTCCAAACAAAAAAGGCTCATGAAACCAAATAAAAAATATTTAATCAAAATCATCTCCTTAATATCCATCATTTACTTATTTTACGAATTCTAATTTTATGCAAATGATTTCAACTTTTCTTAGAAGCTCTTTTATTTGAACAAAAAGCATTGAGCGACGCGACAGTGCGTATCCCGGGTGAGCTATGTAATCATAGCGCATTCCGGGAGACGCTCTGCGGCCGTAAGTGGGCTTTTTTTCAAATAAAAGAGCTTCTAAGAAAAGTTGAAGTCATTTGCATAAAATTAAAATCCGTAATATCAAACCACGATGTGTGATCAGTTTATCACGTGTTTTACGTTTTTGTTTATTTTAAGCTATACTTTTGGAAGTTAAAAATAAATTTTTTATAATTTAAAAGGGGCTTATGTGGACATCCATCAACATATCGATGAACTGGTAGCAGAGACACAAAAGAAAAGTGCTCACTTGGGTCAAATTCAACAACCAACCCAAAAAGAAAGTGGTGCCGATTGGGTACAACGAGCAGGGGAATCACGTGGCAGACCTCTCTTTTACCCTTATGTAGGCACAGGCAATGGCTATGGTTGCTATGTAGAATTAACCGACGGCAGTGTAAAACTGGATCTCATAAATGGAATTGGTGTGCATATCTTAGGACACTCCCACCCTAAGCTTCAAAAAGCGTCTCTCACTGCAGCTTTGTCTGATGTGGTTGTTCAAGGAAACCTACAACCCAATAAAGAATACACTCTGCTTTTAGAAAAAATCACTGAAATCGCATCTAGAAACTCCAAATTAAAACATGCTTGGTTAACAACATCCGGTTCTATGTCTGGAGAAATTGCTTTAAAAATTGCAAGACAGAAAACAAATGGGGCTCGACACATTATTGCCATGGACAATGCTTTTGCAGGCAGATCCACCATGATGGCTGAGATTACGGACAACCTCGCATTTAAACAAGGTCAGCCCGATTACAACGAAGTCTTAAGAGTTCCATTTTATGATTCAGCAGACCCAGAAAGCTCTAAAAAGTCTCTTGAAATTTTCAAGTCTCATCTTGAAAAACACAAGGGGGACATCAGCTGTTTTACTTTTGAGCCCATGCAAGGAGAAGGGGGATACAATGTGGCCCCAAGGGAATTCTTCGTGCCAATGTTAGAGCTTTGCAAATCTAGCGGCATTCCAGTTTGGTTTGATGAGGTTCAAACTTTTTGCAGAACAGGTCACTTTTTTGCTTTTGAAACTTTATGTCTCTCTGAGTATGTGGACATCTGCACTGTCGCTAAAAGTTTACAGACAGCAGCCACAATCTATACACCAGAACTCAACCCTAAACCCGGCTTAGTCAGCGGAACATTTGCCGGATCAAGTGTGGCTTTAGCTTCAGCATTGACTGTACTTAATGAACTAGATCAAAACGATTATATGGGTGCTGAGGGAAAGATTAATCAAATCCACAAAAAATTTATCGCTATGCTCAATCGTTTAAACACGACCAGTTGCAAAGGTTTACTCAGAGATGCTGCCGGGTTGGGACTTATGGTGGCTGTTATTCCATTAGATGGCACAAAGCCCACGATGATAGCCTTAGCCAAAAAACTTTTTGAAAATGGTTTAATGTGCTTTGGGTGTGGACGAGGCCCCTTCAAACTCAGATTCCTTCTACCAGCAGTTTTGACTGATGAAGATATTGAACGTGCTGGAACTATTTTAGAAAAAACTATTCTAGAAATGAAAAATGCTTAATTTTTAAAGTCTTTCTTCATTTTTTAAGATAAATAAAATTTATTATTTTCTTTGGAGATCAACATGGAACCTAAAAAGTATAAAGGCTCTTTTATTAACAATCAGTTTCAAACATCTAAGGATTTCGAAAACAGCTGGACTAAGACTAGCCCTGCCGATAGCAGCGATGAAGTGATGAGCTTAAGCAGCTCAGTAGACCATGTTGATCTAGCTTGTCAGGCGGCCTTTGATGCCCAAAAAAAGTGGAAGAAGCTCTCTTTGCAAGATAGAAAGTCAGCTCTTCATCGCCTCAAAGAAGTCTACCTGGCTCACCAAGAGCTTATTGCTGAAACTATCAGTCGCGAAACTGGCAAACCTCTTTGGGAGACAAAGACTGAGGCTAAAGCCCTAGTGGGTAAGATCGATATCACACTCAATCACTCTTATGAACTGGTCAAAGAAGAGCGAATTGAAAACATCATGCCTGAAGTTGAGGGGGTTATCAGACACAAACCTAAAGGTGTTCTAGCAGTGGTTGGGCCTTTTAACTTTCCGGCGCATTTACCCAATGGACATATCATCCCGGCCCTTTTATTAGGCAATACAATTGTTTTTAAACCTTCAGATAAAACTCCTGCAACAGGTCAACTTTTAGCTGAGCTTTTTCAAAAAGCAGAACTGCCTGCCGGTGTTTTTAACTTGGTCCAAGGTGGGGCTGATGTAGGATCAAAACTTGTAAAACACGAAAATATCCACGGCGTATTATTTACTGGCTCATACAATGTGGGCCTTAAAATTAAACAGGACACAATCACCCACTATTGGAAATCCCTCGCCTTAGAAATGGGTGGAAAAAACTCCACTTTAATTTGGGAAGATGCAGATTTAAAAAAGTCTATTTACGACACTCTCATAGGAAGCTACCTTTCTGCTGGACAAAGGTGCTCTTGCACAAGCCGTATATTTGTCCACGCTCAAATTTATGATGCTTTTGTCGATGGCTTTTATGCTGCTGCAAAAAAATTAAAAATTGGACATTGGAAAACAGACTCATTTATGGGAAGTCTGATAGACAGCGACTCCGTGGATCGCTATATTCGCTTTCAAGAAATTGCCAAACGTGAAGGCTATGAATCCCTAATGAGAGGTAAAAAGCTAGAGTCCACAGGTTTTAACGGGTGCTACGTGACTCCTAGCATAAACCTGGCCTCAAAGTTTAATCCAGAATCTTTATTTGAAAAGACAGAAATTTTTGCCCCTAATGTGGTGATTCACAAAGTCTCTGACTTTGATCAAGCTCTGAGCCAGATTAACTCTACGGACTACGGCCTCTCAGCTTCTATATTCACAGCACAAGAAAATCTTTACCATGAAGCAGTAGATCAGCTGGATGTAGGACTACTTAATTGGAATAGAACCACCAACGGCGCAAGTTCAAAGCTGCCCTTCGGAGGTGTTAAAAAATCGGGCAATGGACACCCCTCGGGTCACTTTGCAGTTTATTATTGCTCTCACCCTATGGCATCACTCGAAGATCCAACAAGCTTCAACCCTGACAAACTTTACCCAGGAATTGAGTTTCCTTGATGAATATAAAACTACTTAAAGTTGCCATTTAAAATAAAAACAAGAGTCATTATGTTAAAAAAAATTCTTCTTCTTTTGATCTTTGTGGGATGTCTTGGTTATTTTACCGGGATTTTTTTTTCAAAATATTTTTTAAATGAAGTTATACATACTTCAAATAACAAGATTGAATTTGAAATCAAAAAAGGCCAATCCCTCAACTCCGTACTGAATCAACTCAAGGGCCAAAGCCCAAGCCTTAACTTTCGCTCTAGTTTTATAAAAATTTGGACACGCCTTAAAGGAGTTCATAAAAACATTAAACCCGGATTTTACGAAATCAAACCCAATCAAAGTTTAAATGCTTTTTTCAAAATGATTCAAACCGGCCAAACCATACTCATTAAGGTCACGGTCCCTGAAGGTAAAAATATGTATGAAGTGGCTGAGATTCTTGAGTCAGCTGAACTTGGGAAAAAAAATGAGTTTTTAAAAATCATGAAAGACTCCGAATGGATTAAAAAAACCTTAGGGGAGCCGGCCTACACCATCGAGGGGTACTTATTCCCAGACACTTATCACTTTCAAAAATCAAAAACTCCAAAAGTCTATTTAGAAACTATGGTGAATCAATTTTTAACTGTCTTTAATGAAGTTAAAAGTCAGAATACAAAATCTTGGCCCCGAGAAGATCTAGTGATATTAGCCAGTATTATCGAAAAAGAAACTGGTGCGGCTTTTGAACGTCCTGAAATATCTTCTGTATTTCACAACCGTCTCAACAAACGCATGCGATTGGAAACAGATCCCACAGTGCTCTATGGTATTTTGGACTTAACTGGAACAATGAAAAAAAATATTACAAGAAAAGACTTGAGAGCCCCAAATGAGTTTAACACCTACACCATTTTTGGACTGCCCAAAGGCCCTATAGCCAATCCAGGCAAAGAGGCTTTACTTGCCGCGATGAAACCCAACTCGTCAAAGAACTTATTTTTTGTCAGCAAAAACAATGGCACCCATGTCTTCACCACAAATTACAAAGATCATCTAAAAGCAGTGCAAAACTACCAAATCAACGCCAAAGCCCGTAAAGGCAAATCCTGGCGAGACCTCAAGCAATAAAAAAAAGCCCTAAGATTTTGGGAAAATAACGTATATGTTCTCCTCTCCTTTAGATGTCAGAAATGCTTGCAAACACCTCTCTAAAACTGATTATTATTGTGGATTAAGGAATCTTAGACGTAAGCTCTTTAAAAAAAGCCCTGATACGGTTTTTGGTTTCATCGCCTTCCCTAAGATTATTGATGAATTTCCTAACAGCTCTAATCCTGAGTTAACTTATATAGATCAACTGCTCAATGACCAAAATGAAGGTGATGAAGTGCCTCTGAATTTTGTAAGCATTACACTTAACTTAAGTTTAGATTTAAACTCGCCCCAATTACCGAGCTATACCTGCTTGCCTGAAAACTTGCTCAGCAAAATGTAATTTACTAAATGTTGCCTTTATCTTGATAAACATATTTCACGGGTTCACCTTTTTATTTATCGTTGGAGATACTACTTTGAATTTTGTAGCGTAATTTAATGAGGCTGTTTTGTTCTTCATCAAGATATAAGAAATTAATTATAATATTTTTGAATATGCTTTCTATATCTTTCTCTGTAGGAACCGATGCTTTTAAAGCTTTAAACCTTTCTTTTTCTTCAATACCTATAACATTTGGATCAAAATTTACAATTTTCAATTCTTCTTGGGTGAGTGTTCTTTGAATGGTTTGATGTCTTTTTGCTTCTTCTATTAAAATTTCAAATTTGAGCTTATCTAGATCGAATGGCTTAGACTGAGTGCCTAAACTGACTTGAGATTCGAAAATATTCTCTAGTTCAGGTCCTATTTTAATATTATAGCTCAAACCCTCATCTGAGAATTGGATGTTCCCATCGTCTTTAAGCGCAGCTCCTATCGGTACTTGAAAGCTAGAGCTGAGCTTGGTTTCTGGAGTGAGATTATGTAAACACTTTTTATTTAGGGCTAGTTTTTTGAGATGATCTGGAACTTCGTTGGCAACTGTACTTAAAGTATTCTCTGTCACTACTGGAGTCTCAAACACTCTAGAAGAGGCAGCGCCCACAGGGGCAGGATTCTCAACAAAAACTTCTTTGATTTCTTTTTCATTTATATTTTGAGACTGCAGTTCTAAAGCAAAACTGGGCTTATCAATATGCACTTCCACAGAAGACAAAACTAGATCCTGTCCCAAGATCTGATAGGCAGCTTTCTTCAGCTTTTTTGGAGTTAATAACTCACGATTTTCATAATCCTCAAAAAGAGAGGAAGAATAATCTGTATCGTCTCCCACACAAGAACCCGCACCTTGAAAGCTAATTGGATTGCGACCAGAGTCACAAGATGCCAAAAGAAATAGCAAAAAAAGGGGAGCTAGTTTTAACTTAAGCATAAATACCTCTATAGAATATAAGGAAATTGAATTGCGCCTAGTATACATTTTTGTCAGATAAAAAACACTCTTTTAACTCAAGCTAGCGTCTCTTAAGTCGGATTTGAGTTGGATTATATGACTTTACCTCTAATTGAGGGCAAACCTAATTTAAAGGCTCTTATTAAAGCATTCAAATCAATAGGAGGATAAGACGCACTTTACCTGTTAAAATGTATCTTGTACTGAACAGACTTAGACTGTCCTAATTTATTTCATCTAACTAAGCTCTACTTTCTATAAGAATGATCAGGCTGAATTTTGACAATGCTTTTCATTTTACTTCTCGAGGAAAAATTCTTTTTGGGCTGGGCTGTACTTAAAGACGGCCATTCTGGGTTGGCCCTTTATATATAAGCTGCTGTATATCCTGGTTTCAGCAACGTCTCTATTTGGCACCACAAAGAGGTTTGTTTTTTGATCTTGAATTTGAACAAGGATACTCACACTTTCGGGGAAGAAAAACTCTTTTTCTTTAATTTGATTTTTTTTCTCAAAATGCTGGTATCTGAATTTTAAAATTAAGTCTGAGGCGGATTTGAGCTTTGAGATGCTGACATTCATGCCGTCAAAGTCAGATAATAAGAGCTCTGCAGTGCTTTCATAGCCTGAAAGTTTTTTATAATTATGAAAGGCTCTCACGGCAAAAGCACTGAGTATAAAAACTCCAATCAAAATAAATGAAATTTTTCGACTTTTAAAAGAGTTTATTAAATTCATCATCATATACAAACCTAAATTGGGGTTTTAATTTTTTCAGAACTCCTTTCCAGTAAGGAGGCAGTTCTAAATCTATTTTTATTGGCTTTTGAGTTTTAGGATGAACAAATTCTAGCTTATAAGCAATCAAACATATACGACCTAATTTTTTAGTCAGAGCTTTCATTTCCCCTTTTAAATGGGAGGTGTTTTGGGGCCCATACAAAGTATCATTAACAATGGGGTATAAATTCTCCGATAAGTGCACACGAATTTGGTGAGTGCGACCAGTTTCTAACTTTAAATTCCAAAGACTCACTGGTCCGTGAGCCAACACGTCATAATGAGTGATTGCCTTTTTAGCCTTGGG
Source organism: uncultured Bdellovibrionales bacterium (assembly GCA_937936325.1). Lineage (GTDB taxonomy): Bacteria > Bdellovibrionota > Bdellovibrionia > Bdellovibrionales > UBA1609 > CALGWV01. Next base: position 33,149 of record CALGWV010000068.1, on the reverse strand, counting down.
ATACTTTTCGATATCTACTGAAGCTCTCTTTAACCTCTGCCTCGGATGCCTTGAAAGGTGAGTTTCAAAACTTCCTTTTGAGTTTTTAGGATCACCCCAAGCTAAGGCTAAGTAGGTTCGCCCTGCTTGTCGGCTTTGGAATTGCAATTTTAGTCCCTCTTGGACTTCATCTGTTTTTGCAACGACAAGCAGACCTTCTGTGTCCTTATCTAACCTATGTACCAAACCTGGTCGGTCCGGCTTGAAGCCTGTACTGAGGGAACTAAACTGATGCAAAAGCCCATGGGCCAGTGTCACCTGTTCGGGGCCGTTGCCTGGATGAACACTTAGATTATGTGGCTTAAATATTACAGCTAAATATTCGTCTTCAAATAGAACTCTGAGTTTTAAATCTACCGGATAAAGCTCAGCCTGAGTTTTATGATCTTCCAGATCAACTTCGACCTGATCACCAAGCTCTAATGTATAAGAGGATTTCTCGTTTTTTTCATTTACCCAAACTTTTGAGGTCTTAATTAATTTTTGAATTTGAGACCTTGTCACATCTTTGATTTGCTCGTCCAAAAAATGATCTAGTCTTTTTTTATTTTCATTAAGATATTCAAATTTTAACATGGAATGACTTCATCACTTTATTTATAGTGGGTCATGAATTGATTCGCTGCTTTCTCAGAATCTAAGCCTAAAATTGAGGCAATGCTCTTCACATATCCCCTGACATAAACTGCTGAGGGCAAGGATTCAAAATCTTCAGATTCAATGGCGAGAATATAACTTTTTTTTATTTTAAGCTTATGGCTTATATCTTCAAGCGTGAGCCCTTTATGATGTCTTAGTTTTTGAAAAAAGGCACCAGAAAAGCTCTCTTCCTCGAGAGCCCAATTTGGAATTTCATTTTTTATTTGAGGAACAGACTTTAATTGAGTTGCTCCCAATTTTTGGTTTGTCAGCAAGCGGGCTTCATTAGCGTCAGTGCGACGTAATATTTGATCGTACTCTTGGCGCCTTCGGGGCTGTATCAATGTATGATAAGCTTCTTCAATCGTTTTATAAAAGTCTTGAGCTTGATCTTGCGCTAATATCCCATAAAGTGCTGAGCTTTGAGGGTGAAATGACTTTTTAGCCAACTGATAGGCCTCTTCTACTTCTTGGTAACTAGAATTGGGATGCAGTTCAAGAATTTCGTAGTAATCAAGTTCGTCAAATGTTTGGCTCATGCTCTGATTTTATTTCTTTGTGGGTTAAAGGTCACAGATTTCAAAAGATTTTGGAAAACACTAGACATTTGTCCACAAAATTTTAAATCCAGGTAATTCATCATTTTTGATTTATTTTTTCGAGAAGCCACCCACATGGATGAATCATATTGTATTAAACCTACTGAAATTATATCCAGACCAAAATAATGGCGACAGACTTGAGCCATAGATGGACCAATAGACTCCTCATTAAAACTCCGCACCTGATTTAGTAAAATCCCTGGACTGAGCTCTTTCATCTTAGAGTTAAACCCTGGAAACTGCTCACTTCCACCTATATATTTTAACAAATCAGAAGGGGTAGAGAACTTCTTTAAAGGCTTATTTATGATCTCTTGTATACCTTGTTCATAACCAAGCTCCTTTGAAACCTGTCTTAATTTAAAATGAAAGGCTTTTTTAAGCAGAAAGTACGCATTTTCAATACTTGTATCTTCCGGTGTGCTGAGCAAAACAGGTGTGTCTACGGCACAGAAAGGAATTAATGTTTCTGGTCCAACCCCAGCTCCTAGATCAAAAATTATAACTTCATAGTCTAATTTCATTATCTCATAAACTAACAACTCAATACTTGCTGATTCAATCTGACTCGCTAGGAGCTCATCTGAACCCACAATAATATCTAAACCAGGAAAAGCTGTTGAAGAAATTGTTTTTAAAATGGACTCCGGCTCTCTCGGATTCCAAAGATCAATACGTGTAGGTGTAGGTCGAAAGTCCAGATAGGTATGAAGGTTGGCCCCTCCGAGATCCATATCAATGATCAAGGTTTTATAAGCCTTTTTAGAGCAATGAATTCCAAAGTTAGAACTCAATAATGACTTTCCTACGCCTCCTTTTCCACTGCCGATAGCAAAAGTATGTTTAGTTTTCTGAAGTCTTTCTCTCATTTTCTCTCTATTTTGATGATCTATATACTATTTCGGCTTGAGAGGCTCTTAAGTAAAGGGGACTTAGGCTTAGAAAGTCATATTTATTAAATAAATCTGAATTTAGTTTTTCAAAGTAGTGTTGGAGTAAAACTTCTGAGTGTGGAAATGAGTTTGATATCCCGAATTGAACTTCTCCGAGGGCTTCCTTCAAAGAAGCCAAGTCCTGATCATCTTCGACAAGAAGTAAAGTTCTATTTGATAAAAAATCTAATAATTCAGCTGCTTTAACACTCTTCTCAAAAGCTCTGGTTTGAGTTTTCACTCCCTGTTGCTTTATTTCTAAAACGAAATAAAAGCCTTGTATAGAACGTCTGAGTACTAAATAGTGCGAGAATTTATTTTTTTCTGAAAAATTTAAATAATGTCCCAATAAAGAGTGAGTCGCTAAAATTTCCAGATTATCTTTATAAGCAAAAGCTTTCACAAAAGAGGTTCCAATTCGTACCCCGGTAAAACGCCCAGGCCCTCGAGTGACAAGAATTTTTTTTATATCACTCAGTTTTGTATTTGTTTCATTTAGCACTTTCCTTAGCTGATGAAAGAGTTCTTCTGAATGGGAGCGTTGTTTCTCCCAGATCAAGGTCTGTATTTTTTTTGAACCTTCAAAACCTATTGAGATCGAAGCCCTACTTGTAGACGTATCTAGAGATAATACAGTCTGTTGCTGCTCCATTTACCAACCTGAGAAAAAAATGCGTATCACATCGTTATAAATAGTTAAAAACATCAATGACAAAAGAAGCACAAAACCTATAACCAAAAAGAATTCCATTTTTCTTGGACTTAGTGGCGAGCCTTTGACAGCTTCAATGATGTAAAATACGAGATGACCGCCATCTAGTACAGGTATAGGCAACAAGTTTAAAACAAATAAGTTAATAGAAATTACAGCCATCACATTGAGGAACATTAAAAATCCAAGGTTTAAGCTCTCCTTGGCGACCTGACCGATGGTCAAAATACCGCTGAGGTTTTTATGAGACACTTTTTGAAAAATAAGTTTTCCAATAAACTCAAAAGTCATCTTAGACCATTTATACGACTGATAGACTCCATATTTAATAGATCCGAACAGCCCCCCTTGAGGAACCCTTATGCGCTGAGGTGCCTGGTAAGTAAGCCCTGGGACAACGCCTATGATCGCTCGTTGAACATCTTGTCCTTGCCTACCTACAAGATTTTTAATTTCAGGTGTGATTGTAAATTCTTTTTGTTTACCTTCTCTTAATATAGTAAAACTTAAAGGTTTGTCATTTTCGGGATTGAAGTCTTTTACATTTTCTAAAACATCACTCCAAGAGTTTAAAAAATTTCCAGAAATCTGAACAAGTCTATCACCACGTAGAAGACCAGCCACTTTCGCTGGAGAGGAACTTTGAACTTGGCCAACATAAAGCTCAAGTGTTTCTAAACCTAAATCTTTGAATTCTTTTAAACCCTTAAATACATATTCTTGTTTTTCAGTTTCAAGAATAATACCTTGACCGTTTTTTAAATTTTGGTCTACTTGTTTTTTGAGTTCAGAAAAACTATTAACTTCTGTTCCACTGACTTTTTTAATAAAACTTAAATTTTTTATTCCACTAAGTGCAGCCTCACTTTCTGGAAGGACCCCAACACTTGCAGCCATAATCAGGTTCGATAAGCCCCCGATAGGTGGATAAGGATTTATAGGACTGACTTTATCAAGATCGGTTTGAGCCAATGCCCCTTTAAGGTTCATCTCGGTTCCCGCCCGAAGGACTTGAACACTGTGCTCTCCCGGATTTAGACTTTCAAAAGCCTCGACAAAGTCTTCCCAACTTTTTACTTTTTGATCATTTAACCCAGTAACAAGATCCCCTTCTCTAAAACCCCAATTTTCATAAGCAACTGAGGTAGAATCAATTGTACCCACTACTGGTTTTTGTTGCTCAGGCCCAAAAAGACCAATAAAAGAGAAAAGACAAATAGCGACAAATAAGTTCATTAAAGGGCCTGCTAAAACCACGGCCATTCTTTGCCAAACTTTCTTATGAGCAAAAGATAAATGTTTTTGATCTTCTGGAATCTCATCTTTAATTTGATCACCGTACATTTTCACGTAACCACCGAGTGGGATGAGAGAAAGGCTGAAGTCTGTGTCACCTATTTTTTTAGACAAAAGCTTCTTTCCAAAACCTATACTAAAGGTTTCCACTTTAACTCCAAAAAAACGAGCCATAGCATAATGACCCCACTCATGAAGAAAAATCAAAACACCTAATAAAAGAAAAAACGCGCCCACATACTGTGGAGCTTCAGTTAGAAAACTCATATATAACCTTTGGGTAATAAGTCTATAATCGGTTCAAAAATTCGCGGAGATAAAAACATGCTCATTAAATAAATTACAGGTGTTGACAACATAAGTGAATCAAATCTATCCATAAATCCACCATGACCAGGAATGAGGCTACTGCTATCTTTGACCACATGGTGCCGCTTAAAAGCAGACTCCAGCAAATCTCCACTTACGGCTGTAAAATAAAATAGCAGATTCAGCCCAAAAAAGAGATAAGACTCAGTATAGAAAAGTAAAAACAAAGAGGATAAGAGTATCCACACAACTCCTCCAAGGAGTCCTTCGTAAGTCTTATTCGGGGACACTCCGGGGAAGGGCTTGGCATCAAAAAAGCGACCTCCAAGAACAAGCCCTGCAAGGTACGAAAACACATCCACACCAAAAACAATAAAAATAGCACAAATCACAAAAGAAATACTTTGAGCGATATGGACCGAATGGATCATAATGGCAGGCATTAGAAAGAAAAAACAACTAAAGATGATAGATTGCTGAGCTTGCTCCACAATTTGCGATGAATTCAACCTTAAATAAAACAAGCTATAAACTAAAAACAAAATCCACTGAACAGATAAAATCCCCAGAATTGGAATTTCGTCTGTAACTAAATTTAAGGACACAAGTAAAACTACAAGAAAAAAGACCTGCAAATTTTCAGGAATTTTATTAATCCTAAGGTACTCATAGCCCATAAGACCTGCCACAACTAAAATGGCATAGGGCAGTCCATGCTCTGGGGCAATCACAGTGAGCAACCAAAGACCTATAAGTAAACCTACTGATGATAAAAGTCGAACAACAAGATTCATAATCCTTATTATGACTTGCCCTCATGCCTGGGTCTACTGAATTGAATTAGACTAAAGCTTTGTTGGGGATGGATTTGTGGATTTAAGGTCCAACCCACCAAACTTTCTTTGTCGAGTCTGATACCAATGAATGGCTTCTATAAAATCATTTTCACTGAAGTCTGGCCAGTATTTTGGGCTAAAATAAAGCTCCGTATAAGCCATTTTCCAGAGAAGAAAATTTGATAGCCGCTGCTCCCCACTCGTACGAATCATCAGGTCCATATCTGGTAGATAAGAAGACTCTAGAAAACTTTCAAAGTCTTTTGAATTCAGTTCATCCTCAAATTTTTGAGATAAACCTATTCCTTTGATCAGTTTCTTCACTGCATTAAAAATTTCTTGGCGGCCGCCAAAATTTAATGCAAATGTGAGAATCAATCCCGTATTATTCTGGGTTTTTTCTTTAAGAATTTTAAGGTTTTTTTGCACAGCTCGAGGAAAGGCCTCGATTTGTCCTATGGTCTTCAAACAAATATTTTTTTGATGCAGCTCTTCTCCATAATCGACGAGATAACGTTCTAAAAGCTGCATTAAGAATCGAACTTCAAAACCAGGACGTTTCCAATTTTCTGAAGAGAATGCAAACAAGGTTAAATAGGCAATTTCCTTGTTGTGTGCTGAGTTTACAATTTTCTTTACTGTTTCACAGCCTTCAATATGCCCTTTATGCCGACGCAGATTTCTTTCCTGGGCCCAACGCCCATTTCCATCCATAATAAGTCCAATATGAGATGGAAATTTCACATTAAACCTTTAAAAGATCTTTTTCTTTTTCTTGAGTGGCTTCATCTACTTTTTTGACATTGGCATCAGTCAGCTCTTGGATTTTGTCCATCCATTTGTGCATATCATCCTCACCAATCTCCTTCTTTTTCTCTAACTGTTTGATAGCTTCGTTGGCATCTTTACGAGCCTGACGCACTTTAATACGAGCATCTTCTGAGGTTTTTTTCATGCTTTTAACTAAATCTTTTCTTCGCTCTTGAGTGAGTTCTGGCACTTTAAGACGTATGATTTTTCCATCATTTTGAGGAGTCATCCCTAAATCTGCTTTAACTAGGGCCGTTTGAATGTCTTTTAAAATTGCAGCTTCCCAAGGAGAGATTAAAAAAGACCTAGCGTCAGGTGTTGTGACAGAAGCCACTTGGTTCAATGCGGTCGGTGTCCCGTAGTAATTCACCTTAACCCCATCAAGCATATTGATTTGGGCTCGACCTGTTCTGATTTTATTAAAAGCATCTCCCATTGAGCTGAGTGCTTTTCCCATGGCTTCTTCTGTTTTTAAATAAAGTTCATCAATATTCATTTTTGACCTCTTTTAAGATATATGAGTCCCAATCTTTTCGCCATTAACAATTCTAGCAATGTTGCCTGTCTCATGAAGGTTAAAAACAATCATGGGAAGCTTATGGTCCATAGATAGACTGACAGCGGTAGAGTCCATAACTTTTAAACCTTGGTTTAAAATCTGGATATAATCTAAATTATCATAAAATTTGGCATCATCGAATTTTTCAGGATCTTTATCGTAGACCCCTTTCACTCGGGTAGCTTTAAGCAGGACATCTGCTCCGATCTCCATTGCTCTAAGAGCTGCCGTTGTATCTGTAGTAAAATAAGGACTTCCAATACCCGCAGCAAAAATAACAATACGCTTTTTCTCTAAGTGTCGGATAGCTTTACGACGAATATAAAGTTCAGAAACTTGATCCATTTTAATAGCTGACTGCACTCGTGTCTCAACAGATTTTTTTTCTAAAGCGTCTTGAAGAGCCAAAGCATTCATACATGTCGCAAGCATTCCCATATAATCAGAGCTGGCGCGGTCCATTCCTTCTGCTGAAGCCGCTACACCTCTAAAAATGTTTCCAGCTCCAATGACTATTCCAATCTCCACGCCTTGCTCATGAACTAATTTTATTTCAGTAGCAATGGCATCGAGTACATCTGTGCTAATGCCATATTTTTTTTCCCCCGCTAGGGCTTCACCAGAAAGTTTGAGTAAAATCCTTTTGTACTTCATCAACTTCTTAGTTTAAACCAGCAACTTGAGCCACTTCATCAGCAAAGTTATCTTGTTTTTTCTCTAAACCATCTCCGAGTTCAAATCTTACAAAACGTCGAATCACTAGGTTCTCACCAATCTTAGCAATTGTATTTGTAAGATATTCTGTGATCGTAACGTCAGGATTTTTCACATACTTTTGATCCATTAAACAAATTTCAGCCTTCCATTTATTAAGTTGGCCTACTAAAATTTTATCTAAGAATTCTTCTTTTTTTCCTTCTTCCAAAGCCTTTGCTTTTAGAACTGCTTTTTCTTTTTCAAGGACTTCTGGAGTGACTTCATCAGAGTTTACAAACTGTGGATTCATGGCCGCAATATGCATTGAAATATCGTTGACGAAATCTTTAAAATCTTGGTTTCTAGCCACAAAGTCAGTCTCAGAGTTAACCTCTAGTAATACCCCGATGCGTCCTTCTCCGTGAATATAAGAAGAAATTAAGCCTTCTGTAGCCGCCCGAGCTGACTTTTTAGCCGCTTTAGAAAGACCTTTTTGCCTGAGCCAATCTACAGCTTTTTCTGAATTGCCTTCGTTTTCTTGCAAGGCTTTCTTGCAGTCTAACATTCCAGCTCCTGTGAGCTCCCTCAATTCTTTTACAGCAGTTGCAGTAATTGTCATTTTTTTACCTCGTAAATTAAAAATTATTTTTTAGGAACTTCAGCCACTTCTTCTGTTGAGTCAGCTTCGGCAGTTTCTTCTATTTTAGGAGCAGACTCTTGCTTATCAAGTTCTTCTGCAATTTCCACATCATCAGCCATTCCCGCAGCCACCATTTTTCTCTTAGTGACTTTGACTACGGCCGGACCGGTTGAGGAAGCCGCCTTCTTTTTAGGGGCTGGCTTTTTCTCAAGCTCAACAGTTGTAGTCTCTTGCTCTTCATCTTTATTTTGAAGCTTGCGAGTTTCTTCCCACTCTTTGGCACCTGCTTGATAGGCTTCTGAAACCATTGTGCACATCATTTGAATAGATCTAATGGCATCATCGTTTCCAGGGATTGGATAGTCTACTAACTCAGGGTTTGTGTTTGTGTCTGTGACAGCCACAACAGGGATTCCTAATTTTTTGGCTTCAGCTACGGCAATGTGCTCTTTGTTGATATCAATCACAAACACACAGCCTGGATCTTCTTTCATGTCTCGAATTCCATCTAAAAAATCCAGAAGACGAATATATTCTTTATCAATTTTTGAACGTTCTTTTTTTGAGAAAAATTCAATATCTCCAGTTTCTTTGAGTTTTTCAATTTTTCTCATACGGTCAATACTGTTTTTGATTGTTGAGAAATTAGTAAGCATTCCCCCCAACCATCTTTTTGTGACATAAAACTGACCGGCATCTTGGGCGGCCTTCGTCACAGTGTCTACAGCTTGTTTTTTGGTTCCAACGAAAATCATTTTCTTACCAGAGGCACCCACTTCGTGAACAAAGGCTGCAGCTTCTTTAGCCAACTCTAGTGATTTTTGTAGATCTATAATATGGATACCGCTGCGTTGCCCATAAACATAGGGCTTCATTTTTGGGTTCCATCTTTGGATTTGGTGACCGTAATGGAAACCGGCATCTAGCATTTGCTTTATCGAGATTTGAGACATAGTTACTCCTTAGTTTAGCCTCCCCCAAATCACTGGCTCTTTCAAAGCCTTTAATGACATTATTACTTTAATAATAATGTCACACCAGAAGTGATATTTGAGGTGTGTTAATGGTTTAATAGAATTAAACCTTGCTCAGAAAATTAGCACAGGCTGGGGGTTGAAGCAATCCTTGGATCATTAGTGGTGTGGATTTTAAGGCCTGAAGAGAGATCCAAACCCTGAAGCACGCTTCGTGGCCGCAAGTCGTCTCCCGAGCCTCACCATCATGAGATGGCGCCGCTCGCGATTCGCCATGCACACTCAGCTCGAGGCTTCAGGGCTTGGGTCTCTCCTTAGGACTCAAAATCCACGCTAACTCTCATTTTAAAAATCAGGTGTTTTCGAGCCTTCTTGGGTTTTAGAGCACTCACATCAGATTAGATTCAGGATCTTATACTATAGTCTCACTCCACTTGATCTATGGGGCCTCTCTAATCTCAGTGTGGAGTGTGATCTTTAAATCTCTAGTCAGTGAGATAACAGCTCATTTCTGATGAAAATCCAGGTCTTTAAATTTAAGCTTCTCAAACAATGTCTAGGGGCTGTGTGGAAGATTCATATTGATTTTGTATGCCTCAGCTTCAAAGGACTTGAACTGTGCTCGCCTAAACTCTTATCGAAGCCGCTCAAGGTCACTCCTCGGGAAAGCTGAGTCTGCGCACAGCTCAACTTCAGTTGAATCTCATGCTTCAAAAACCAATGTGAATCTTACACAGTCCCTATAAAAAAGCGGGGAAGCTCCAGCTTAGATTTTTTAGAGTACTTAAACCCTTGATGTCCTGAGTGGGGAGGACTTCGGGATGGAAGAAGATTTTTTCTTTTTCTGTTTTATCTCTAAGTTCTGGGAAAGCACGATAAATGAGTTTTTTCATTTCTCTCACATGCTTAGCCTGGGTGTCATGATCTGCTGAGAGTTCTCCAGAGAGATAACACATCCACAAAGAATGCAGGGGCTCTATATAACCTAAACAATGGGTCTTTTGTTTATTTTGAAGATAATAATTATCTGGGTAATTTAAAGAACTAAAATCCCCCTGGAAGCTTAAGACTAAAATGCTTGTAAAAGGCTGGCGTTTTACTTTTTTTAAACTTTTTAGATTGAGCCTGTCATGAGGCAGTAAACTTAGCGCCTCTTCTAAAGCCCCTCCCCAAATGAGCTCGTCGCAATCTAATTTTTCTCCATCAGCAGTTTGTATGGCAACGACTTTGTCATCTTCTAAAACAAGCTGTTCCACTCGGGATAAATTTTGAATGTCTGATTCAAGCTCTTCCAATAGTTGGTCTGTCATTTGAGATAAGGAAGGTTTGGGTTGAAGAAACTTTTCACTCAGCATCAATTGAACCACATCATGGGCAAATGGATTATCTGCTTTTTCTAAACTCATGAAGTTTTTAAATTTCCCATCGAGAAACTGAGTTCCCTGGATTTCTTGAGAATCAATGCGATCAAAAATATCCAAAGCTCCAAGCTCCTCAGTACTAGGACTTCTCTCCCAAAACGAATCTACACCTTCACGCCAGGGTTTATAAAGCCCCCCAGCCTCGGGAAGAGGTTCTAAAATACTTATAAAATGCCCTTGCTCTTTTAATTTTTTAGCTTGAATTAAGTTTTTTAAATGACTACCTACAAATATGTATTTTTTCAGATTCTGGTCCATGTGACACCCTTTTTTTTATTCATCTTATACTGGATCAATGTCAATTGAAATTTTAGCTCTTTCTGGCCACCACGTCTTTAAATTTGATTTTAGATGTTTATAAAATTTTTGAATTAACTGAGATTTTGGGGACTTAAGTAAAAGTAGATATCTATACTGATTCTTAATTTTTTGAACTGGTGCAGGAGCTGGCCCTAAAATTTCAATACTTGAATAAGCTTTAAACTGGCTTTGAAGCTGTAAACATTTTTGAAGTAGGTTTTCGGAAAGTTCTGCAATTTTATTTTGATCTGGAGATTGGATACGCACAAAAGCCACTCTATAAAAAGGTGGATAGTGAAAACTCTTTCTCAAAGGAAGCTCAGCTTGAGCCATTCCAATATAATCTCTTGCTAAAACGAAAGAGTGGCAAGGATGCTTTGGATTCAAGGTTTGGATGAGAACTTCTGCTTTTTGCTCTTTTCTTCTCCCACATCGACCGGCCATTTGAACCATCAATTGGTAGTTTTTTTCCATACTCCTAAAATCGGGAACATTCAAACCCACATCAGACAACACCAAAGCCACTAATGAAAGCTTTGAAAAATCCAAGCCCTTAGCGATCATCTGTGTGCCCACTAAAATTTTAAATTTTTCATGTTCTAAATCTCGTACCAGCTGCTCCATCTCTTTACGTGAGGAAATCTCATCGCGATCGGCTCGAGCCACAGGATAGTCCGGAAACAATAACTTAAGGTCTTCTTCTACTTTTTCAGTTCCAAGCCCAATGGGTTCATACTTCCCCTCTCCGCAAGAGGTACAATGAGTTTTATAAGGCTCTTGGTAAGAGCAATAATGACAAAGTAAATATTTATGTCCATGTAGTGTCAGCGAGATATCACAATCGGGACACATTTTTTGATCTGCACATAAGCGACAGATAACACTTGAAGACACGCCCCTACGGTTTAAAAATAAAGCCACTTGCTGCCCTTGTGACAAGTGCTTGCTCAGAGCCACGTATAGGGCTTCAGACATCCAAAAAGGTAGGGCTGGGTTTTTGTTTTCTTTTTTTAAATCTATAATTTTAATTTCTGGGAACTCTTGCCCATAAGCTTTTTGCTTAAGCTCATGATACTTATACTTGCCTTCTTGGGCTCGATTCCAAGACTCTATAGAAGGAGTGGCAGACCCAAGCACTATAGGAATATTTTTAATATGAGCTAATTTAATTGCCGAATCTTTACCGCTATATTTTAATTTTTCATCTTGCTTGAAACTAGATTCATGCTCTTCGTCCACAACAATGAGCCCCAAACGATCTAGTGGACAAAACAGTGCTGAACGAGCCCCTAATAAAATTTGTTTACTTCCGTTTTGCATCTCCCACCAAAAATTTGTTTTTTGTCGTGGCGTCATCTGTGAATGAATGCAAGCTACAGCCCCTTTGCCAAACCTTGTTTCAAAGCGATCAAAAAGCTGAGGAGTTAATGAAATCTCCGGCACCAAGCACAAAACTTGTTTGCCTTGATCAATGCATTGCTCAAATAAATCTAGATAAATCTCTGTCTTTCCAGATCCCGTCACACCATGTAGTAAATGCACCCCAAACCCTTCATCTATTGATATATCTGAAAGAACTTTTTTTTGCTCTAGCGTGTACTCAATCTTCAACTCTTTTTTAAGAGGTTCAACTTTTACACTCACTTTTTTACTTTTTTTTGCAGGAGGAATAAAGTGAGCCATTACTTGTCCTAAAGGATGAAGGTAATACTCACTCAACCAAGAAGCCCACAAAAGATAATCCTTAGATAAACAAAAATTATTTTCATCAACTGGGAGAATATTTTTAATCTTATAATCGGAATTAGACTTTAAACTTTTTGCGACCACAAAAGCTTTAGTCGCTTTGTTCCCACGACCTAAAGGCACCTTTACAAATTGGCCTAGCTTTAAGTCTTGCCCCCCAGAGGAGTAGGACAAAGGGGATTCAAAAGGGCGGTTTACAACCAAGTCAAAAAGAGTGTCCACGCCCCCCATTGTGCCTTGGATTGTGATGAAACTCTTGCCAGCCCAAGTCTTAAACGTCCCATTTTAAAACAGTTAAATGCTACGGGTTAGTTTAAGGCCTTAAAAATCCGATAGACTATATATGGGTAAATCTCTTCGTTTTGGTCTTATTGTTCTTTTAAGTTCTTTCCTCATTTTATTTCAAAATTGTGGAATCCAGAATTCAAATTTTGAAGACCTGAATCAAATTAACGAAGATATTTCAGCCCAAAGCCTTCCATTTGCTTTTGATCTTGATGTAGACCAAATCGCTTATATGTCTTGCACAGGTACAGTCGCTCAGATCAGTTCAAAACTTTTTACTTTTAGAGCTGGAGGATATGCCCCAGGTTCTGGAGTGAGCCTTAAATCAAACTATCTAGCTTCAGTCTCTTCAGATACCTTAGACCAAAGGTTATTTGACCTTGAAGCTAATAGAAGAAACGCGGGAACTGGAGTCAATATGGCCCTAAGATTCCAAAACAACCTACAGGATTATTATTTGAGTGATGACAGTGCGGGACGAAGCATTGGATTTATGATGTTTGACCCCTCCTTTATGAGGTTGAGCTCTCCGGACGTGGCTCAGTTTCTATTCCAAAATAATGGTCAACCCGTTAACTATATCTCTGGAATTGGCGGTTTATCTGGAAAAAGCTTTGATGCCGACCTAAGCTTTGCCGAAGATGAAAATCAAGCTCTTACAGTTCGAGCGGCATTGGCAAACAGCCTCTTTCTTAGTTTTACTTTTATGGATCCAGACAGTGGCATTAATAGTGCTGGAATTGGAATCACTCGCACAGTTGAATCTCCATACATCGATAGCACGGGTTCATACGCCCACCCGCTAACTGCCACTCGTGCTTTTGGTAAAGGCTACACCTTAAGATTTCAACAACGTCACCCCTCTCTCCAAGCTTTTTCCCAGCCAAGAAAGATGAGTGTTGATCTTGGGATTAATTTAGAAAATCAAACTGCACTCAGTGAAAGCTGGAACTGTGACGATCTTATTTTCACCATAGTCCGCCCACAGGACGCAAGTCGCCCCTTTATAGCTAATAATATTCATCCTACACTTGGCACGCCCCTAGGTCGCCTCACTTGTGAGCGGCTCCCTGATATGGCTGTTGGGAATCAAACTTTAGTGATCCCAGCTGCCCCTAATTATGTTCCTTCTCAACAAGAAATAAGCTTTTCAAGTGATCTCTTTAAAAAAATTAGAAATACCCTTCCTGCTAGTGACTGGTGGGTGAACTTGCCTCAAAAATGTATTGTTCCTAAAAGTGGGTTTGATGAGTGTTATGCGAGTTATGACTTTTCTAACCCTCTGCTCAAAGTGATTTACGACCCTGCACAAGATACAAACCCAGAATGTGACGCTGGGACAACACCTAATTATTGTCCTCACTACGTCAGCATTTGTTATAAACAGTAAATTGGAGTCTGATTTATTTACGGAGATTTTCTAGTAATTTCTTAAACCCCTATCTCTAAAGACAAAAGCCCACTTACGTCCTCAGCACGTTTCTCGGGATGTGCCCTGTGTATATATTACATCCCAAGATAGGCGCTGTCGCGGCGTTTAACGCTTCTGTCTTTGGAGAGACGAGGACTTAAGAAAGTCCTAGAAAATCTCCCTAAAAAATTTGCACTCTATTTTTTTTAATTACAGAGCCTTACCATTAAGGGGTAGACATCTATATCTGACATTTTTTTGGTCACATAGTTGACATAATCCGTGTCTCTCACTTGCAGAGAGTAGGAGGGCTCGTCAGTAATTACGATGGCTTGTCTGTTTTTTGATTGCCAATTCATTCCTGCAGTTTTAGCTAAACCATAGTATGAGGCTTCTCCAACGGGTTCTGAATGTTTTTTGCTATAAAACTCGCTCAATAGCTTTGTTAAAGTCGCTTGAACTTTAGTTTTGTCTGAGGTTAAAGCTAATTCTATGAGTTCTTGATGTCTTTGTCCAAAAGTAACGATTCCCACTTTTATATCACGATTTGCTATCTTTACATTATTTAATGACTTCACAAAATCCCCTAACTGGTCTAACACGCTTTTAATATTATTATCCATAGATCCTGAATAATCGATAACAAGAGCAAGTTCTAAATCGTCTGTGTTTTGATTGGCTTTAGATTTCATATGAGAAACTAAATTATTAAGGACAGGAACAAGCTTACCCGTGCATGCCATCCCCACTACGCCCCTCATTGAGGTCGCCATTTTTTGACTGTCTCGAATCATATCAGGTCTGAAGCCAAATTTTGCAGCTTGAGTTGCGAAGTCTTTTTCAGAGGCAACGACTAATCTAGAGTGAGGTCCTTTAGAAAAGTACATACCCTCGCCATCTCGAGCTCCAGCTGCAACTTTCTCAGAATCTTCAAGTACGATTCTCTTTTGAGCAACTGCTTTATTGGTTTTTTCTGTTGGAGTTACATAGGGTACTGATTTATGACTGGCTTCATTATAATGCTTGATCACTATGTCCATAAGCACTCTGTGCTGAGCCTCAACGCCGTAGAGCTGAGAATTTCCACTTTTAAAATTTAATTTATCTAGTGGAGCTTGACCATTTTTAAAGATTTCTGGTGCAATAAGATAAATTTCGTCAAACTGATTGATGAGCATCAACTCAACATCTGAAATTCTTTCTACTCCAAGTTCAAACTGAGCTTTTAAAGCAGAATATTTTTGTTTTTTAGCTTTATCAGAGAATTCTATATATTTAACGACATTTCCAGAAAATACACTCAGAACATTATTCATGCTCTTTGTTGCTTTCATAAAGCCAATGAATTCTTTACTGGATTTATACGTGGCATCTAATATATTCTTTTTTCTCTTCAACAGAGAGTTATAATCTTCCACTAAATCGTTATATTTATCGACCATACCCAGATCTGACTGCTTTTCAGTCTGACAGCCCGCTACTACGAATAAACCTACTAAAAGGACTTTAATTATAAAATTTGATAGAAATTGAACCATGATTACTCCTGTGTGTTTTTTCTAAAATACAACTGCAATACACGTACCAGCCCAGTCAAATCACCTCTGTTGACTTATAGATCTACTTCTAACACTATGGTTTCATTAATTTTTTAATACAAAGGAGTTTTAGATGAAGTTAGTTTTAAATTTAGTGGTTTGTGGGATGTTGTTTTCTAGCTTTTCTTTTGCTGCTGAGTCGCAGAATGCTCAGACTGAAAACACAATGAGTGTTGAACGTCCTTATAATGTATGGGCTCAATTGGGTTTAGGGATTTCTGGGTTAAGTGTTGGTGGATTGTCTGATATTTCTTTTGGTTTTCAAGGCAGCTTAAATGCTGGTTACTACTTAGCTCCTAATGTTGGTGTTTTTACAGGCTTAAGTTACCAAAACTATATCCTTGATACTATTGGTACTGATGACCCTTCTGTTGCTTTTATTGATGTTCCTTTTGGCCTGAGCTTTAAATACGAAAATGGATTTATTCAAGGCGCAAAAAATTTCTTAAATGTAGGTGGTTATGTTGGATTTGGCTTAGGAGACCTCGAGATTGCGACATTAGCTTTGAAATCCAAAACTCCAGTTGGACTCTTTGTTTCTAGCCTTATGACTTTTCCAGTTGGTGGAGATTTTAGAGTTGGAATTGGTTCAGAAATTAAGTATGCTTTTACTGACGTCGTTGCTGCTGATACAAGTGCATTTGCCATTAACTTTGGATTTGCCTTTTTATACTAGTTTTTAATCTTGATCATTACTAATGACCCTCTAATTCTAAATTAGGGGGTTTTTTTATTCTTTTCTCATACCCAGATCCTCTGATCTGGGTCACATTAGCATCCGTCATAAAATTGATTTTAAACTTCAATTTGTTTTTTCTGCCTATCCCCCTTAAAATTAGTACAGTTTTCCAACTAAAGTAAGCTCCTTTTATTTTATGCCGGCCCTACCTCTTTATCCTAAGGATGCAATTTGAAATTATTTCTTTTAATTTTTTTCTTTCTAAACTGCGTTCAATCCTACGGGAGTTCTGAATTAATTCATGCCCGCTCTTTAGGGTCTGCTAAGATCCATGCGGCTTCTATGAATACTCTTGAGGCTCAGCACTTTAACCCGGCCAACTTGAGTTTAAATACAAAATTTGAGATTGGTGGAACTTATTTTTTAAGCGAAGATGGAACTCGTTTTGGAGCCTCTATTTATGATGGGAGTATGGGGCGGGACGATGAAGACTTTAAAGATATCTCCATTGCAAAGTCATTTAAAATCCAGGGGGGATTAGGCTATCATTACTTCAACTCTAGCCAACAAGATTTAAGTCTTCATGATGTTCAACTCAATATTTCAAAAAGCCTTACAAAATGGATGAGCTTGGGTGTCTCGGTGAAAACCCAATATGGGAAGTGGAATCAAGTTTCAGATCAAACTTGGGACGCCCAGGTCGGAGCTTTGTTTTTAATCCATAAAACTCTGATTTTAGGAGTCTCAGCCGATCGACTCTTAACACCTAGAATCATCAATGAGCCCTCCAAAGAGAGAGCTCGGCTTTATCGGTTGGGGCTCAGTTATAACTTTAATCCCTCATTTGAGTTAAAAACTGAGATCAACATCAAAGAACAGCGCGATGGGTATAAACAGCCTCAGCTTAAATTAGGCTTTGAAAACCAAATTAACCCCTTCTTTTCACTTAGGTTAGGTTATAGCTACGACTTAGAGGTGGTACACCACAAAATCTATGCGGGTCTCTCTTTCACAGGGCCAAAACTTAAAGTCCATCTAGGCTCAAGCTTGAATATGTCTCAAAAACAATGGCTCCACGGGATTGACGTTAATCTCGGGCTTTGGTAATTTCGCTAATCAATATAAAGGAGAGCTATTATGGCTTCTGCATCAAAAATCACAAAAGTGCGTCGTAAAATGAAAGACGTAAAAAGTGGCAAAAAGAGAAAAGCAAAACTCAGAAATCAAGGAACAACTCTACCTAAAGCTCAACTTTTTGGTGACGCTGAGTAGAGATCTAAATTTTAATGGCCAATTTGGCAGTGATTCGATTAGCTCCAGAAAAATGCGAGCACTCTGCTCCAATTCTTAGGCCAGGGATCTTAAACTCCAAGCCTAGAGAAGGTTTAAAGCCTTTAAGCTTTGAGTTATGATCTGCAGTTACGCTTACTACTGGAGGGCTCAAGCTTGTTCCTTCAGCACTAAAATCCCCTTCTGCTAAGATATAGGAGATTCCGACATAGGGCTCAACAAAAACTAGGTCTATTCCTAAAATCCCACCATACTCTTGAATTTTAAGACCTATATCCATAGATTCTTTAGTTGTAGAGTCTTCGCTAGAGTAGGAAAGATCCGTCTTTGAATAGTTGGCTTTAAGAGCGACACGCAAGCGACTGAGCTCCACAACATCAGTCACTGTCCAACGACCTCCAATGGTGAAGCTCCCAAAAGTGAAATCAGATAAGGTCACTTCAGGAAAATAGCCGACTTCAACTCCAATTCCAAATGGCCCTGTCACCATGGCAAAAGCGTATAAATTAGGAAGAAATGGAATTTCAAAACTAGGATCATAGGTCTGAGCTTGTTTTTCTATCTCTTTAGCTGTGCCTAAGGCCCCCACTACCCCAACCTGTACACCAAAAAACTTTCCTAAAGATTCGGCACCCGAAGCATTTGAATAATTTAAAGCACCTGTTAAATCTTTAAAAATAGCATCTGATTGTTTTTGAGTAAAAAGCGAAAAACGATTCACGCCAAAGCTGGATAGGCTTAAAGTAAAGACTGACAAAAAAACTATACTTAAAATACGAAATTTCATGAAGCAGTTTCTCCAAAAGTAGTCTAGCTACTCAGTTAATAAACAATGAAGGCAGAGTCATAAGTGTCTTTTCTAAAAGAAACATAGCCTTCATATAATCAAAGCTAATATCGGCTAAAAAGTTTCTAAAAATAAGTAAATTAGGATAAAAACTTGTCTTTGAGTTTAATTATTCTATCAAAAGCATTTTCAATATTTAAGCTCACCTCTTCAGCTTGAGTTTGAGCTTCTTTAATGGCAGCTGTTTGCGCCTCAAACCCCTCACAATAAAGCATCACATCTGCTCCAGCCTCAATGGCCTTACAGGATAAGCTCTGGTCTCTGTAAGAGTCTAAGGCTTTCATGTTTATATCGTCGCTCACGATAAGGCCTTTGTACCCAAGCTCATCTCTTAGGATTTCTTGAATCCAAATTTTGGACAAACTGGCGGGCCATTTTGGATCCACCTTTGGATAAATAATATGGGCCATCATCATAGTGTCAACATTTTGAGCAATCGCTTTTCTAAAGGGAATCAATTCTGTTTGTTTTAGCTCTTCTAAAGTTCTGTCATCTACAGGAAGATCAAAGTGAGAATCCAAGGACGTATAACCATGACCTGGAAAATGCTTTCCACAAGATATCATTCCTGCTTTTCTAAAACCTCTCAAAAAACCACTTGTAAGCTTGGCCACCTGATCTGGATCTTCAGAAAAAGCTCGATCTCCGATGACTTCATTTTCTGGGTTGAGCCTCACATCTAAAACAGGAGCAAAATCCCAATTGATCCCTAAACCCAAAAGGTCCTGAGCCAACTGTGTAGCCACATCAAAACAAAGAGCTGCTGAGTTTTCTTTGCCAACCTCAAACATAGGTGGAAATAGAGTCAAGGGCTCTTTGATACGAGCCACTCGTCCCCCTTCTTGATCAATAGCTATCAATAAATTTTGTTGACTAGGCATGTTTCTGGTTAAGGCTTGAAGGCTTTCACAAAGCTGTTTTACCTGTTCTAAATTTGAAATATTTCTGGAGAACAAAGTGACTCCACCTATGTTATTTTCAACTATGAGCTTGGCCTCTTTCTCCAATAGGGTCGGCCCTTCTAATCCAACATTAAACATTTGTCCGAGTTTATGTTTTAAATTCATGTCACTTTTCCTTTAACTATCTTTAGCCTTAAAGCCTCGCCCAAACTATTAAAACTGACAACACAAAATACAATCAATAAACCTGGGAAAAAACTAATATAAGGAGCTTCAAGCAAATCGTTTTTGCCATCACTTAATAACTTGCCCCAGGAAGGCATCTCGCCTCCCGCTCCAAGACCTAAAAAGCTTAAACCCGACTCAACCATGATAGCACCCGCCATCGCAAAACTAGCTTGCACTACTAAAATACCAATAAGATTGGGCCAAATATGAACTACGAGCTTTCTCCAAACACCCGCCCCCAGCGCTTGGGCTGCATGAACATATTCATTGTCTTTAATATTTTGGACTTCCCCTCTCACAAGACGACAGACTCCAGCCCAGCCCGTGAGTGTCATTGCTAAAATTAAGTTTTTAAGTGACGGCCCAAGTGCTGCCACGAGTGCAAGAGCTAACAAAAATCCAGGAAAAGCATAAACAACATCCACAACTCTCATCACTAAAAAGTCTATTGATTTTCCACCTAAGCCCGCCAAACTTCCAACGAGCAAACCAATGAGCGTCGTCATACTCACTACACTCAGAGCGACAATAAGACTGATCCTTGCACCATAGAGAATTTGTGAAAAAACATCTGAGCCGTTGGCGTCAGTGCCCATAAGGTGATTTAAACTCGGCCACAAGTACTGATTTTTAAGATCAATGGCATTTGGATCAAACGGACTTAAAAAGGGAGCAAAGATAGCAATGAAAAGCAGAAGGCTAACGCCCCAGTATCCGAAATTTTTCATGAAGACATCTCGCGCATTTTAGGTTGTGCCAAACTATAAAGGATATCCGTTATAAAATTAATTCCCACATAAACCAAAGCCGTCACAAGAACGCAGGCTTGAACTATAGGATAATCTCTCTCACCAATTGCTTCAAATAATAGAGTGCCTAAGCCTGGCCAATTAAAGATAGTTTCTGTAATCACAGTTCCTGTGAGAACCGTTCCAAATTGTAAACCCAAAATTGTGATGACAGGAATCAAAGCATTTTTCAAACCATGAACCATATAAATTTGAGGCCAGGAGCACCCCTTAGCCCATGCTGATGTCATATAATCCTTAGACAAAACCTCCAACATTGAAGCTCGAGTCATTCGAAATAATATAGCGCCCAGAGGTAAGGCTAAACTCAAAGCTGGTAGAAAAATGCTCAGTGCCCCATCACGCCCCCCAGCTGGAAAAGCTCCTAACTTTAAAGCTAAGAACCAAATCAAAATAGGACCCGAGTAAAAAACAGGTAGAGACATTAAAATCATTGAACTCAAAGACATAATGCGGTCTTGGGCTTTTCCCTTCATAACTGCAGAGTAAACTCCTAATGGAATAGCAAAAGCCATAGCCATAAGCATGGCAAAAAAACCTAAGCTTAATGTGGCGGGTAAGCGCTCCAGAATTAAATGACTTACTGAGCGCCCTGAGAAATAAGAAGTCCCCAAATCACCTGTAAATGTTTTAAGTATGAATTCTTTAAACTGTAGGAATATGGACAAATCTAGGCCTAGCTCTTTTCTGAGTTGCGCTTTATCCAAAGCAGAGGCCATATCCCCAAGTATCACATCGACAGGGTCTCCAGGTATGGCATAAATTACAAAAAAGCTTAGAAAACTTACGCCTATGGCTGTAAAAAGGGTTACTACACTTCTTTGAATTATGAATTTAAACACAGGCTGGCCCCTTTTTGCTTCTCTGTAAATTCAAAAAACTTCATTTCATCTTCAGAGAGTTTACCTACAGTCTGAAGACATAATTTTTTTGAACATTTTCTTAGGGATAAACCGAAACTTTGATTTTTTATTCTTTTTAATTCAAAACTTTTATCCCAACTCACTGTAAAAGACTCCACAGTCTTTTTAAAAATACTATCTCCAGTTTTTTTATCCCTAGAAACATCCCAAGTCCCTGGCCGTCCTGAAGTTTCATCTAAAACTTTGACATGAAAAAAATTAGGAAAATCTAACCAACTTTTTCTCTTAAATTTAATAAAAGAAAACAACTGATTCTCAAAAATACTCCCTGGAGAAAAAGCTCGAGGCTTCGGCCAAAAACTTGAGCTTCTCAATAAGTCTTTGACTTGAACAAAAGAATCCTTAATCTCAATTTTTTGATGTTGAATAATTTTACCGGAACTCCAGAACTGATATTCAGAACTGATAGGTGTATACCTTAAGTCACTTTGTACACTTATTTTTTTTTTGTAATGCTCACTCTTATTTTTAAAAACTGAAATACTTTTAAAACGAATTTTTTCTTGAGATTTTTCTTCAAAACTCAAAATGGAGCCTAGGCTTTGATCTTGGTTTAACACCTCAAAACATTGAGCCCAACATATCATTGGAAAGAAGATCAAATTTAAGGGCACAAAGCCTATTCTTACCATTAATGTTTCCCACCCCATTCTAACCCAGATCCGCGGATTTGGGTCTAATCCTATACACAAATACCTAGCCCCAATTCTATCTTTTTTTAAAGAACAAGGACAGTCCCAAGCTGCTAACAGTGGTTTGTCCACGACCTTGTTTTGTTTTTGCTGAACTCTAATGAAATAATATTTAAAATGAAATCAAGTCTTCATCCCCAACTTTTAACGAATCCATCCAAAGCACAGCCAAGGGCTCAAGAAAAAGGTCAGGTTTCGATATTCTTAGCCTTTGCCTTTGTTATTATGTTTACTCTTTTTGGTATGACCATTCATGTAGGTATGGTCGTCAGTAATAAAATAAATATTCAAAACTCTGCTGACTTTGCCAGCATATACGTGGCCCAGCGCCAAGCTGAACTTTTAGATGCTATGGGGCATATTAACTATTTAATACGTCAGTCTTATAAATTAATGGCTTTTAGGTATCGTGTTTTAGGAACTCTTAGCCGCGGTACGGCCTCAATCCCCCACCCAGTCCAGGTTTCAAACATACTAAGTGGTGGAACACCTCAAGATAGACTTTACTCCTATGCACGCCCGTTGGCTGGGCAAAACTCGTTGAGTGATCAAATTTCTCCCTGTATTTTTTCTAAAGAGGTTTTATCTAACGACCCCAGCCTCTCTACTACAGACTGGTGTAACCAAGCCAAAATTGGCGGCCTTAGAACGATTCCCAGTCTGGCCAATATTTATGGACTCTCTATCAACTCTGTCCTGTCAGCCGGAGTGTCTGCGGCAAATACAAAACTTGACAAAGAACGCCAGGCTTTTGCATTGGTGAACTGGTGGTTTAGCACAGCTGCTCTATCTGCTTTTAGAGTTCAGCAAGCCTATTATAAACTGCTTTTTTGGGAAATTGCTAAAAACTTGGCCTTACCTATTGTTGAGTCAGGAGGAATGAAGGACCTCCGAGGAGAAAGTGTTTACCTTGGAGCAGAAAAAACTTTTAAACATAATTTATCTACTACAAATTCATTAGTGAATTTTAATGTCACCAATTCACTTCAAAATTTTTCACCTGATCAAGTCAAAAATATACTCTTTCCTGAAATACAAATTTTTTTAATGGCCTATTACAGTATGTTGGAAACTAACAATGTGAACACTACCCAAAGATCTTTAACAGTATATGAATATCCCAACTTTCCAAATTTGTATGCCGACGCCGCTAACTCTTTAGCAAGGTATAATAATGGCATAGGGCTTCGTGATTTTGCCAAATTTTTTAATGAAAAAGATGATGTGGCCTTTGCCTCAGGTATTGAAAAAAACCCTTGGTATATGATTTACAATCAGGTCCATGGAGAAACAAACTTCTCAGGAATTTTTAGCCTTGGAAGCAATAAACTTAAAGCCAAAGCCTATTCCAAACCCTTTGGGGGAAGCATTGGTCCGTGGTACTACTCGCAGTGGCCCAGTGGATCTAACCGTAGCCTTGGAGGACAAAAAACTGATCTTCTTGCAGCACCCAGACGCAATGGAGCATCCCCCCCTCCCTCTGGGAGCTTAGATGCCAGCATGCTTCCTAATTACAGCCGTTACCCGGGCGATCAATTAGGCATGGCTTCTGAAATGGCCCAAAGTATGTTTGAACCATTGGTGCAAGCCAGTGGAAGCGGAAGGTTTTCAACCCAAGATATGAGAGGAATGCTTTCAAACCTTTTTGCAGGGAGCCCTATTGGCACCTCCCTTTCAATCACAAATTCACTTATGAGAAGGGCCGAACTTCATGCTATATCCCCTGATATGTTCGACATCACACATTACAATATTCAAGCCTATTTTTATGACTCTTCTTTAAAGCATCTCCAGAGGTGGGTCAGAGTGCCAAATGCATTCACCACATCATCGACCTCGGCCATGGCTGCTAAGTTTGCATTTAGTAATGAAAGCTTGCTTAGGGGAGATCTCAATATGAATTTCAACAATTTAAGCTCAACACCAGGGCTAACACCTGGAATTGAAGAACAGCTTAAAAGCAGAAACTCACCACATACAAACAAGTATTTTTATTTACTTAATGATCAAGGTGGAGAAGATAGCCAACTCATGCATCTCCTCACTTCATGGACTGAGGGTTCAGATGTGAATACTTATTTGCCGCCCACAGGGCTCTCAACAAGGTTCGGAAAGTGTTCAGAACGCTGGGATCCTAACAAGGGCCACGCCCCTTATCCTCAAAACGCTTGCTTAGCTGGAGGGAGGTCAGGCTACTCAGTGAAAATGATTTCAGAGGCTTATCTTTTTGAAGATCACGAATTTGCACCAGGCTCTAAAGGGCCTATTTTAAATCCTCCAAATTAAATGTGATTAAAGCTTAGCTATATGTTACGCCTTCGTCTCATTTTGAAACACGACTCAAGCCAAGCTGAGAATAAATTCACTAGTCTCAAGTTTTCTTTCGATAAGAAGATATGAAAGTTTTTCTTAGCCTTGTCCTTCTTTGTTTTTATAGTTTCAACTTGAGTTGGTCTGATCCACGCAATGATCCTGCAGCTCCACAAATTGAAGCAAGAGATATAGAACAGCAAAAAAAATTGGAAGCTGTCGCTGTAACAGATCCAGAACAGGTCGATCGTGAACAGAATGAGAATTTTAAACACTGTGACACTGTTTACACGGATTTCATCAACTCTAATCCTGGGATCAAAGATAATGATGTAGCCATGGTGAATTTGTCATCAGATCACTTAACCTGCTACAAAGATACCGCCGAAAAATGTTGTGGAAACCCTGAGTCTTGTAGTGGAACAATAGGCAAAACTTTAGGCATCATTTCAGTAGTTCCTCAGTTTGTACAACCCATCCAAGCAATGTTGGGCAAGGGCATTGACCCACTCCAGACCTGCATCATGGGTGGTGCGGCCACTGCTGCTGGAATAAGTGCATTAACAGCTCAAGCATATATGTGCAAAAAAAATCGTGAGCGCTGTGAATCTAAATACAAATTTCATTATGATAATTTAAAAATATCACTTGAGAATTTAAAAAGTAAGATAGCATCTTTAGACTCTAAAAAAGACCAAAATCAAATTAATTTACTCAAATCTGAGATCAGGCAAATAAATTCTATAAACACAAAACTCATGCAGACTTCCACTACCTGTGAAGCTTTTACAACCGGTGGTATAAATAAATTTTTAACGGCTCAAACTGAAACCCAAAAAACATTGAACGCTTTTGCTCAGTGCCAAGCTGCTTTGTCTACTGAAGATGAGCCTGCTTATGGTGATAGTGTCTTGGGGCAAAACCCCTTAGAGACAGAAGTCGATTGCTCACAGCCATCAAACTATGCAGATATTTCATGCATTAAAACTGGCGCCTTTAAAACCGGCTCTGGGTTTACCGACTTAAGTTCACCCTACGCTAATACTCTAGGTGGAGATGCTACGAACGTAGGGCCAGATGAGGACTTAAATGATCCCAATCTAGCAGATCCAGACGCCAATATAAACTTGGCTGCTGGAGGTGGTGATTCCCCAGATGGTAGTGGTGGAGGCTCTAGTGGTGGCGGAGGATTTTCCGGCTTAGGCGGAGCCGGCGGTTCATCAGGAAGTGGTGGCCCTGCTGGAGCTTTTAAAACTGGAGGACCTGGATATAGTGGCCCAGTTACTGGCCGCGTCCTCACTTCTCTAGGCAAAGACCCAGGAGAAGGTGGTAGCACAGGTTCGGCAGGAGGAGGGAGTTATTCTTATCGTCCCATTGGAAAAAAGTCATTTAAAAGAGGTAACACAAAGAAGAGTAATGGATTTAAAAAAACAGGCCTACGTAGACTCGCCGGCTTGAATATCGGAAATGATAAAGAGATGGGCTCCAGATCTGTAAACCTATTTCACCGAGTAAATAAACAAATGAACTTCAAATGTCACCCTAGAGTGATGCTCGATTGCAATAAACCTAAAACCTCTCCTCTAAAACTATAAGGATGTGTAATGAAAATTTGTAAATCATTGAACTTATGCGCTCTTTTAGCCTTAAACTTTGTTGTGAGCCTCAGCTCTTCAGTTCAAGCCTCTGAAACGAATTCGTCTTCGTCCATATCAACAAACCCCTATGCCTTTATTAATCAGGCGACAAGCTTTGGTGGTGATGTTTCTGATGCCGCTGTTGGTAGAAATTCAGATATGATTTTTCAAGGAGTGGGAGTAGCTGCAAATTTAAATAGGGCCTTTGGGGTTCATATGCCACGATGTTTTACAGCAAAACCAAACCCTGTGCATTGTGCGCAATTTGGTTTAGCACTGGCACAAACTGCACAAACTGGACAGGCAATGCTACGATCTTTATCAGATAGAGATCGGCTTTCACCAGAGGGAACAAACTGGAGCACGCCAGAATTTAATCAATTTCTAAATGACAACCAAAATTCATTCTCTCAAAGTGAACTCGCAGACTTGCAAACTCTAGGTGATGCTTATAAGTCTGGCGATGCAGAGGATATTAATAAGGCTCTTTCAAAATTAACCAGCAAATCCAATAACTCACTAACAAAATTAGAAGCAAAAGGTTACAAAGTCGATTTAGATAATCAAAAAGTTTATGGCCCTGGCTTAGACCCTAAGGGCACAAAGTTCTCAGATATTAATACTGCAGATTCTGATGGAGGTTCCAAATCCTCCTCCTCACTTCAAGCTTTTGAGAAATTAAACCAATCCTTACAGGCTGGACTTGATGGCAAAAAATATAAAGTAGACCCCAAGAAAGCCGCTTTACTTAAAGCAAAGAATCTGATCACAGCTGAAAAAGATTCGAGCTCAACGAGTCTGGCTTCCTCAAGCAGCAGTGGAGCTGGCAAAGCCTCGCTCCTTAAAGTCAAAAGCTATAATTTTTCAAATCCAAAAGATGACAACAAGACCTACAATGGCTTTAACCAAGACCCTGCTCTTAAATCAAAGCTCTCTGGAATGTCACGTAAAATTACTGATGGCTCCTCAATAGGAGTAGCTCGAGATAATATTTTCTCCATTGTTAAAGATAGGTACAGCGTTAAAGAAAAAGATTCTAACTTCATTCCAAAATAGTTTTTTCTGTATCTTAAATAACTATCAAATCTAAAAAAGTTAACTCTAAATATTATTTTGTTTGAAGATCTACTTTGAAGTAACATAGGTTATGTCAAAAAATATATTAGGCCTTGGTATTATGAGTGGAACGAGTTTTGATGGAGTGGATTATGTGGTTTGTGAGTTTAAATCAAATACGCAAATTCTTTTTAAAAATCATTACTATACTAAATATCCAAAAAAATTAATTAATAAAATTCAAAATGTGGCTTCCGGAAAAGCCACCTCAATAGAGCTAGCACAACTTCATTTTGAGCTTGGAAGATTTTATTCTGATGGACTAAAAGCTTTTATAAAAAATAAAAAATTAGATTTTATCGCTCTCCACGGTCAAACCGTTTATCACGCTCCGCCTCATGGAAGTCTACAAATTGGAGTTCCTCATTTTCTAAAATCTGATTTCAATTGCCCTATCGTTTATGATTTTAGAAGTTTAGATGTAGCCCAAGGTGGGCAAGGGGCTCCTTTATCCCCGTTCTTCCATGAACAACTTTTAAAGCAAAACGATAAATCTAGCTTTATTCAAAATATAGGTGGGATGTCTAATGTATCTTACCTTCACAAAGGCACACTTAATGCTTTTGATACAGGACCAGGTAATGTTTTCATTGATCTGTTTATGCAAGAGTTTAAATCTAAAGCTTTCGATAAACACGGTGCCTTAGCGAGTCAGGGTATCCCTGATTATGAAATTATTGAAAGCTTTTATAAAAAACAAAAGTACTTCAGTTTAAAAGCACCAAAGTCCTGTGGCAGAGAGCAGTTTTCCCAATCCGTTTATAAAGAACTCATCAAAAAAATGAAAAAGAAAAAACTCTCACAGCCTCACCAAGCGGCTACACTGACCGAGCTTACGGTTTATTGTATTGTTAAGCAGTACGAAGAGCATATCAAAGTTCAGCCCTCACAAATTATTTTGTGTGGAGGGGGAGCAAAGAATAAATATATAGCGCAAAGGCTTCAGTACTATAGACCAGAAAGTAGAGTCACTAATACCGAAGAGGCTTTTGACTGGCCAGTTACCGCATTAGAGGCTGGGGCCTTTGCCTACCTTGGACGTCTCAAATTATTACATCAAAACTTAAATCTGAGAACCGTCACAGGCGGCACTAAGGCCACATTAGGTTCAGTTTTATAACAGGACCAAAAATAAAAAATTATTTACTTTCATCTTCAGTGTCATTATCTTTATTATATCGGACACACTTAAGTATTCAGTTTTTAATGAGAGGTGTGTTCACGAAACTTACATAAAGGAGAAATAAAATGAGTGTTGTTAAAGTTATCGAGATCATAGCTGAGTCATCAAAATCTTGGGAAGATGCCACAAAATTAGGCGTAGAAAAGGCTTCTAAAACAATTAAGAATATCAAATCTGTTTGGGTTAAAGATATGTCTGCAAGCTGCAAAGACGACAAAGTAAACAGCTTTAGAGTCACTTTAAAGCTTACTTTCCTAATCAAGTAATTTTTTTCATTGAATCGTTTTAAGCTTATTGAACGACTCTTTAATGTTTACAATTGGCGACTCAAGAATTCACTCCGGCCCCAAGGCCCCGGGCTTCAAAGGCTGATAGACTGAAAGTTTATAGCGCCTGGCTCCAAAACCTGTTTAAGACCTTAAAAGCTCAGGCTGGGGGCTGACCCCCAATTTTAGAAGAGAACCAAGTTTCAAGGAAAGCCTTAATTTTTATAGACTTGTTTTTCCACTTGATTTTCTAGCTCAGAACTTTGAGGAAAAGAGTTTTCAAACAAAGGCTTGATATTGTCCAACAAAAGACTCAAAGCCTGATACGGATCTTTTTGTTTTAACTCCTCTGTTAAAAAAGATCTTTGCTCTTCTACAAACTTCGATCCAAAACTCTCTACAAGCCCTTGATCTGCAAAAATATAAAATTGTTTTTCAAGCTCGGAAAGATATATAAAAAAACCTGTTTTATTTTTTGTGTTCAAAATGCCTTTTTCTAAAATATCCACCTGAGCTTTCTGGCGAACCTTGTATTGAACGTATGTCTTATTCAAAAATATTTTTTTAAATAACTTAGAATAACCCAAGACAAAGCCTAAAAAAGCACCTAAGCCTTGCATAAAGAAAAGTGATTCAAAGTGCCAGCCTTGAATGTATGGAAAGAAATAATACACGATAGAAAATATAAGTAGAAACGCAAAAGCAGACTTTAGCTTCAAGCTCAGATAAGTGCTTGAAGCAGAGCGAACACCTAATAAAATTTCCACATCTGAGTTAGCCTCAATGTCAGTGATTTTTTGCCCTAGTTTATCTAGCGCAGCTTGCTCCAAAATCATCACCATCCTCCTGAGGCGCCACCGCCTCCAAAACCGCCGCCACCGCCGAAGCCACCTCCACTACGTCCTCCAAATCCACCGCCGCCGAACCCGCCGCCAGAAGAACCACCGTGACCAAAACCGCCTCTGGAATTTCTACCACCTGCCCAACGTCCTGACCGAGGCCCATTGGAGTTTGCGTTGATGATAATCACTAAAATAATTAAAAATATAATAAACTTAATCGGAATACCACCACCGCCTTGAGGAGGTTGTGGCAGCTGAGCCTCAATGCCCATGGTTGCAGCTATAGCTTCAACTCCTAAACGGACTCCATTGTTTGGATCCCCTTTTTTAAAGAAGGTCCCCATGGCTCTTATGATTTCTGAACTCTTTGCGTCTGTGAGCTCCCCCTCAACTCCATAGCCGGCTTCAATCCTCATTCGTCTTTCAGCTGGAGCTACTATAAGAAGTACGCCATTGTCTTTATCTTTCTCGCCCAACTTCCATTTTTCAACAGACGCTAGGCTTACGTTTTCGATAGAGTTGGACTCTAAAGACTTCGGGATATAAACAGCTAAATACAGTTTGCCTGTGGCATTGATGGACTGAATTCTTTCGGTCAGCGCTAGCTTGGTTTCAGCACTGAGTAACCCAGGTTCATCAATGACAGCCTGGGGACTGAGAGGAATAAAATCTAGAGCAAAACTCGGTAGGCTATAAATACTGCAAACGAACCCAAGACTGAGCCATAAGGCCTTAGTCTTGAATTTAAACACTGTTTTTTTTAAAAAATTTAAATTGATCAACGTAAATATAAATTATTTGAAGTCTATTTTTGGAGCAGTTTCTGCGCCTTCAGGTGCAGCAAAAGTTTCTTTAGTGGTCATACCCAGTAAGTACTTAGCCGTTAAGTTTGTTGGGAAAAATCTCACTTTTTTATTATAAGCTGCAACTGATGTGATATATCTTTTTCTTGCTACTGCAATCCTATTTTCAGTCCCTTCAAGCTGAGACTGTAATGTCAGGAAGGCCTGAGTCGTCTTAATATCTGGATAACGCTCAACTGTAACCAGAAGCCTAGATAGAGCTGAACCTAAGCCAGCTTGAGCTTTTTGAAATTGTTTAAAGAGTTCGGGGTTGTTGAGATCTTTGGCTTCAAGTTTAATTTTTCCTACGTTAGATCTTGCTTCTATCACTTCTAGCAAAGTTCCTTTCTCAAAAGCGGCAGAGCCTTTTACGGTAGACACTAATTGAGGAACTAAATCCATACGTCTTTGATACTGGTTTTCAACCTCTGACCAAGCTGCTTTCACATTTTCATCTGCTCCCTGAAGTGAGTTATAGCCGCACTGACTCAAGCTCAAAAACATAAAAGCAAATAATACTGACTTAATTTTCATTCGGTTCTCCAATTTTTTGATTTCTTTTCTTTACTCTAAAATTGTTACTTTAATAAGACAACATCACAGGAAAAAGTCTACCGAACACACTTTAATTTTTATACTCTAGGATTAACTTCTCTTGGTCTGACACCTCAGGAGCAAATGAGTTCATATCTTTAGTGTTTTGATATTCATTGAGAACTGTTTTTAAAAATGAACCCTTGTAGCTTTTTCCAGACTCAAACTCAGCTTTCATTTTTTTGTGGGCTTTGCGATAACCTTCAAATGTCCCTAGCTCTAGAGTGAAATTAACGTTCAACTCTTCAATTTGCACTAAGCTGGGGTTTCTTTCTAAATCAGGCAAAACATAGTCATTTAAAATATGGGCTACAGATTCTTTTTTTCTTTTCAAATATGAAGTTTTAAAAACAGCTAAACCTAGATAATGACCACAGGCTTCTTTGCCAGAAGTAAATGGACCTTTGCTTAGAAAATTTTTTGACTCTTCATCATATCTCATCAGCGAAGGTGGCTTGTCTTCCCAGCTCTCTTTTACTTTTTGAACAAAAAAACAAACCTCTGAATTTGACTTTTTAAAATCTATAAGCTTCTTTTGAAAATCTAAATTCAAATCCAATGGTTCATAAAAATAACTATCCCCATTTAAAACAACCAAGAGTTCATCATCTTGCCAAAAATCCCGGGCTTGCACCAAGCCCCCTCCGCTGGAAAGTAATTTTGGTTCGTGAAATATCTGCACGTCTAACTTGTGCACTGTTAAAATATCTAAAACACTTTGAGGAGCATGGTGGGTGTTGGCTGCAACTTCTTGAACCCCTAAATGTTTTAAAAATGCATAGGCATAAAGAATCTGAGGAAGTCCTAAAAAATCTAAAGTCGGCTTGGCCTGAAAATTTGTAAATGGCTTTAACCTTGTGCCTAAACCTGCTGCAAGAATAAAAGCTTTCACGATGTTTGAGCTGCCCAGTTTGTTTTATGAATTTGATGCTTTCCAAACAAAGCTTTAAGACCATGATGCCCATCTAACAAGCCCAAACACTTTTCTAAACTCTGAAATGCAGGCTGGAGATACTTTAAGTACCTGCGGTCTGATCGATCATTATAAAATGAAGCGTAGCTACCACAGGCTTTAAAAGTACGCTGCAGACGTTGCAGATGGAAGACGTGATAGAACTCATCCATCTCTTTTGCAGAATTCATTTTATTAAGCTCAAAGTATTTTTTTAAAAGATGACTTTGAAATTGAGAAGTAAGTTGCACATAAGGATCAAATAAAAGACTTACTAGATCATAAGCTCGAGGTCCTTTACGAGCATCTTGAAAATCAATCAGATAACTTTGATTTCGATGAATCATAATATTTCGAGAGTGATAATCTCTATGGCAAACTACTTTTGGTTGTTGTGCGAGTTGCTCACAAATGAGCTTAAAATCATTTTGTATTTCATTCATTTCAGTAGTAGATAGGGACAACCTTGAAAACTGAAGTAAAAAATTTCTCATAAAATAATCTACTTCCCAGTAGAGCTTTTTAAAATCAAAATCGTCTTGGATTGTTGATTTGACGATAGAATCTTCAAGGTTCAGTTGATGGACTTTTGAGATCTCTACAATTGCTTTTTCATAGTAGGGACGTGTCCATTTAATTTTTTGGTTTTCCCAAAAACGCCTCTCCAAACTCAAATCACCAAGGTCTTCCAGCAATATGACTGAGCGCTTTGGAGAATGAGCGATCACATCCGGGACAAAAATATTTTGTTGTTGAAACAAACTTCTCACATTCAAAAAGTTTTTTGCCATTTTGGCGTCTTTTGAATCATACATCATTAGGATGAAGGAGAGTTGTGCAGTATAAACTCGTAAATATTTACGAGTGCTGGCATCTCCTGCTAAAGCCTGTATTTCAATGCTGTCTTTGCTATGAATATGATTTTTTAAAAAATCAAGATGAGTAAATGTTTCAATATCAATTTTATCTGATTGCAAAATTTGGATTCCTTAATGCTAAACACAAGATTGAAGAAGTTCTAAATTTCCGTTTCACTGTCGAATTATTTTCCATCAAATTTAACTAGAAAATAATTTCGAAACCAAAGCGTATTATACTGAACATACTTAGGTTTTCCCTGTTTCTGTGGAGCGCTTTTTTGTTAAATTTAATTTGATCGCCTTCAAAATAGCTATGGCTAGTCTTTCAGGCTCACGTATCAAATTTAACTAAAAAATCACTTCCACAGAAAA
>CALGWV010000067.1 GCA_937936325.1 uncultured Bdellovibrionales bacterium | reverse complement strand
GACATGCGGCCTTGGAGCGGGCTGGAGTCAGCTACTCTTATCTCAAATTTGAGAAGCTCAGCAAAAGTCTACGAAAAAGTATGATTCGCTCCCTCTAAAATCCTCAACTGGCTTGATTCTTATTTTTGGCGGGAATTGCTGTAGGGGCTGTGGAAGATTCATATTGATTTTGTAAGCCTCACCTTCAAAGAACTTGAACTGTACTCGCCTAAACTCTTATCGAAGCAGCTCAAGGCCACTCCTTGGGAACGCATAGTCTGCGCTCAGCTCAACTTCAGTTGAATCTAATGCTTCTAAAACCAATATGAATCTTGCATAGTATCTAATTAATAAAGTTAAAACTTCTGTAATTTTCAGGAAAGATTTCATTTTTTTGTAAAAGCAAATCAATAATATAGAATGAGCTCAATATTTAATATATAAAAACAAAAAAACTCGACTTATCCTCGTCGGCTCACTTTTCTGTGAGCATCAGCCCAATGTATGAATGCATTGGGTTTTTTAGTTTGGATCCAGAGCTTGCCTTGGCCTGAAAAGCGGCAAATGAAGCCCTCTCCTGAAAACAGCAAGGACTTATAGCCCCCGATGCGGCCAATGTTGTACTCAAGCCCGTCCGTGAAGGCGACAATATGACTGGTATCGACAACATATTCACCAACAACATCCACTTCAAAAATAGCACCGAAAGAGTTAAACCAGAGGTCCCCTTGCCCCTCACATTTAATCAGAAAAAAAGACTCACCTGAGAAAAAGCCCTTTTTTAAACCTTGCCACTTTAAGTCTGTGGTCACTCCCATGGTAGACGCTAAATAGCCTGCAGGCTGAAGAAAAAGAGGCCCATCGTTGTTCAGCTTATGGTGTATGATTTGCCCCGGTAATGCAGGAGCAATAGAAATCTCTCCCCCAGCCCCATCAGCAGTGAACTCATTTATGAAAAAGCTCTCTTTAGAGAAAAACCTTTTGATCCCACCTTTAGAGCGAGTCTTCATTGAGATATGACTGTCCATAGTGGCCATGGAAGAGGCTTCCACTTTAATCTTTTCATTTTCAGGTATGTCTACTGTTAATAAAGCAAACTCATCATCATCGGAAATTTTATAATTAAACATTTTAGAGTCTATCATCTGCTTTTTGCCCTCAAATGTGGTTTAAGACTTGAACCAAACTCATTGGCTGAGTGGCTTTGGCACCAAAGTTTGCCATGTCCTTTAAATCTACAAACTAAGCCTTCACCCCCTAAATAGGAACTCACCCAACTAGAACCTGCTTTTGAGATTTCAAAATTCAAGCTCTCTTCAAAAGCCACAATATGGCCAGTATCCACAATATACTCACCGTTTACTTCAACCTCGTAAATAGCTCCAAAACTTGAGACCACGACGTTGCCATGACCAGAAAGCTCAAGCCAAAATAAACTCTCACCAGATATTAGATTTTTAAAACCTTGCCAACCCACGTTGATATCGATTTCTTCTTCTGAAGCCACAAAGGATCCGGACTGAACTACAAGCTTTGGCCCTTCAAGTTTAAAGCTCCTCATATCCCCAGGTAAGGAGGATGAAAGCCAAACCTCACCTGGAGCAGACTCAGCAGAGTAATGATTGAGAAAAAAAGATTCACCAGCAAACATTCGCTTAATCGAGCGCCAGATGCTGTCTTTATTTTTTTTATGAGTGCTTGTTGTGACACTCAGATGGTCATCCATAGCCAGCATGGATCCACCTTCTGAGGTTAGGGTTTCCCCAGGACTTATTTTAGCTAAACAAGCAGTATTTGCAGGTTGGTAATGTATTTCAAATTCCATATTTACAAGCACCTAAATTATTGAGTTTCGGATTCAGTTTAAAAAAAGATATATATAAAAAGTTTGAAATGCTTTCTAATTTAATGCAAGCAAGGTCCAAGTCTAGACCGCCCCTGCTTTAAAACCAGAGCTCTCCATGTATAAACCTTTCTACAATTAGAGCCAGCTTGAACTTAGTTTAAACACACTTGGGCTTTCTGCTTTGAATTGTCTATATTCATCTTTATATAATAAACATCACCGCCGACTTGAAAGAAATAGAAAACATCTTTACCTAATCTCTGAATGAAATTTTTACTCATCACAAATACCTCCTTAATAATTAAGAACATACTTGCAAGCTAGGTATCTCACTGACATCCTGACCTAGCGGTAACTCTAAAATAAATTCCGATTTTGTATCCGGCACACAGATGGTGAACTATAAATTAGCTCCAGCCCCCGAGTTTTTTGGCGTTGGATTTTTGGCGCATGATTATTATTCCTACTGCGATGATGGCCATAGCTACTGACAGCCACTGCCCACGGGTCAAACCGAATAACTCATAACCAATATAGGAATCTGGCATGCGGTACTGCTCTCCTATAATTCGAGCTATGGCGTAAGCTAAACCAAAACAACCTGCGATAACACCGGTTTTCTTCGGAGTGCGCCATAAAATAAAAATCAAAACACAAACTAAAAACCCTTCCAAAAAAGCCTGAATGAGCTGGGAAGGATATCTTGGTGTCAAAGGACCTTGAAGCAACTCCAAAACTTTTTGGTTTCCATTCATAGCCTGATTTTGAAGCCACGAAACAAAAGAAATCACTTTTTCTCGAGCTGAAGGATTAGAGCCTAACTGACTGACCCAGTCTCTCCAAAGAGATTCATTGATCAAAGTTCCTGAATAATTCTGTAAAGACTCTGCCACAGAAGACAATTTGAATAAGCTGGCCTTAGCCCCAGAGTTCACCCACTCTGTCATTTCTTGAGGAAACTTCACAGCCCAACTGAGAGACTCGGGCGCCTGACGCCCATAAAGCTCTCCGTTTATAAAGTTAGCCAACCTGCCAAACATAAACCCAAGAGCGGCTCCCACAGTGGTCACGTCTAAAATATGCCAAAAAGTTTTTTTATGTTTTCTTGCAAAAAATATACAGGCCACCATAACCCCAAGTATTCCACCATGACTGGCCATACCTCCACGGTGGACTTCAAGGACTCCCCAAAAAGGAAAACTCGAGGAGAAACTCGTTAAAAGCTCTGGAGCATAAAATAAGCAATAGCCCACACGCCCTCCAGCTAAGATTCCAATCGCGCAGTAAGTAGCAAAATCAGAAATTTCTTTCACCTTAAACTCAGTTCTTCCTTTTAAGCTCAAGTATTTTAAAAAATAATAGCCCAGCACAATACCGGCTAAATAAGCCAATCCATACCAGCGCACGCCGACATCACCAAAGAATTGAAAAGCAAAAGGGTCGATAGAGTGGACATAATGTTGTATTTCTTTCATCCCCTTATGTTGACTCAAGTCCTTCTCCAGAGCAATACTGCACCCATTGTTATGGAGTTGATTTTAGCGAGCACATCTCAATTTAGAAAATCTCTGATGGAAAGGTTTGGATATAAGTTCAAAACTCAGTCCCCTGATTTTGACGAAAACTTATATAAAGCCGAGCATCCCAATTTATCTCCAGAAAAAATGGTGGGAGAGCTGGCTAAACTCAAAGGCCAAAGTCTTTTGGCTCTCTACCCCGAAGCCACTTTGATTTCCGCAGATCAAATTGCAGTCCTCAATCAAGAAATTCTTCATAAACCTGGCACGCCCGAAAGTAATTTTTTACTATTAAAAAAGCTCAGTGGAGAGACTCACTTTTTACACACCTCTTTTTGTGTTTTTCATAAACAAAAACTAGTAGCTCAACATTTAAATACCACTCTCATTAGATTTCACAAACTCAGTGACTCTAAAATTACAGATTATATTGAACGAGATGAGCCTTGGATGTGTGCTGGTGGCTACAAAATCGAGAAGTCAGGTCTCAGTCTCATTGAAAAACTTGAGACTACGGACCCTTCTGCCATCGAAGGGCTCCCTATGATGAAGCTTTGTGAAGTTTTAGAGACTCTTTAAGAAGACACGTACAAGGCATCAAAATTTGAAGGCAATCAAATTAATTTTGATAAAAAAACACTGAATTTCAATATACACACATTAAAGTACAGCTTGTGTAAATTAAGATGCCTCTTTAATTAAAGTATCTGCAATTTGATCCCCTTTAGAAATCGAATCCAGCTCTTCATCCCAGTGAGACTTCAACTTTAGAAACTCTTTCACCATATTTGCGTCAAATTGAGTGCCCGCATGTTTTTTGAGCTCGCTTTTAACAAACTGAAAACTCATGGCTTTTCTATAAGGCCTGGCACTCATCATGGCATCCACAGCATCTACTAGAGTGACAATGCGAACCATTTCTGAAATTTCTGAACCTGACAACTTATATGGGTATCCTAAACCATCAGGGCGTTCGTGGTGAAGCTCCACTCCTGGAAGTACATCTTTAAAAAAACTATTATGCACCAGAGGGCGTATAATCTGAGCACTTTTAAGGGGATGCAGACGCATCATATGAAATTCATCCTCACTCAGTGCGCTGCTTTTAAATAAAATATCATCTGGAATTCCAACCTTGCCCACATCATGTAACATGCCAGAGAATTCAAGCACCATTTGATTGTAGGAATCAAACCCGAGAACTCTCCCCAATAAGCGCGCGGCACGGCCTACTCTACAACAATGAAAAAAAGTATGAGGGTCTTTTGCCTTCACTGTTTCGAGGATCGCCATAGCCGTTGGTGTGGCCCAATCTGGAATTTTATTATCCATAAACTTGATTCCTAACTTGAATAAAAATTTTAGCACCTCTAAATAGCTCAAATACTTTAAGCTGAAAGAATGAGCACTTCTAGACCCAGATCTGCGGATCTGGGTCTATATTCTTATCGGAGAATCCAAAACAAGGCCTAAATCTGCAGCTTAATGAGTTTGAATCGAAAATTATTGATTTTATTAAAGGCTCCAGGAACTTACCAGCTGACCCCCTTGAAACACAGTGCTGCCCTGTGTGTCTAAGTCTTGGACAATTTTTCAAGGATTAGGGGGGGTATGATTATGTATGAATATACATACTGCTTAAAGGCTCTTTCTTGGTCTTAAGTCTTAAGACGAGCTGCTAGACTTACGAACAGTAGGCTATGAAAACAAAAACACTTCTCGCCATATTATTTATAGTATTTTCTACACCTGCTTATTCATGTCTTAAAGGACAAGAAATCCCAGGCCAATTTATAGTGACCCGTGTGGGTGAAGTTTTATCTCAATTTAAATCTTCTAAAATAAAATTTAAGAGTATACACAGACATAAATTGAATCTTAAATCTGGACTCAGCTCGAACTATGAGGTGGCCACAGCTCAAGCACCTCATGCTGATGTTTTAAAGTCTATACCTGATGTCGTTCATGTCGAGCCAGACTGTAGAATCAAACTTCAATCAGCACCTAATGATTCCCTCTACACCCAATACCAAAAAAACTATTTAGCTCAAATTGATTTTGAAAACCATGACACACTTGGAATTAAATTTAAGAAAGAGGTTCTTGTTGCGATCTCTGACACTGGTGTGGACTACACTCACCCTGACTTAAAAGATAATATGTGGGTTAACACTAAAGAGCTTCGTGGTTTAGCTGGGGTTGATGATGATAACAACGGATGTATCGATGATATTTATGGTTGTGACTTTTCAAATTTTGATGGAGACCCATTCCCTGACCAAGGGGCAAACTATGACCACGGGACACATGTTGCCGGTCTTGTTGGGGCTGTCAGAAATAACTCTAAAGGGATCACGGGTGTGGCTCCAAACGTCAAACTTATGGCTCTTAAAGCCTTCAATACAAACGGAGCGACACTCAGTTCATTAATTAGTTCGGTGTATTATGCAGCAGACATGGGTGCTGATATTTTAAACTGCAGCTGGGGTGCCACAGGGAGTTTTTCAAACGCAGAGTCCACAGCCTTTAAGTACGCCACTAGTCGAGGTGTCATCAACATCGCTGCTGCAGGCAACGAAGCACTGCCTGCAAGCACATTCACACCAGCATCTTATTCTGATGTGATCTCCGTGGGTGCTTTGAACTCAAGAGACCAACTCTCTACTTTTAGTAATTATGGATCAGACGTGGACTTCGTCAGCCCGGGTGGCGATGGGTTTGATGGTTTAGATGAGGGGCTCTTATCTACAGTGCCAGGAGCTTATGTTGAGTTTCCAGGAACAAGCATGGCTTCGCCTATTACAGCTGGAATTTATGCCACAATATTAAGTGCCTTTCCACAACTTTCTGGACGTGAAATTACAGAGCTTCTTCGGCGGACATCCACATCTTTGATTTTGACACCCAGGCGTGACTCTTCCCAAAGGGCTTTAAGATACAACAAACCACAACTGACTGCAGCCC
This sequence comes from uncultured Bdellovibrionales bacterium, assembly GCA_937936325.1. GTDB lineage: Bacteria > Bdellovibrionota > Bdellovibrionia > Bdellovibrionales > UBA1609 > CALGWV01. Next base: position 20,229 of record CALGWV010000067.1, on the reverse strand, counting down.
TAGCTTTAGCAAAAAAATTATACTCAATAGCACCAACACCTACTCCGACTCCAGAGCCAGCTCCGATTGTAAAAAACCCACCGGTAAGTGGTGACGATATGCTGGGGCAGTTAGGATCTAATGGTGATGATACTAATAAAAATGAAGTTCTAGCACTCAAAGAATCTGGTGGAGGAGGTTGCGGAATCGTTAAGAGTTCAAGTATATCTGATAGTTCTGAGTCCTCTGCTTCTTTACCTTGGTTTCTTTTGCCGCTTTTGATGAGTTTTCTCATTCGATTTCGGAGAAAGAAATAAACTATCCTAAGAATAGTCTTAAAACTAAAAAAACCAAATTCGGCTTTAAAAGTAAAATTTGGTTTTTTAAATTAGACTGAGAGAACTCAATGTCATTTTTTTTGTTTTTAATATATTAATAATTTACATTCTCAAAGATATAAACAGTAAATAAATTAAAAAGTTTGCTTACTACCAACTAGACTTTGTTACGCCTGGAATTTGACCTTTGCTGGCCATCTCACGAAATGAGATACGAGAAAGGCCAAACTTACGAAGGAATCCACGAGGGCGACCAGTGATTGCACATCTGTTGCGAACTCTGGTTTCCATAGAACGTCTTGGAAGACGATCCATCTTTTTACGGGCTTCTTCTTTTTCTTCCCATGTTGCAGTCACGCTTTTCATGATAGCTCGAAGTTCAGCTCTCTTCTCACGGTACTGAGCCACACAGGCCGCTTTTTGATTGTTCTTTGCAATTGATGAAACTTTTGCCATTGAATACCTCTTAAAAAGAAAGACTAAATATGTGAGACATTAGTCTGAAAGTCAACTTTTTAATCCATAAACACAGTGCCTTTGAGCCAAAGAGAGTCGCTTAACTTAGAATTTACTCAAATAATCAAAGCGTTCTGGGATCCAAGGGGTCTCTATGCCCGTAAATTCACAAAAATAATAAGGCCTATCCACCAAACAACTGAGTGGGTAGGTCTTACGGCGAGGTGAGAATTTGGGGTCTAACACCCCAGCTTGAATTAACATGGGTGTCAGAATCTCATGTAAATGGTTGGAAATTCTTTTTCTTTCAAACAAAGATTGATAGGAAAGCTCCAAGCGATCTTTTGAAAAATCATAATGATTTAACAAATTCATCACCACAGCTAAAATTTGTTTTGGCTTTAAGTATCCGTATTGAACTAAATCAATGGCTCCTTGGAAGCTGTCTTCGTTCACAAAAAGGCGGCGTCCAAATTTTTCATAATAACCGGGGTCTGTATCATCAGCTAAATGTAGATAGACCCTTTGTACAGGATCAAAGATTTCAAGCCGGTCTCTGAGATCAAAAATAATATCTATTTGCTCTGAATCTACCAAATTATGAGATAAGATCTTTTTAAGCTCTAAGTCAGGTAACCTAGCACTGCAAAGATCCGAAAATAAATTATAAATTACAGCATCTGATTCACTGTCATCACCCCAAAAAATAAACTTTGCCTTTGGCTTAACTAACTGGCGGAGTTCAAGAAGTGCAATAATTTTATAGCCTATTTGCCGGTAAAGTCGATTAAAGCGACCTGGGAAAAAGTTCTTAATGTTATCTTTGGAAAAAAACCCCAAGGGCTTCACACCATCTATTTGCCATTTATTATAGAGGCGGGGCTCCATCTGAGGTGGACTGGCCGAAACAAAAAAGAGGGGGAGCGGAGAAAAATTTTTTGAAAGCTCCTGGAGTAAAATGGCAGATCCTGCTACATTTTTTTTACTTTTGCCACTTTGAAAAAAGCTTCTCAATAGACCGCTTAGATTATGGACTTCTGTTTCTAAATATGTCCGGTCTAAATCCCAAACAAAAACTTGATCAAAATTCTGTAGAAGTTCAACTTGCCCATATAAAAAAGCAACAAGCTCACCGTGGCCTTCGTATCTTGTTCTATGGTGAGATTTTAACTTCATTTTCGATTTGCGACATCACCGCCCAACTCATTCCAACGGATCATGCCGCCTTGCATGTTATAAGCCTTAAGTCCAAATTCACGAGCTTCTTGAGTGGCTCTTGCAGAACGTCCACCAGAACGACAAATAAAAACATAAGTTTTATCTTGATCGGCTTGTTTTATATAATCTGTCAGAGGCTCACCTAAAGTATGTTTTTGCGCCTGAGGCAATATACCTAACTCCCCTACCCACTCTTCTGCTCCACGCACATCAACAAGTACAAGCCCTTGAGCTTGCTGTATCAATAACTCAGGTTTTACGGTGGGAACCCCATCTAAGACTTCATAACTTAATTCCATTAGCTTTACTCCTTGGTTTTAGAGTTTAGAAAATAATATTAAACTTTGTACACTTGTAGTTTCTATAGTCTACACATTTCAATTCAGATTAAAAAGTCCACCCATCCGATTCAGATCATAAAATCCGGAGATGGGTTTGCTCATCTGTGAGAGGCTTTCATTTCAGATCGGTTTTACACTTGCAATACAAAGATCTATGACAAAACTTGAATATAAAAAAATCCTTTGTTTTTACCCCTGGATTCAACCAGTGAAAAATTGGATTCCTGATATTTTAAGTCAGAGCATTGAGATCTCAAAAAAAGACCTTCAAAGTTGCCAAGATGCTTATCTTAAAATAAAAGAATCTGCCATTCAGTATTGCACTTACTTCTGTAAAAACTACCCTGGGGAGCTAAAAGAGCTCGACTCACCTCCTCCAGTTTTAACCTACCTAGGGGATTTAGAATGCCTCAAACGCAAAAGGCTCTCCATTGTTGGAACTAGAACCCCTCAGAGCCATACAGAAAAATGGATGATGACAGAACTGAGATCTTTTTTATACACACATCATCATAAAATTTGTAGCCTAAGCGGTGGCGCCAGAGGTGTAGACCAATGGGTTCATGAGCTCTCCATAAGAACCCACACCCCGACCGTAGCTCTTTTACCGAGCGGACTTGGTGAAATTTATCCTAAAAGTTTTCAAGCTTTGATACCGGAAATTCTTAAAGCTGGAGGCGCTTTAATATCAAGCTACGCCCCTTGGGAGCCCATGCGTAAGCAAAATTTTTATGTCCGAAACCAATGGATCGCAGCTTTAAGTGAAGATGTTTTAGTCCTAGAAGCTGGGCAAAGAGGTGGAAGTTTGATTACAGCTCAACATGCTATTAATTTTGGGAAGAACCTTTTAGTCGTGGGCTCTCACCCTTCAGACCAAAAATATAAAGCTTCTAATGAGCTCTTGTATTCCGGAGCTCAAATGATTCGAGATCAAAAAGATTTAGAGGTGAGCCTTAGGCTTTAGAAAAATTGATTCATTAAAGTTGTGTTTCTGCAACTGAAAAATCATCTTCGAGAAGGAGGCCGCCAGGGTGGTGAACCAAACCCAGATAGTAGGATCCTAATTGCTCTACTAATTTGACTGAGCCTTGGTATTCTTCCTGGCTAGGGATTGAGGTGGGAATTCGCTTTCCTCGGTCCCCATGAATGGCGAACACCTCTCCCAAACTGAAATTCTTATCCTTAGCATCTGACTCTAATAAAACGGTTTGCCCTTGATAAAGCATTGAAGGCTGGCCTTCAATTCTTAGCACCCTAAGCCCCTCATCTTGGTTCACCACTGAAGACTGTGTGATCTGAGAATAAAACAACTCACCATCTACAAGTAGATCTCCCTTTTCTAGAGGTTCTAGAATCTGGGTCACCCTAACTAAAGACTTCCCATCAGTGTTAAGGCGAGATAATTCAACCTCTGCTTTTCTTTGGTAGAGATACAAAGAGTTCGAACCCGCATAGAGACTTCTTATTTTTTTAACCACAAGAAATTTTTTACCTATAGGAAAATCCTCAAGACGTTTAACGTAAAACTCATCCCCAGGATAACCAAAATATCCACCGCCTACGGCTTCAATAATTTTAGCATAAGAATCCATGCGGGTTTGATTCATTAGATATGCAATTGGAAATTGAAAAGGAGCTGTTTTATCAAACCGAGGATTAATAGTGACTTTTTTTAGGCTAATGCTTTCTTTTAAAAGTCCTAACGTCCAGTTTGGAAAAGAAGGAGGAAGAGGTTCGCTCACTAACGATGAACCCAGAGTTAAAACATCACTAAAGGCAGAGGCGCTCGTCGTAGACAAAATGTTTTCTCCAAGAAAAACATCGTCTGCAGGTTCTATCCAATGAGGGTTTTTAATTTGAGAGTTAAAACTCCAAATCTTAGGCCAATGCTTTAGCTCATTAAAATATTCTTTTGTGATCCCTGACAATGTGTCTTTGGGCACAACCTCTCTGATTTCGTCTTCATTATTTTTCTCTAAATAAGGTGTGGGTCTGGAATGCTGCTCAAGATAATTCAGATAAAACTGTTTTTCCTTAGCCAGGTCTCTGGATTCAGAAGGATTAAATAAAAAAAAGAGGATCCATAAAAACATTTTTGCACCTTTTTTAAACAAAAAGACTCGAATTTTCCACAATTAATGGGGAAAACTCCCTACCTAAGACCTGCAAAATTAAGCAGGACGCCTGTTTGAACTAAATGCACAAATATTAAACAATAAAATATCCGTACGATATACGGATCGGTATTTATCTCCTACGACTTCATAGTTTTTAGAAGAGATCCTAATTTTTGCAGTGTTTCTAGAAATGAAAACTCTAATTCTTGCTTTAGTCGCACTGATTTTGGGCCAATGCCTTGAATTAAAACGCCTACTGAAACCTGCTTCGGCTGCACTTCATAAATTTTGTTTACTGAAATCCCCAGAGAGTGCTTATTCGGAACTCTACAAAGGTATTGTTTGTGCTGCATCTTTAGAATACGGGACACATAGATTAGAGCTGTTAAAATGGTCAGGCCTGCTACACCTTGTTGTGGTTTCAGGGTCTCATCTGCATTTATTGAAGTCCCAGTTTCAGCTCATAAGTTTAGGCTTAAAAAAACTCTTAATTTTCTTCTGTCATTCAATTTTATTTACTAAGACTTCTGTAGAACTCCCCCAAAAGTTCAGCATCTTTTGTTTGAGCTCTTTTTTGATATTTTATGCTTTAGTTTGCAAATTAGATCCTCCCATAGTTCGAGCATTATTTGGCTTAGGAGTGGCCGCCCTCACCCCCAGGCTTTCATTAGGGTGGAGCGGAGCACATCAAGCTTGTTATGCCAGTCTTCTTGGAGGTTTGGTGTTTCCAGAGTTTAAATTTTCTCTTTCTTACCAACTGAGTTGTATGGCCTCTTTGGCTATTAGTATGAAGGCGATTTCAGCTTCAAGCCAGCAGCTCTTGTTAAGTCTGATCCTTGCTCCACTACTCATGCCATTAGGAGGGCTTTCGTGGGTCAGCCTCCCCATGAATCTTATTTTGGGACCTCTCATTGGGGGCATTTTATTTCCAATCTCTTTAATCAGTTTTATCTTTAAAGGCTTTACACCCCTGAGTGATTTCATTTGGTCTCTACTACTCCTAGCTTTGGAAAGCTTAAAAACCGAATCAATAACAAGTTCAAATCCAAGCACTTTTCAAGTCTTTGGTTTGATCTACTGTATTGGTGCTCATATTATTTGGATTAAGGGTCAAAAAATGCATGAACTATAAAGTCCTTTTATTTTTTCTAACACTTATAGAACCTCAACTCATGACATCGGCCCAAAACTATAAAAGTCTTATTGTCTGGAACATTGGCCAAGGGCAGTTTATAAGTTTATCTGGAAATAAGGTTTGTGAACATTTTGATGCTGGAGGAGAATGGCTCCCAAAAACAAAGCTGTTTCTTCATTGTTCTTGGCATCGGTTTCAGCTCACTCATACGGACCAAGACCACATTAACCTCATCAAGAAAATTCCAAATAAATGTCTCACTCTCGAGTCTTCAAAGCTCTGGACTTCTCGGTACAATCGCAAACGACATCTTAAAAATTTAGACATATGCGCTACAAATGCTCCTCATGTTTTAACACACTCCCTGCTCCGCACGCGGCACAAAACAAATGATGATAAAGGCTACGTTTATAAAACTCAAAATTTTCTCATCCCTGGAGATGCCTCAAAGAGAACCCTATCTCATTGGAGTCCTCTTCTTAAAGACAAGAAAAAACTCAATCTTATCGCCCCCCACCATGGAAGCAAAAATTCTTATTCAAAGGGAGTTTTTCATTCTAAAAATATTAAATCTGTCATCGTCAGTGCGCGCCGAAAAAGATATGGCCACCCTCACCCCATAATGGAGGACGGGTTTAAAAGCTCAGGAATCCCCGTCTTAAAAACTGAAGACTGGGGACATTTGATCTTTGCTCTTTAGCCTCAAGCAGATTTTGACTTTGCCCCTCATCAAGACAGTTCGTCGATTTTACTTTACGCTTTTGAATGCCATTTCTGTTTACGTGGATGTATGCTGAACAGACTTAGGTTTTTCTTTTTTCTATGGAGCTCTTTTTTTTGAACTTAATTTGATCGCCATCAAAATAACTATGGCTAGTCATTCAGAATCGCGTATCAAATTTACTTAAAAAGTCGCGTCCACTAAAGAAAAAAGGAAAGTCTAAGCATGTTCAGCATAAATAATACATATTGATTTTATAAAGCGGGTCGTTGATGTTGCAGTTTCAGAGTTTTTTAGGTTTATTTTTTTTCACCGCAGTGGCTTATATATTTTCTTCTCATAAAAGCAAAATCAGTTGGTCCTTTGTTGGTAAAGCTTTATTTCTCCAATTGGGATTGGCCCTACTGATTATAGGTGTCCCTGCTCTTAACTTTAATGGACCTGTATACTTTATTTTCGAAGGGGCTCATCATGGCATAAAATCTCTTTTGGCCTTTTCTCAATCAGGAGCTGAGTTCGTAATTGGCTCAGGTCAAAACATGAATTTTGCCTTAGCTGTTTTTCCAACCATTATATTTTTCTCGAGCCTCATGTCTATTTTGTATCACTTTGGTGTCTTGCAAAAAATTGTTTCTTTCTTTTCCCAGCTTTTAGTTAAGAGCCTTAAGATTACTGGAGCTGAATCCTTATCCGCAGTGGCTAATGTGTTCATTGGTCAAACAGAAGCTCCTTTGATGATTAAAGCTTATCTTCCAAAGCTCACCCGCTCTGAACTGTTTGTGGTGATGGTTTCAGGAATGGCTACAATTGCCGGCGGAGTCTTAGCTGTTTATGTGGGCCTTTTGGAGACTCGACTCGAAAACGTTGGAGCTCACCTCTTAAGCGCCAGTCTCATTTCAGCTCCAGCAAGTCTAATGATAGCTAAAATATTCATCCCTGAAACCGAAATCCCCTCAACTCAAGATGAGCTTCAGCTTCATGAAAAAACCTCAATAAATTTTATTGATGCAGCAGCTGAAGGGGCCAGCACGGGGGCTATGCTCTGCATTCATATTGGTGCCATGCTGCTGGCTTTCATGGCGCTGGTTTATATGCTTGATCAAGCCGCTGTTTCTTTTACGGGTTTATTTATTAAAGAGGGTGTGAGCTTCACTCAAATTTTAGGGTTTTTGTTTCAACCCTTTGCTTTTTTCCTCGGGATCCAATGGAAAGACATGGCCCTAGCGGGGAAGCTCATTGGTGAAAAAATTGTTTTAAATGAATTCATCGCCTACGCCCACCTTGCAGAAAACAGCGCCACAATAAGTGATCGCAGTGCTTTGATCTTATCTTATGCTCTTTGTGGTTTTGCAAATTTTGGCTCTATTGGGATACAAATCGCAGGCATTGGAGGTTTGGTGCCCGAGCGTAAATCAGAAATAGCCGCCCTAGGTTTAAAAGCAGTTTTGGGTGGCAGCCTAGCCGCATTTCTTACGGCCTGTTGGGCCGGAATACTTATAGGTTAAAAGATTTATTCAGTTTATAATACACTGAACACACTTAGTTTTTTTTGCAATAAGGAAGCTCAATGATTGAAACTCCACTCACATCACACTTTGGCTGCCGCATTCCAGTAATTGCCGCCCCTATGTTTATCGTTTCCACAACACAGCTTGTGATTGAAGCTTCTAAAGCAGGAGGGATTGGAAGCATCCCTTCTTTAAATTACAAAACCCACAGCGCATTTTGTGAAGCCTTAGAAGAAATCAGCCATACCCTCACAGAGCCCTACTCCATAAACCTCATTGCCCACCGAACAAATCCTAGATTTGAAAAAGACCTTCAAGCCTGTCTGGATTTCAAAGTTCCACTTTTAATCACCTCACTGGGATCCCCCAAAATGGCCGTTGAAAAAGCTCACAAAAAAAATATGCGAGTTTACTCTGATGTCATTAATGACAAGTATGCTTTTAAATCCATTGAAGCTGGGGTGGATGGTTTAATTGCTGTGACAGCCGGTGCTGGAGGACATGCCGGCACGCATTCGCCTTACAGCTTTATTCCAGAGCTTGTGAGAAAATACAAAACCTCTGTTGTCTCTGCAGGAGCCCTCTCTACAGGTTCATCGCTACTCAGCGCTCTCGCTCTTGGAGCCTCAGGCGCCAGTATGGGGACGCGTTTTATAGCAAGCCAAGAAGCCAATGCAGAAGAAAAATACAAAAAGGCCGTTGTTGACTCAGATGTGGATGATCTTTTTTTAACACCTAGAATCTCAGGCATTCCTGCCAATGTGATACGCACCAAAGAAACAGCCCACCTAGAAACGCCCATGGGCCTCAAAGAGAAACTCTACTTTTGGTTGAAATTTAATAAAAATGCGGGGTTGATGAAGAAGTTTCAAAAAGCACTTCGCCCGGATCAAGGCTGGAAAAACACATGGAGTGCGGGAGAGTCAGTCTCCGGCATTAAGTCCATCTTACCTGCAGCTGAAATTATGACTCAAATTTATGAAGAATATAAAGTGGCTTTAGAGAAGCTCCCTAAAGCATAAAAACAAAATCTTTTGTATAATAATTTTTATATAGCATAACGCCGAACGAACTATAGCTAAGTTGAGTTAATACTAATAGTTAGATAGTCAGAGCTGATTTCAGCTCGCCGGCTTCGTGCATCTCCATGAGGATATCGCAACCCCCTACGAGCTCGCCTTTGACATAAAGCTGTGGGATTGTGGGCCAGTTTCCAAACTCTTTAATACCCTGACGGATCTCTTCATCTTCTAAGACGTTAAAGCTTTGAAAACTGATTTCATGCATTTTTAACAGCTCAATCACACGAGCTGAAAAACCACACATTGGAAACTGAGGTGTGCCCTTCATGAATAAATAAATGGGGTTATCTGTAACAAGAGTCTTAATTTTTGTGTTGGTGTTTTGAACTGTTTCCATAGTATCTCCTTAAAATCAATTTTATAGTGGCTTAACAACAAGGGCGTGGATTTCACCACTGGCTAGTTCTTCTTTGAAAACACCCATTATGGATTGATGTTTTTTAATGCGGCTCAATTCTTCAAGTTCGGTGGCTTTGATTCGAATCTCAAAGTGATTCCCCCCCCCATTGAGATCTAAAACGGCAACTTGGCAGGATTCAAAGCTCTCTTTGAGTCTGTTTTCCATTTGTCTTTCATTCATAACTCACCTCAATCCTCGGTACTAAGCTTATCCATTTTTGTCTATTTTTATGGCCAAAACCAAAAAATAGCAATACATTAAATGGCTATGAATTGGTTTGATAAAGTCCCGTCTGGGGTTCTAAAACAAGAAAAAGCTAAAGCTAGAGAGCTTAGACAGTCAGGTTGGTGGAAATCTCAGCTTAAAAGTCAGATTTGTCATTATTGCGAAACCCACTTTGCCAAAGATGAGCTCACAATGGATCATAAAATACCTCTCATTCGTGGAGGTAAGACTAGCAAGAGTAATTGTGTGGTTTGCTGTAAAAACTGCAACAATATCAAAGGCTACAAAACCCTTGCCGAGCTCGAAATGGATGGCATCAATCTTAAAAAATGACACACCTCTTTGTTAGAACTCACAGTTTAAATGCTAGAGTTATTAATTAAACAGGAGACATGGTTTTGGCCGATCAACAAATCACATCTAGTAGTACCGCAGAATATTTCGCCAAAAATTTACAACAAGTGGGGTTTTCATCCCCCACTAAAGCTGTTCTCACAACTTTAAAAGAGTCTGTGGATAATGCCCTTGATGCTTGCGAAGATCATCAAATCTTGCCAGAGCTCCATGTTGAAATCCTCAAACTTGGACCTGGTGGAGGACGAAACACAGACCTGATTTCAATTCGAGTCAGTGACAACGGGCCTGGACTAAAACCCGAGGATCTGCCTCGAGTTTTTGGAGAGTATTTGGCCTCATCCAAATTTGGCCGAGGCAGATGCTCTCGAGGGCAACAAGGTATAGGAATATCTGCCGCTACGACCTGGGCTCAACTCACAAATGCTTGTGGCGTTAAAGTGAAATCCAAAACCTCTGCCATGAAAAAAGCGGTCTCCATGCAAATTGATGTGAACATCAAAAAAAATCAGGGCATTGTTAAAAATAAGGAGACTTTTGATTGGGACCGCAAACATGGAACTGAAATTGAGTTTCAAATTGATGGACGTTTGCAAAGCAAAGGAGACGGAGGTCTTTTTACCTATCTTGAAGCCACAATCTTAGTGAACCCACATTTAACTCTCCATTATTTTATTCACGGAATGGACGACTGGAAGCGCACCGAGCGTGTGACCGACGTGGTCCCCGTAGTGCCGCCATCAAGCCTCCCCCATCCTCATACCATGAAGTTAGGAGAGTTTATCACCCATGCTATGGCCTTCGGGAAAACCTCACTCAAAAACTTTTTAAGCAAAGGCTTTTCAAGGGTCACTCCGGGGAGCATAGAGCTCATGATGAAAAATGGACTTAAAAAAACTTATATCAATAAGTCCATCATTAGTATTGGCGAAGCCGAACTTAAAAAAGTCTTTGCGGCCATTCAAAATACAGAGCTTCCTAGCCCTTCTACGAAAACTGTTTTGACCGTGGGAGAAGAGGCTCTTTCAAAAAGTATCTTAAGACTTGGTGAGATTGATTTTTTTAGCGTACTCACTCGCAAACCCAAAGTCTGTGACTTTAAACCCGTTGTGGTCGAAGTGGCCATTGCCAGATTTAAAGATCGCCCAGGAGATGCTGATGATAGCATTCAACTTTTAAGATTTGCCAATCGCGTGCCTCTTCAGTTTGATAAAGGGGGGTGTGCGATCACCAAAGCCGCAGAGTCAGTGAATTGGCGGAGTTATGGGCTAAACCAATCTAAAAAATCTTTGCCAACGGGCCCCTATGTTATGGCCATATCTTTAACCTCTCCATTTATTAAGTTTAAAAATGCCTCAAAAGAAACCGTCGACTCCAGCGATGAACTTGTTGAAGAGATTCGGCGCGCTCTTATGCAGGCCGGACAAAAATTAGCCAAACATTTAAAGCGAGAGCAAAAAGCAGGCGAGCTTGAGAGAAAACTCAAGTATATCGAAAAGTATGGGCCCATACTGGTCACAGGCCTTGTGAAAATTCTTAAGGCGCCAGAGCGCCGAAAAGACAAAGCCCTTAAAGGTCTGTCTCAAATACTGGGCCGAGACACTGAGCTTGCCGTAGAAGAACTTGAAGTGGCGGATCAAAAATTAGAAGCTTTAGAGAGCGAGGCGTCTTAAGCTTTTATCTCAAGACCTTCCGCTTTTTAAGACAACTTACTAAAAAAATTTTAGGTTGTTGATGAACAAAATTAAAATTCAATACTAGAAACAACAAAGGTAAATCCATGAGTAGTGTTCTTCAATCCAAAAAAAAAGTGATGCAAAAAGCCAAGGCTATCTGTGAGGCTATGCTCTCTGACTTAGAAAAAGCCCAACGTCCTGTACTGACCGCCGTCAAATGCTCCTTAGACAACTCTATTTACAATGCCAAAGTAGGTTACTTCACGCCTGGCGATAAAATGGTAAGGAGTGAGCTCAATGTTTCATCAGTCCAGAAACTTTCACGCACTATTTTTGTTCTAGATATTTTACTGAATAATTTAGAAATTGATGCTGTGAACACTAAACGTGAAATCTACTATATGACCAAGGGGCTCACTATAAATGGAGAGCATAAAAGTCTAGACTTTGAAGAGCAATCTGAATGTGACAGCATTATTGATTACATCATGGACCTTTTAGAAATCTACCGTGAGGAGTTTAATTGTTTTGCTGGAGATCGTGGGGGGCAAACCTACTCCCAACAGCTTGTAGTGACAGAATTTCTTAACGATGGAGAAAAAGCCGTGGTGGACCTCTCCACACTGGGAACCATGCCCTACCAACCTAAAAATAAACCCCAAGCTCTAAAGCTTAAAGTAAAAAAAAAGGTGGACTTCTGCCTGGTTGTGGAGTCTGAAGGTACGGCTAACACTTTGGTGACTATGGGCTTTACCAAACGTCACAACTGCATTTTAATGGGGGCTATGGGTGTGCCCACAAATGGAGTGAGAGGCTGGTGTAAGCTGATTCAAGATCAACTCAAGGTGCCTATATATTTTTATGGGGATTTAGATGCTTACACTTTACAAAATATTTACAGAACTCTCAAAGCAGGATCTGCTGCTAGTCTCATACGCAACAAAGACTTTTCAGCACCTGAAGTGAGGTTTTTAGGCCTTTTGCCAGAAGATATTAAAAAATATAACTTGCCCTATAGAGTGGTTAAAGAAAATAATCCCAAAGAAGCCCGAGCCTTAAAAAAAGCTAAGGATGCCCTTAAAAATGATCCCTTTTTCCAAGACAAGAAAAACAAAAAACTCACTCAAATATTACATTTTTTAATCAAAAACAAAATCCGGTGTGAACAACAAGCTCTTATGAGCGTGGACCCTAAAGATCCTTTGAAGCCAGAGAAAATTATTATTGAAAAAATTAAAAGTGGAAGCTGGGTTTAGGGGCAGAACAAACTTATTGTACTGAATACTTAACGTACTTACATTTTTCTATGGAAGTGATTGTTTAGTCAAATTTGATGCGAGAGTCTGAAATACTTGCAATAGTACATTTAAAGATGATCAAATTAAATTTGACAAAAAAGTGCTCCTCAGAAACTAAGAGTGCTGGCCTCTGAATTAAATTGAGGCAGAGAAGCTTTTACAATATTTAGAATTTCAACATGGCAGGCTTCATCATCACCAAGAGAAGCCATTTTAACCAAATTGTTAATTTTCTCTTTAAGCTCAAAATAATTTTTATCATTGAAGGAGCTCTTGACTGTAAAGATATCGGGATGCTTTGTTTGAATTTCACTTCCTGTCATATAAAGCTCCTCAAAAAGTTTTTCTCCTTGGCCTGGCTCGGTATAAATAATAGGAACGTCTTTTTCAGAAAGGCCCAACATCCCAAGCAAAGCTTTTGCAATATCTGTTATCTTAATCGACTCTCCCATATCCAAAACTTGAATTTCGCTGGGTTGGGCTAGAACTGATGAAGCTAAAACTAGAGAGACCGCTTCCTCAATCAACATGAAATATCTTTCCATTTCCTTGTGAGTGACTTTTATAGGACCACCGTCCCGAATGACTTCAAGCAAATGAGGAACCAAACTCCCACTACTCCCTAAAACATTGCCAAAACGAACTGAAGAGAAATTAGATTGCTGACTTCTAAGTCCTGCTTCACTCGTTAAGATTTCACAAATTCTTTTAGTGGCTCCCATTATACCTGATGGATTAACGGCTTTATCCGAGGAAATAAGAACAAACTTTTCTATACCAACATCAACTGAAGCCTCAATCAAGTTCATACATCCATGAACATTATTGATTATTGATGAGGACACATTGGACTCGACTAGATGTACATGTTTGTAAGCGGCTGCATGGAGAACTAATTGTGGCTTGTGCTTTTGAAACAAACGTAAAAGCCTATTTTTGTCTTTAAGGTCTAATAAAATTGGGAGAATTTTTGTGTTGGGTCCTTTGAGGTTACCCAGCTCCTTATTAATTTTATATAAGTTAAACTCTGAATGTTCCAGGAGGATAAGCTCATCGGGTTCTTGTGATAATACTTGTTTTGCTAGCTCTGAGCCTATTGAGCCACCTGCACCACTGATCACAACTCTTTTGTCTTTATATAATTTTCTCACCTCAGTTGTCAGTTTTACTCGACTAGGTCGTTTCAATAAATCCTTAAGCTCAAGCTCACGCAAGAGGACCTGAGAACTACCATCAACTATTCTCCCCCCAACCAAGCAAGATTCGTTGAGAAGCTGTAATTTTATGTTGAGTTTACGACACTGATCGCTTACTCGCTGAACTAAATCAGTGCCTGGATCACGAACTCCAACTATCACCTGTTTTATATGAGGGTTTAGATTTAAAATTGATGCAATATCATTACTCATTCCTAAAACAGGTAGATTTAGAATTTTTTTTCCTTGCTTGAACTGATCATCATCAACAAAACCAATAACTTGTGTATCCGTACTTGAATTCAGCTCTTTTAAAATTCCTAACCCAGCAAGACCAGCTCCAACGATTAATGTATTAGGGGCACTGCTACTTTTTGTTTTCTTATTTTGAGCCTCATAAATAAAACGCACCAAGCCTCGAAAACAAATCAATAAAAACAAACTTATGAAAACTTCTGATAATATAATAGATCTTGGAAAAGATCTCAGCCCTTCAAACATATAAGCAATAGAAGTGATGAACAAAAAAGAACCCAGCCAGCTCACTGCAAGCTTTAAAGAATCAGCGAAAGAAAAAAATCTCCACATATTTTGGTACTGCTTAGACAAAATGAGAAACCCAAGTTTTATCAAAACAAAAATCAAGACAACAGCTATTGTTCTATCGTTTAGACTAAGGTAATCACTAGCCCCCACAAAACCAAAACGTATTGAAAACGCAACTACAAAGCCCAGAGCAATTAGGGAAAAATCTATAAAAATAAAAGTGAGATTTCTAAAAAATTTATTGAGCTTCAGCTTAAACATTATTTTCAGCCATTTATACAGCCCCCTTACATTCAAAACACATAGACTGGCATTTTATACCGATTCTTTGACATACTCCAAGGTTTTTCCAAGGAACTCCAAAGTTTGTAACAAAGCGCAAGACTCCCTAGCTTGCCTCCACTTTTTGTCTGTGAGCTAATCACAGAATGTACTTATACTGGTCCTTATTTTTCGTTTTGCTCCTTGTTCTAGAGTATTTTTCTCTTGTTTATTTTTTGAAAATTATGGCCAGAAAATTTAACTTAATAGACAAGCCTAACCACCGAAGCTCTCATACATTACCACCACCTCGGGGTGCTGGCGCTATATTCTTATCATTTATACTCTTAGCCATCTCTAGCTTTTTACCAGTAGATAGCTTTGACTATGGTAATTTAAAAACACTTTTAATAGGTTCTCTAGGCTTTGGGCTCATTGGTTTTACTGATGACCTGAAAAGACTTTCTGCTCTGCAGAGGCTTGTTCCCCAGATTGTAATTTCAATATGGGTTTTACTAGATGTCACTGAATATTTGCGTTTGCCTTTTGAAGTTCAATTTCTACCTATAGCGTCCCCAACTCTAGCCTTTGTTTTTGGGATTCTTTTTATCATTTGGTTAGTCAATCTATTTAACTTTATGGATGGTCTCGATGGCTTTCTTGGATCACAGTCTATTCTAATAGGTTTTTTATCCTTTATACTTTGCTACCTTCAAGGAGAAGCTCTTTTTGGTTGCCTCTATCTAATAATCTCTATAACACTTCTGCCATTCTTATATTTAAACTGGAGGCCTGCTCAGGTTTTTATGGGAGATTCTGGATCCTACTTTTTAGGTTTTATTTTTGCTTTTCTAGCCATATATTCCAAGGTGGTCCTAGAAATGAACTTTATAGCCCTTGTCATACTCATGGGAGCTTTGATATGCGACTCAACAACAACTTTGCTTATAAGAGCCTATAGAACCAAGCAGCCCCTCAAAGCACACAAAACCCACGGCTATCAGGTTTTAAAACATGTTTATAGTAAACCAGTGCCCTATATTAATGGAATCTATGGGGCACTCACTTGTTTTTGGTTTTTTGGTTTTGCCATGCTAGCTGTACTCTATCCCGTATTTTCAGTATACTTTTGTGTCAGCTCCTACGTTCCTTTTGTAGTTGCTTTGCTTAAGCTTAAGGTTGGAATTCAGAATAAAAAAAGCCAAGGCTACTAAATATATTTAAATTTTAGGAGAGTTTTTTACTAACATTTTCTAATTCTTTCTAGAATCAGATTGGCCTGATTTTCACGAGTAAATAAATATCGAACTGCTAAGACATTTTCTTTATAGTTTAAAACTTCATTGACGAGCTTTGACTTAGATATCATAAAGTCCAGAGAATTAAAGGCTTCAGAGGGTGAATAAACAATTCCTATTTCATGTTCTTCTATTAAATTCTTACAATCACTTTCTGGTACAATTGCTAATACAGGTATCCCCATACCAATAGATTCAATTAGTTTAGAAGGAATCGCAGTTTTAAAAATGGGTATATCAACGAGTTTAATTAAAGAAAGATCTAGCACAGACCAATACTTAGCCATTTCATGTTTAGGTATCTGCCCCAAGAATGTCAGGTTATTAACCTTAATATTTTCAACCCTCTCCCGCAATAGATTTTCTTGTTCCCCAGAGCCAGCAATTAAAAAGTGAATATGTCTTAAGCCTAAGCTTTCTGCCTTTAAAGCTATATCTGTGATCTCTATAATATTCTGTGAACGGCCCAGGGCACCATAATAACCAATAACAACCTTAGATTGTAAACCAAGCTCATCTCTCAGTTTTAAGTTTTTCCTTGTTGGAAAGTACAAATCTTTTCTAAAGCCATTTTTAGCACATAATATTTTTTTTTCATCAGGAACATTCTGCCTCACTTGCTTTTCAATTCCAGGAGTTAAGCAAATGACTTGAGAAGATTTCTTGTAACCCCTAATTTCAAACCACTTTAAAATCCGAAAAAAAACACCAGATTTTTTTATTGAACTAAGCTCTGCAAGAGAGTCAGGCCATAAGTCTGATATCTCAAGAATAAGTTTTTTCCCAAAAATTGAAGCCATAAGTTGTCCCAAGATAACCATCAAAAACGGCGGGGAAGAAACAAAATATATATCAGGTTTTTTTAAAAAAATTAATCTAACACCCACCATAAAGCTAAAATACAATTCGTTTATCAAACGCAAACCAAATATTTTGCTATTGAAAATGGTAGAAGGAAGCCGAATTAATGATATATTTTCAGGTAAGACTGGAAGACTATTCTGACGTGGCTTAGATGTCACAATTGTAAATTGAAATTCAGGATTATCCCAAAACTTAAGACGCTCATAAACCCTTGATGCCGCCGCATTAGTATCAGGGTAAAAGGAATTACATAATACAACCACTTTTTTAATTTTCATGATAAAAGAATAACATATATATATCTTAGATAGATAACAAAAATTAGTGACCACAACAATGAAAAAAATTATTCTGTTAAATCAATTTTTTGATGCAATCGCCAACATCCCATTTATATATATTAGAAATTTTTAATAAGGTTTTGATACCATAAGCACTACGGTCTCCTTGAATGTGTTTTCCATTTAACTTATAGTGGTACTCTATACAGCTTCACTATTACCTGTAAAAAAAATAGCTTTATACACCAGGTCCACATGAAAAAAATTGTTACTATAGTAGGGGCTAGGCCCCAATTTATTAAAGCGGCTTCCTTCTCTCACTACATTAGAGAACACTCAAATATTCAAGAATTAGTTGTACATACAGGCCAACATTATGATAAAAATTTATCTGAAATCTTTTTTAATGAGCTTTCTATTCCTAAACCATATTCAAACCTTAATATTAATAACAAGAGCCACGGTTCTATGACTGGTGAGATGCTAATTAAATGTGAAAAAATTATCATCAAGACACGCCCAGATGCAGTGGTTGTTTTTGGAGATACAAATTCAACCTTAGCTGGTGCACTGGCCGCGTCTAAGCTCAATGCCAAAGTTGCTCATATAGAAGCTGGACTCCGCAGTTTTAACTTTACAATGCCAGAAGAGCAAAATCGCATTGTCACAGATCATCTAAGCCAACTTCTCTATTGCCCAACCAATATAAGTTACGGCAATCTACAGAACGAAGGCCTTGTTGGGCGGAAAGACACAAGCGTTCAAGTTGTTGGAGATATTATGAAAGATAGTGTACGCCTATTTAAAAAATATTCACAAAAACCCACAGACATCTCGATTCCTAACAAATATTGCTTAGCTACTCTACATAGAGCGGAAAACACCAACCACCCCGAAAAACTGAGAAGACTTGTGCAAAGCTTAGAGATTATACACTCAGATTTTTTACCAGTCATACTCTGTTTACACCCTAGAACAAGAAAAATTTTATCAGAACTAGCAATTACACCTCAAGTTCATGTCATAGATCCAGTAAGCTATTTTAAAATGCAATTTCTATTGGAGAAATCAGATTTTGTCATCACTGACAGTGGCGGTCTACAAAAGGAAGCTTATTTTCATGAAAAAATGTGCATTACTTTAAGAGAAGAAACTGAATGGACAGAGCTTATCGAAAATAAAGTCAATTTTTTATCTGGAAGCTCAATAGAGGAAACTGTCAATTTAGCAAAGTTAATTTTTTCAAAAAAAATTAGCTTTGAAGCCAAACCCTTGCAAATTTATGGAGATGGTTATGCCGGGCAAAAAATTATTCAACACATAGAAAAAAATATTTAGTTAAATAATCTACAATCAAAATAAGTTCTGAATCATTTAGAGAGTAAACTTATTCTTTTCTCTAAAAATGCTTGCACTTGGACATCTCGCATTAAACTCTTTAAATATTTTTGATCATAGTTTGTAATTTTTTCAACTTGTATATCTTCTATTGCTTTCTGAACTACAGCAAACATTTCACATTTATCTTCAAGTGAAGACAAATGCACATGTCCGACAGATCTTAGGATTGTGTTAGCTTCTCCATCAATATCAACAAGCGCTAGAATTCGAGTACAAGAGGACAAATAATCATAAAGCTTACCACTGACTACACCTTTATCTTCTGAAGTGGGTAATATCAAAAGAAGATAGTCAGCTGTTTTCATAAGCTGTTGCATTTTCAGATAATCCACTGGATCGTGAATCGAGAGGAAATTTGAGAATTCATTTTGGTTTATATAACTTAAATTAGAATCTGTATAGAGTTCAACTCTTATAAAAACTCCATTCTGTTTTAATATTTTTTTAATTACGTTTAAAAAATTATCAGGCTTGCGCTTTCCGTATAGAGACCCAAAATATCGAATCATAATCTCTTTTTTGGGGGCTGCTGTTTCACCACTAGGAGAATTTTGAAAGAGGTTATCATTAAAGTTCACAATTCCATTTCTAAGCGTAAAGACTTTAGTGTTCTTAAACTGTTTCTCTAGAATATCTCTGTGCACATCAGAAACGCAGGTTATAGAGTCTATTTCTGTCAAACCTAAATGGTCTAGCACCTGCGAGCTATGAGGCATATCTCTTAAGTCCAACCAAATTTCGAAATGTAAACCGTAGTTATTTCTATACCGAGTGAGAGACTGAACAAGTTTCACAAGAGAGTCCGGACCGAGGCTAATCAGCACTACGTTATCCTCTGCTGAACTCAACTTAGAAAATAAAACTTTTTTTGTCTCACTTAACCATTTTTTTTCATATATATTGAAAAAAGAAAAGTATAAGAATAGTTTGTTTAAAGCAGATTTTACTCTATGGATGAGCTTATGATCTTCTTTTTTAGTTTGGATTAGTTTACGCTTAGTTATTTTAAAGAATGAGAAGTTTACTTTTAAAGCATCAAAAATTTTATTTTTAGGAAAAATTTGGGCTGGACTATAAACCGACACTTTAAACTTTTTCTGTAAATAAAAAGCAAAGTGTCTAAGACGGATAAGACCTATAGTTTGATCATCCATCAAACCATCTACAATGTGTATGTGCTTTTTAGATTCATCCATCATAGCCCTCAGCTTTAAAGTTGCTAAAAAATAATTGCCAACACGAAATAGATGTAATTTTAGAGTAAACAATCACCTTACATACACAGCTAAAGCTATAAGAAACTGATGTCGCTATACCCGCACCGGATATTCCGAATCTAGGCACTAAAATAAAATTCAAAATTATATTGATCCCTAAGGCAATAAGTGAAATTTTTAAATTAACCCCTGGCAAACCCTGACCTGAAAGATGATTAGATAAGATACGGGAGGGTGCAATTATAACTGTCCCTGGTAAAAGTGCTAAAATGGCATAAACACTCTCCTTGTATGCAATACCAAACAAATAAAAAACT
>CALGWV010000066.1 GCA_937936325.1 uncultured Bdellovibrionales bacterium | reverse complement strand
GCAGATAAACAGATCACTGAGCTCTTGTCTGGTTCTACTGTTCCGCGCTCTGAAAGCTCAGGCAGAGACTGAATTCCCAGGTTAAAACTAGCTAATGGCGAAGTCCCTTTATCAAAAATGCAAACAGCTTCCGATCAAAGGATCTGCTCGGGATCAACTCTTAAGAGCGAGCCTCAGTATCTGTCTTAATTTAGCTGAAGGAAGTGCAAAGCAAACTGATAAAGAGAGAAGGCGATATTACTTCATAGCACTTGGCTCGCTTAAGAGAAGTATATTGTTTATGAGAGTGAGAAAATTTTGAAACTTTAATCTCAGATACTGATCAGCTGGGTGCCAGTCTCTATAAACTGACTCAGTCTATCTGCCCCTGAAGCCGGGGGGCCTTGGGGCCTGGATTGTTCCTTGAACCCCCAATTTTAGATGAGAACCAAGAGAAAGTTTCTGCGCTAGACTCTGCTGAAGCATGTTTGATGGGTTTTTCACCGCCGCTTATCCGCGGATCTGGGTATAAATATTCTTTTAGAGCTAACTGAAAAAGAATAGAAAGAAGTATAAAAAACTCATAAAAACTCTTAGCGTAAGAAACCAAAGTTCGTATTATACAGTACAGCGGTTTTTATGCTGGAGAAATCTTTGCTCTTGTCGAAATTATCAACGATTAAAAAACAAACACTCTCTGCAGTTGCATTGAGAGTGTTTTAGCCCGCTACTGCGCGGATCACTCCTTGAATTATTTTAAACCTAGTACGATTTTTTTGAAGCTGTTGCCCCGTTCACGGTAATCATCAAAAATATCAAAACTTGAGGCTCCAGGAGAAAGTAAGACTCTGTCTCCAATTCTAGATTTTGAATAAGCCATATGAACGGCTTCTTCAAAGGTTCCGATTAAAAAAGTTTCACTAAAATCGCCCAAATCTCTATTGATTCTTTCTTTGGCTTCACCCACTACAATTAAAGATTTGACCTTACGGCGCACTTCTTCTCTTAATGGGGCATAATTTAAACCTGTGTCTTTACCCCCCATGATCAAAACAATATTTTCATCAAAGGCTTTAAGAGCTCTCATCACTGAATGGACATTAGTAGCTTTGGAATCATTATAGAACTCAACTCCACCAACTTTGCGCACATATTCCAAACGATGCTCAAGGCCAGTAAAGGAATCAATTGTTTTTTGAACCCCTTCTTTCGTGGCTCCCATGCGAGTGGTTGCCAAGATGGCTGCCATAATATTTTCAATGGCATGAACCCCTTTCATTTTCACTTTGCGAATAGAGTACACGTGAGTGTCATCGACCCCAGTGCGAACCTTAATTTCATTTTGAAGCTGAACGGCACCGAAGATTTCCATAATTTGGGGCTCTAAAGAGGGCTTTCTTGAAAAGTAATAGATGGCTCCACGCTGAACAGAAAGATCTGTGGCGAGCTCTAAAACGGCATGGTCATCGGCGTTTAAAATACTGATTGTCTGAGGGTTAGTATTGAGGAAAAGCCTTCGCTTTGCGTTCACATACTCTTCCATGCTTTTGTGCCGGTCTAAATGATTTTCCGCTAAGTTTGTAAAAACCACATTGCTTGGAGAAAAATTCATCACGTGCTCAAGCATAAAGCTCGAAACTTCAAGTAAAACCACATCTGCTTTTTCGCCCTGTAAAAAGTATTCAGACACAGGAGCTCCATAGTTTCCACCAACCCAAACTTTAACTCCAGATTTTTGTAACATTTCATTGATCAACGCTATAGTCGTGGTCTTTCCGTTCGTTCCCGTGACAGCAATAGTCGGCTCTTTTAAAAACTGGGCTATAAACTCAAACTCTCCAGTAACCTCAACACCATTATTTTTTGCATAATCAAAAATTTTAAGATGAGGAGAGATACCTGGGCTCATAATAATGACATCATTATCTAAAAAGGTTTTTGGAGTATGCCCTCCAAGTTCAACCTTAAGGTCTAACTTTTCAATATCCTCTATATAATGAGCCAGCTCTGCTTTGGATTTATGATCACTGATAGTAACAAGGGCCCCATATTTGAGTAAAAAGTGACATAAAGACACACCTGTTCGACCTAAGCCGACCACAAGGACTTTTTTGCCCTTAATATCAGTCAATTTAGCTATTTTCTTTAGACTCAGAGCTTGAGTTGCATTGACGTCTTCCATTTGGAGATCTCCTCAATTTAATTAATAGGGTCTGTTGAAGGTGGGTAAGTGCAAACGAAAAAATCAACTCACGAGAAAGTAAAATGCACGCAGACTGAATAAAGTGATGGCTTAGTTCTAACTAAGTCGAGCTTTATTTAGTCAGCGTCCATTTTAATTTCGACTTGAGATGGTTTTTGCAGTGCACTTACCCATCTTCAACAGACCCTGCTCAGTAAGGTAATATGTCTTAGCATAAAGTAGAAGTGTCGGAGCAACAGGGAATGGCCCCTGGTTTAATGTTAATTATCTTAACTTGAGAGTCGTCAGACAGACAACAGCCAGCAAAATGGAGACGATCCAAAATCTCACAATAATTTTGGTTTCATCCATGCCTTTGAGCTCGAAATGATGATGTATTGGGGCCATTCGAAAGACCCTTTTGCCCGTGCGTTTAAAGTAAAGCACCTGAATAATCACTGAAAGGGTTTCTACCACGAATATTCCACCTAGCAAAACCAACAAAATTTCATTATTAGTCAAAACGGCAAGCATCCCTAAAGTGCCTCCTAAGCTTAAACTCCCCACATCCCCCATGAAAATCTCAGCAGGATGGGAGTTAAACCATAAAAACCCCATACCCGAGGCCACTAAAGCTGCTATTAAAGGAGTGAGCTCTGCAGCTCCTTTCACATAAGGTATTCCTAGGTATTCAGCTATGATCACATGACCAGATATATAACTAAAAATTAAAAATGTACTGGCGGCCACCATCACAGGGCCAATGGCTAAGCCATCCAAACCATCTGTAAAGTTTACAGCATTGGCACAACCTACAATCACAAAACTTCCAAAAAAAGTATAAAAAAGACCCAGGTCAAAACTCGTATTTTTCAAAAATGGAACTGTAAGCTCTGTATCGATATAGCCCGATTGAGTCAGAAAAAAAACAGCTAAGAAAGCACATGCAAATTCTAAAACCAACCTGATCTTTCCAGACAGGCCATCAGAGCTTTTAAAAGCCACTTTCATGTAGTCATCTACAAACCCAACCAATCCAAAACTAAAAGTGACAAAAAGTAATGAAAGCACAAGGGGATTTGAAAGCTGGATCCACAATAAACTCGGAATTAAAAGACTGACTAAAATCAAAAGCCCACCCATCGTTGGAGTGCCTGATTTTTTTTGGTGAGACTTGGGACCTAGCTCACGAATACTTTGCTTGAACTGAAGACTTTTAAGTTTGCGAATGAGTATTGGTCCTAGAATAAGTGAGCTAAAAAAGGCAGTTAAAAAACTGATAAAAGTTCTGAAGGTCACATATCGAAACACATTTAAATAAGAATAAGAATCTGAAAAACTATAAATCCATTCATAAATCATAATTCATCCCTATCTAAAAATATATCCAAAACTCTCTCCAAGCGTCCTCCTCTGGAAGACTTAAAAATAACAAGAGCATCGTCAGAAACCCGTTGAACAAACTCATTAGCCAAACTCACATTAAACTCAGTATCACTGTAAAGCTTTGTATTGCATTTGTTTTCTGAAAACAATAGCCCAGAATACTCACCAAAATACAAAATGCTTTTAAGATTTAAATCCTCCAGTCTTTTAAAAATTTTAACATGCTCATCTTCTGAAAGCTTCCCCAACTCTAACATATCTCCTAAAACAAAATGAAGCTCTCCTGGTAAATCTTTAATATGTTTTTCGATATGCTCTAAAAGAGCATGAAAGCTCTGCGGGTTAGAGTTATAAGCATCAAATAAAAGCTGTGGACCAGATTCAACCCTATAACTTTGCATGCGCCCCCAAAAAGCTTGAACTTGAGGCAAACTTTTAAAAATCTCTTGGGGAGTGAGCCCCCCCATCAAAGCCAGACCGGAAGCCGCCATGAGGTTGCCGACATGAAAGCTTCCCACTAAAGGGATTTTCAAAACAGCATTTTGATCTAATATTCGAGCCTCAATATCAAAATGATCCCAATGAGATTCTTTGATGTAAAAACAAAGGTCCGCCTCTTTTTTATTTTCTGAATAAGTCAGTGGAATTTTTGATTCTTGGTACTCTTCAAAATGTTTCAATGTCCAAGGGTTGTCTAGATTGAATAAGACCTGAGCCTCTGAAGCCTGATAAATTTCAGCCTTGGCCAAAGAGACATCCTCCAAACTTTTAAAAAATTCCATATGGCCAGCTCCCACATTAGTGACATGGACGGCATCAGGTAAAACCAAATCTACCAGCTCAGCTATCTCTCCAGCATGATTCATTCCAAGCTCAAAAAGACCCATCTCATGGGTGGAGTCCAGCTTCAAAAGACTTAAGGGCACGCCCCAGTGATTATTAAAACTGCCTTCAGGGGAAAAACACTTTCTGTAAGGGGAAACTATAGTTTTTAAAAACTCTTTAGTGCTTGTTTTGCCGTTGGTTCCCGTAAAGGCGAGAACTTTTAAATTTAAAGTTTGACGATAAGCTCGCGCCCATTTATGAAGAGCCAGCAATGTATCTTTGACCTGAATGACAGTCACGTTTTTAGGAATATTTTCTATGTCTTTATGTGTGATGAAAGCCGTAACCCCAGAATCAAGGGCCTGCTCTATAAAATCATGGGCATCAAAATTTGGACCCAAAAGAGGTATAAAAAATTGCCCCCCATTTGATTTACGAGTGTCTGTAGTGACCTGATCCCACGAAGAGCTTTCTCCACTTTGAACCAAGCTCCCCCCAGTCCACTCCAAAATTTGATCTATATCCCACTTCATTTTTTACCCACCTTGAAACTATTTAAGCCCTCTTTGGTGCCAGTCCCCTTTTGAGGATACACCCTATCCTCAAAAGGGGACTGGCGCTAAAGTCTTCTTTACAATGGCCTGATCTGAAAATTTATATTTTACTCCATCAACCTCTTGAGTCTGCTCGTGCCCTTTACCTGCAATTAACAAACAGTCATCGGGTTCAAGCTTTGCCAAGGCCCACTCGATGGCTTTGGCGCGATCTGGATGCTCAAACAAGGGAGCTCTAACAAGGCCTCGCTTAATGTCTTTTATGATTTTCTCAGGAGCTTCCGTTCTTGGATTATCTGAGGTTAAAATAACTCCATCTGAAAATTCTTCGGCAGCCTGCCCCATAAGGGCGCGCTTTGTGGTATCTCGATCACCGCCACACCCAAACAATACTAACAAACGAGATGGGTTTAAAGCTTTTAAATTTTTTAGAACCCCAGATAATGACTCTGGTGTGTGAGCAAAGTCTACAAACACTCTAGGCTTGACATGAACCATTTCCATTCTACCGGATGTGGTTTTATAGCTTTCTAAAAGCTTTTTATGGTTTTTATAACTTGTGAGCTCGGGGTTCTCTTTTAATAGCTCCTCACAGAGACGCCACATCATAAGCCAATTATGCAAATTAAAAGGACCAAAGCAGTTGAGTTCTAACTTTTCATGATCTAAAGAGAAGCTCGTTTTATTAAAATCAGATTTAATATTTTTGACCTCGTTTAAACTCACAGTGATTATATTTTGATTTGAAATTTCAGATTTGATTTTATCGCTTTGGGGAGTGTCCCCATTAAGAACCGCAAATTTATTTTTAATCGGACTCTTTGCAAGGACTTCTGTAAACAACTTGAGCTTGCTTTTAAAATAAGACTCCATATCTTTATGAAAGTCCAAGTGATCTTGGGATAAGTTTGTAAAAACGGCAGCCCTTAGCGGTGGCGTCCCCACACGCTCTTGCTCCAAGGCGTGGCTTGAGATTTCAAAAACAACATAATCTGCTTTTAAGTTTTTAAAATCATTCAAGCGTTCATAAAATGAAATAAGCCCCGGCGTGGTCAAGTTGGTCTCCCAAACCCTGTCCCCAATATGGTGATTGATCGTCCCCATCACACCCACTTGGTAGCCCACTTGAGTCAGCATATGCTCTAACATGTGGGCACAGGTGGTTTTACCATTGGTCCCCGTAATCGCTATCAGCTGAAGGCTTTCAAAATCAATTTGAAAGTAACTTTGTAAATAGAGCTCTAAAGCCAGGTTTACATCCTCTACCTTAAAAATGATGCCACTGTAGTTTTTAAGATGAACATCTTTTGAAACCACAAGAGCCTGGTGGGTTTTTGAAGCAGATTCAAGATAACTATGCCCATCTGAACTCACTCCGCGGCAGGCAAAAAAAACCCCACTACTTTTATCATGGGTGCTGGCTTTCCAAGCTTGTTTTTGAGCAGACTGAAGTAAATCTTTTAATGCTTTCATTGTGTCTCAATCTAATGTATTTATGTCTTTATGAAAATAGCTATTCTTGGATCCACGGGTCTTGTGGGTCAGAAATTTATAAAAATCCTTGAAGACTCCACACTTTCAGTCTCTAAAATCAAATTTTTTGCCAGCCCTTCAAGTCTAGGTAAACAAATTAATTTTAGAGGCCAATCTTATGGTATCGAGGTTATTTCAGAAGATGTACTTAAAGATTTTCAAGTGCTTTTTATTTCAACAGGAGAGGAGCTGAGCTTAAAGTGGTCCCCAAAAGCTCTTAAACTCGGACTTTACGTCATAGACAACTCTTCTGCTTTTAGACTCAGTGATCACCCCTTAATAGTACCTGAAATCAATGCTGAGCTGATCCCAAAAACCCTGGATATTATCGCCAACCCTAATTGCTCCACCATTCAGTTGGTGATGGTCTTAAAAGCTTTACAAAAATTAGGCCCCTTAAAATCAGTTCATGTTGCCACTTACCAGTCCGTGAGTGGTGCCGGCACCCCCGCTATTAACGAGCTCTTAAACCAAACCCATGACCCAGAAACCTCTGTCTTCCCCTACCCAATTGCGGGAACCTGCTTGCCTCAAATAGGCTCATTTGATTCTTTTGGACTGAGCTCAGAGGAAAACAAAATACAACGAGAGACTCGAAAAATTTTAAATCTCCCTGAGCTCGATATTTCTGCTTTTTGTGTGCGAGTTCCCACTCCTAATGTTCATGGAGAAGCGGTTTGGGTGAAGTGGGATCATGAAGTTGCTATAGAGCAAGCCACAGAGGCCTTAAGAGACTTTGAAAACATCAAGCTCTTAGAGAGCTCTCCTCATTACAATGAGGTTTCTGGCACACCCCATGTTTATGTGAGCCGTATCCATATTGATCCAGATTCACCCCAAGGCTTGAAGCTTTGGGTGACCGCAGATAACCTTTTAAAAGGAGCTGCTTGGAATTCTTTTCAAATCTTAGAAGAGATTTTCAAAAGATAAATTTATGAAACTCATCTTTTTTTTAAGTCTCTTGATGTTTTGGCAACAAAGCTATGGAGCTATCACTAATATTAATGTCGATGGCGTATCTCGCATGGTCAATGAAATCCCCAGAACAGCGTACGGGGGTTTTGCTGGACCTGACCTTCCGGCAAATAATCCACCAGCAAATAATTGCGAACTCTATGCCGCTAATGTTCTCAGCGCCACTCCTAATAACTTTCAAGGTTGCAATATTAATAGAGTGAACTTAGATACAATTATCACAATCAGCTTCATTGATGACTCCGAATTTACAGGTCGCAGGGCTGTGGCCTACATAAGACCTACAACCACCGCAGGGGTGAATGTAGAATTAGACACCTCCACTATCTCATATAATTCGAACAACGTAGCGTCTGTAAGCTTTACTTGGCGAGAACTCTGCTCAAGACTTGCTGGCACGGTCAACTCAGAGACACTCAATAATGGATCCACGCGCACTTCATGCTCTGCAACGGAAACTTTCATTGAAGTGAACTTTGGAATTTCGGCAAGCGTTAATGCCAGCATTTCAGATGGCGCCATAGATAATGGAGAGATCATCAGATTTAAATTCTCAACTCCTGATCTCAGTTTTACGAATTACATTTACAGTCCTGCAAGCTTCTCCCCTTCTGGTTGCACAAGTCCTTCAGCAAATGCTGATGGACTCTGTGACTTTGAAGTCCAGGGCTCCGATGAAAGCTTCCGTATTGTGGAAGAAGGCACGAAAAGAATTAACTCTTTAGGTAGCGTCTCTGGAACTTCTAACTCTCAATATATTGGTTTTTACTTTTGGTTTAACAGTACGAGCTATCAAAGTATTGATTTCGGATCCCCGACCAAAAGAAGTGCCTTAGTCAGAGCCGCTTCTTTTGGCCTAGGAAATACCTCAGTGCTTGATAACTTTGTAGATGGACTTGTGAATGATCAAATTTACTTTGTAAAAGCAGGTATTGTTGATGAAGCTGGAAATATTTCACACATCACAGGAGATAGCTTTTTTACCTCTTGTGGTTTGCCTGCAACAAGTGCCAGCACTTTAACGGTGAGTGGCACCTCAACGGCCGATCTAGGCACTTATTTAAACTGCCCCTATGTGGCTATCCCCTCTGAGGTGGCTGGTTTACTTGAAGATGACCTTCGTTGCTTTATTGCCACAGCGACCTACGGATCCCCTTGGTCTTGGCAGCTTAGAAGCCTTCGACAGTTTCGCGATCAGACCCTCAAAACTTTTTATGTAGGACGCCAGTTCATTGATTTTTATTATAGTTATGGACCTGACTGGGCTCGCTGGATCCATAATAACCCCAGCTCTAAAGCCTTCATTAGGTTTGCTCTCACCCCTCTGGTTTTAGAAGTCAGCCTTTGGAATACCTCAATGTCGCTTTGGCTTTTGATACATCTTTTATTGCTCTTAGTTCTTTTCTACAGAAAACACCTGACTCACTTACTCTTCGTCGGCATTTTGAGCTTGAGTATTCTAAATATGAACTTAGAACCCGCCTACGGAGAAGATGTCTCTGAAGATGAACTTGAAGAGCTCTTTGATGAGGATGCTCCAGAACTTTTTGAAGAGAGTGAATTAATAACGCCGCGAAAATCAAAATCCAAAAAAATTAGAAAAAAGATAAAGAAAAGAGTCACAGAAATATCCGATGAACTCCCTGAGAATTTCTTTTCTTCTGACGATACAAGTGATGAGGATATGGGATTTGAAGATGCTGAATTTGTCCCCTTTGAGAGCATCACTGAAAAGGGTTTAGACGAAGACTTTGAAGAACTAGAGGAGGGCAACTTAGAGCTTTCGGACGAAACAGAGTTAGATGATGACTTTGAAATTGAAACCATAGACTATTCCAACGAAGATAACATTATTGACGTGCCCACAGCTGACGACAGAGAAGTTTTGGAAACTGACAGCATAGAACCTACGGCCTCCGAAAGGACAACTCGGACCGGAAGATATATCTCTCACCCTGATTCTTCCAAAGGGCTTTACCGAATCAAAGCAGACGGGACCTATCTTTATAAATCTGATCGTAGCCCTAAAAAATATGGAATTGCCTTAAGAGGCGGACTTTTCAAACCTGAGACATTACAAAATTCCAGTGGAACTTCTTACAGCAAAATATACGGAGCAGATGGAGCTTTATCTCTTTATGCAGATACTTATTGGAAACTTTTTAGTCATATTCATTTTTTCAGACTCAAGCTGGCTTCCGGCCTTCTCTATGATTCTGGATCTGCTCAGTACTCAAACCCGGCACTCAACGCAGCCATTCCTCCAGCCGGCACAACCTCTTTAGGAACCCCCATCACTCCTGGAGAAGAAATCACCCTAGTGGGCTTTCCAAATTCCCTGGGCTTAATTTTAGAGCTAAAATGGGACACACAACAGTGGATCGTACCCTATGTCACTGGTGGCTTAGATTATTATGTTTTCCTCGAGTATCAGGGTTTTCTCAAAGATCCAAAACTTTTAGGGTCTTTAGGTGCCCATGGAGCCGCCGGTGTTCAGCTTGGACTAAACTGGCTGAGCTCACACACCTCATTTGTTTTAGACAGTGATTATGGAATAAATAAAATTTATTTAAGCATAGAGTACAGATATCATTTGAGTTTTTCCTCTAATTACGACCTGACTAGCCAGTTTATCCACGCCGGCTTAGGTTTTGAATTTTAAGTGCCACAAAAAATAAGGCTTCATCTCTCTTACAAAGGCACCCACTATCAGGGTTGGCAAAAGCAAACTCGAACATCACAGACTATTCAGAGTCAACTGGATCAGGCCCTTGAGGCCCTATTTCAAACCCCAATACGTAGCTTTGGAGCAGGGCGTACAGATGCTGGGGTTCATGCTTTGGATCAAGTGGTTCATTTTCAAATAGATAAGCTCACAAAAAACATGGATATTGTTCGAGGCCTAAATTCTTTTTTACCTGAGGATATTAAAGTTCAAAAAGCTTTTCGAGCTCCTGATGATTTTCATGCTTTGAGCTCAGCTGTAAAAAAAACCTATCTTTATAAAATCGTTAACAGAAACACGCCTTGCCCTCTTAGCTTTGAACTCAAGCATTGGATACAAACTCCATTAGATATTAAATATCTTAACCTAATCACCCAAGAGCTCCTGGGAAAACATGATTTTAAGAGCTTTCAAAATACAGGAACAGATGTCCCACACACGGTGAGAAGCTTGTTCCAAGCCAGCTGGACACTTATGCCTAATGATGAGGTGCACTTTTTGGTGGAGGGCGATGGCTTTTTAAAGCAAATGGTCAGAAATATCCTGGGATTTTTACTTCATCGACATTGGGAACGTCCACACCAGGTAGGGGCTGGAGCTGCATATCTTAAATCCCTGAAACGCTCCTCCAGTTTTAAAACAGCCGCAGCAAACGGGCTTTATCTTTTAAAAGTGGACTATCCTGAACATCTTGACATAAAGTGTATCAAGCTCTAAATTCTTATCCACTCCCCTTAAATAATCACGTCATTACGGGGAATTTTGTGAAAGTTAGATTTTATGATTGAAAGCTCACGTAGGCGTGCCAATAAGCACGTCGAGTATGACTTTATTGAATAAGGCTCTAAATTTCGCTAAATTCAGCTCAAAAAAACGTTTAAATTTAATGGGATTGAATTCGTCTTTTGTACATGGAGATATAATGAACACTTGGAACCCGAAAAGCACAGACAGAAACCCTGAGTGGTGGATTGTGGATGCCACAGATATGAAGCTAGGACGCCTTGCAACTCAAGTGGCCCAGGTTCTTAGAGGTAAGCATAAACCGACTTTTGCCTCTCATGTAGATATGGGTGACTATGTTGTCGTGATTAACCCTGAAAAAATTCTTGTGACAGGCCAAAAGAGCCAACAGAAGTCTTACTTTCATCATACAGGCTATTTTGGTGGAATTAAGGAAACTCCCTATAGTGAGCTTCTTCAAAAAAATCCAGAACAAGTGATTAAAAAAGCCGTTTTAGGAATGCTTCCTAAAAACAAGCTTGCAAAAAGCGTTTTCTCTAAGCTTAAAGTTTACAAAGGTTCTGAGCATCCTCATGAAGCTCAAAATCCTAAAAATTTAGAAATTAAAATTCCTACTAGGAGAGCCTAATGTCAGACGTCATTTACGCTACTGGTCGTAGAAAAAGCAGCTCAGCCCGTGTTTTTCTAAAGCCGGGTTCTGGTCAAATGACCATTAACGGAAAACAACTTGATGCCTACATTGTAGACTCCACAAGACGTCAGGTTGTATTGCAACCTTTAGACATCACTAAGACTAGAGATAAGTTTGATATCTTCGTGACAGTGGCTGGCGGGGGTCTCTCAGGCCAAGCTGGAGCTATCCGCCATGGTATTGCACGTGCTCTCAATGGTTTAAATGAAGAAGAGTTTAGAGGGCCCTTAAAAAAAGAAGGTCTCCTCACACGAGATGCACGTAAAGTAGAGCGTAAAAAGTATGGACTCAAAAAAGCCAGAAAAAGCTCACAGTTCTCAAAACGTTAATATCTTCAAGAGTTTGGCTGCTCTAATACGAGCAGCCAGAACAACTTCTGGCAGAATTAGCCATTCACTTTATCAATTTAAAATTCTTTCAACTCATTTCAAAATCTAACTTGATACTTAATGAAGCTCCACTTAAAGAATAAAGCTAGTCCTTATTCTTTAAGTGGACAAAATTGAGCATGCACACTATTTAAATCATCCATGAAAATTTCAAAGTTAAGATTATAGGAACTCTCTATAAAGCTTGCAAAACTACTCTCAGTGACCACCCTTGGGGATTCATAATGAAAATTATATTCAAGAGCGCTATCAAGCCTCATCTTTAAATAAAAGTTTGCATCTGCAAGTTCAGGCCTATAATCAGCACTATCATTACCAAGGAATTCTTCAGGGAAATTGATGGTTCTTAAAAAAGCAGTGGATTCAGCTTCAATTAAATAATTGAACTTGAGTAAAATTTGATTTACATGGTCAAACAGTTTTCTTCTTCCAAAATCAAGAAAATCAAGAAAATCAAGAAAACGACAGGGTTTATTATCAGCCCCACATTCGTAAGAAGAAATAGCACTGAATAAAATATTTAAATCAAAAAGATCTTTATTAATTTGCTCAAACTTCTCACAGAAATACTTTTTGCTAGGTTTAAACCGGCTCTTCGGCTCTGCAAAGGCCTGTGTGGCAAGCATGGGTAAAATTATAATTAAAAAAATCTTCAAAACAACCTCTCCTTCCCATAAAACTAGGGACTGTGGAAGATTCATATTGGTTTTAGAAGCATCAAATTCAACTGAAGTCGAGCTGAGCCCCGACTGAGCTTTCCAAAGGATTGGCCTTGAGCGGCTTCGATAAGAGTTTAGGCGAGCATAGTTCAAATTCTTTGGAGGTGAGGCTTACAAAATCAATATGAATCTTCCGCAGCCCCACTAGTACTAGAAGGGGAGCTTATTTGCAAAATTTATTTTTCAATAGAGACTCAAAAAAAATACGCTGACGCCCTTAGAGTCTGCTGGCGGCCCATTAAATCGTTTCTGATGTCAAGATATAATTCTTAGGATTCACTGGAATTCCATTCTTGCGTACTTCGTAGTGGAGGTGAGGACCAGAGGATCTGCCCGTGGAGCCCACATCGGCAATGCGAATGCCTCGGTTAATTTTGTCCCCTAGCTTCACATAAATTTTTGAGAGATGGGCATATCGAGTGACGAGACCAAATCCATGATCAATAGAAACAACTTTGCCGTAACCGGAATCAAAACCAGCATAAGACACAATGCCTTGGCCTGTGGAGTAGACAGGTGTTCCCGTAGCTCCCGCAAAGTCTAAACCTCGATGCAAGGTTTTTTGCCCAGTAAAAGGATCTATGCGATACCCAAACCTTGAAGAAAGCCAAGTTCCTCTAACAGGACTAATGCTAGGCGTGGAGATTAAAATATCTTTTTTTTCAGAAAGGCGGCTCCACAGATCTGACAATTTAGTTTCAGTGAGCTGTGCTTTTTTTTCTAAATTTTCAATGCGGTACTCCACGCCATCAAAAACACTGGTGTCCATAGTCCAATAAGAGCCTTGTGCATTATTGAGTACTTTGAAACCAAAGAGATTCTTAAGGAATTGAAAGGGATCTCTTTCTGGTTTAGATTTTTGTAAATGAGGTTCAAGATTATTTCCCGGCACAAGCTCATCTTGATCAAACTTAAGGTCCAAGTCATTTTCAGACTGATCCACACTTGTGATCAAATCTAACTTAATGGCCATGGATTGAACTTTGTCTACTTGGGTTTCGCTTGTTAAAAGCTTGGCATTAATTTCACTAAATCTTTGTTCTAAAATTTTATTTTTTTCATTCAATCTATCGATCTCAGCCTGATGCCCTGAAATTCTAAAATAATCGACACAGATAAAAATAAGTAAAATAGCTAGGGCTAATAAAGCGAGAACACACCATTTGAGGAATCTTTGGCTCACGCTCCACTGGCGAGTTTGGTCCAGATCGTTAGAAGTTAAAAGCAGGGTCCAATATTTGGTATTCATTGATTCTCCGTGGCTCTACAAATAATGCAAGAAACATTATCCCCTCCTCCGCCTTCGAGGGCAATATCAATCATTTTTTGTGGCACCTCAGAAAACTCAGTCTCATTAAGAACGTTCAACATTTTTTGCTCTGTAGTAAACCCATGAAGCCCATCGGAGCAAAGAATGAAAACATCATCTTTAAGAACTCTTCTAAAAAATACATCTGATTTTATTTGAGACTCAAAGCCCACACTTCGGGTGATCATACTTTTATTCTTGATTTCAGGAAACTCAACCCCGGCGCGTCTTTGCTCATTCACTACAGAATGGTCTTCGGTCATAGGCCACAGCCCTCCATCTCTATACAAGTAAGCCCGAGAGTCTCCCACGTTACAAATATAAGCTGAAGTCTCATGAAAATTAAGAGAAACCAGAGTGGTCCCCATCCCTTTATTCTCGGTACCGCTGCTAGCAATCTCTAAAGATTTTTTATAAATCATGAGATTCGTATGCTCATAGAGATTGATTAACCTCACATCTGGCTCCAAGGGACTGCTTGAGCTCTGAAATTCCTGATGTAAAAGCTCCACAGCCATTTGTGATGCTAGCTCTCCATAAGAATGCCCCCCCATCCCATCAGCTACGGCGACTATACCGAGCTCTGGGGCTACTAAAATAGAGTCTTGATTTTCCTTACGACTGAGCCCTTGATGAGTGAGGCCAAAGGCCTGCATTTTGAGTAGATATGACATCCCACTAGGTTGCTTGGAAATTGAAAAAAACACAAATCTTTGAGAAAGAGCCGAACCGACCAAGCCTTACTATAGACTGAAGCTCAGGGCTACATTACAGCCCAAGCCCCTTCTAGAACTCTCCTAAGGTCAAGCTTAGTCATCTGCTCAGACATCCGATACAATAGATAATGATGAGCTTTCCTAGGCGCAAAAGAGTGTCCCCTGTTTTTTTATTTGTTTTGGCTTCGGTGTTGGTTCACATGGGTCTTTATTTTGGATCTTCTAATTATCTTGCATCCTTATGGGTGAATGAATTCAAAGACAAATACTCACATACAGTCGAAGACAAAACCAAAGATGTTGTCACTCAAGTTGAGCTTGTAGATCTCAAAGAAGATCTAAAGCAGATCGTAGAACAAAGCCCCACTTCCATAAACGATGAAATACCTGAAAGAGCAGATTTTTTAAGCAAAAATAACCAAAAAGTCAAAATCCAAACACGGGCTCGGCGCACAGGACGTTTTCATAATGCCTCAAAATCTGGCAGCCCCGCTCAACAAGTTTCTAAAAAAACAGTGGCTAGAAAAAAAGCAGATTTAGGCTTATCAGGCTTGGCCATTGATGAGATCTCAAAGCCTCACGGGTATGGTGGAACTGGAGCCACTGTCAGTCAAACCGAAGACCACCTTAAAGATATCGAAAAAGGCGCTCATACACTCCTCAATACTAAAAAATTTCTTCATTATTCCTACTTTATGAGAATCAAAGAGCAAGTCAGATCTCACTGGCATCCAAAAATACGTTCCAATGTCAAAATGTTGTTTAGTCAGGGACGAGCCCCAACTAGCTTCAATGATAAGTCCACATCTTTAAGGGTCACACTAAAAGCCAACGGAGCCCTAGATAAACTCGAACTCTTAAAAACATCAGGAGTCCCCGCCATCGATCACGCAGCGGTGACGGCCTTTCAAGCTGCGGCCCCTTTTACCAACCCCCCTTCAGCTTTAAAAGAGTCAGATGGTAAAATTCGCTTTATGTGGGATTTTATCTTAGAAGGTTAGACGCCGCCATTTCCCCTCGAAGTATGTTGATAGGATTACGAAGGCATGTTTTACTTTTGAAAAAAGTATATGACATCAGTTAAGGAGTTTAAAATGGCCACAAAGAAACCGCCAAGTAAAGTTGTAGATGAAATCCTCAGTCGAGCTCATTATTTAGCGAACCAAATGATCTTTTCAGCCAATGATAGAAAAGACAAACTCAAAGGCCACCCTAAAGTGGGCGGGCATAGTTCGGCCTCAGCCAGCGCCCTTCATATTTTGGGGGCTTTGCACCTCTTCGTAAAATCTGGTTTTGACCATATTTGCAACAAGCCCCATGCCTCTCCTGCCGATCATTCTTTCAACTATCTATTAGATTTGTTTTTAGATTCCAATCTAGACCGACTCAGCTTAGAAGACTGCAATACTGCAATGGATGGACTCAGAGCTTTTTCTAGAAACGGGGAACCTGTTTTTCAGAGCTACCATTCTCAGTGGGATCCTGATCAACACAACTTTTTCCCTTCTGGCACAGTGGGAATCCCCCCAGTCAATGCAGGTTACCTAGCCTTGGCATATTCTTATGCAAAAAAACATGGCTACAATGTGCCCGAAGCTCATTTTTGGAGTTTAATAGGAGATTCTGAATTTAGAGAAGGTTCTCTTTTTGAAGCCGTTCCTGATTTCGCCGAACGAGAAATCGGAAATCTCACTTGGATTGTAGATTACAATCGTCAAAGTTTAGATGGTGTCCGCATCAACAATGTCTCTAGCTTTGAAGGAACGGATGCCCTTCGCATCGAAAAAACAATGAAGGCCAATGGTTGGGATGTGATTCAGCTTCAACATGGAAGCTTGAGAAAAAACCTCTTTAAAACTAAAGAAGGAAAGCTCTTTAAAAACTGGCTAGAAAAAGAACTGTCAGATTACGAGCTCCAAGCTTTACTCCTAGTCAAGAACCCTAAAGATTTAAAAAAGCAAATTCTAAAAGACTACAAAGCTCTCAAATTATTTTTGAAAGAGGTTTCAGACCAAGATTTGCACCTCGCCTTAAGAGACTTCGGCGGGCACGATACAGAGCAGGTCATTAAAGCCTTAGAAGACTCTAAGAAAAATAAAAACCGTCCCTGCATCATCATTTCCCACAGTTTAAAAGGCTGGGGTTTAGAGATGGCGGCACAGAGTAATAATCACTCTGCCCTTCCTGATCGAAGCGAAATGGAAGCCTTGCAAAAAAAACAAGGACTGGAGACAAAGTTTGGACGTTTTGCAGAGGGCACTCCTGCACAAAAGTTTCTTAAAACCCGCGGGGAAGAGCTCTACGCCGAAATCAAAAAGCAACATGAAATTAAAAAAGTAAATAAAAATAGTTTTCTATCTGAAATGAAAGAGTTTCCAAAAAGCTTAGGCATTAATCTTAAGTTTGCCAGCTACCCTCACACACAGTGGATGTTAGGCCAACTCACTTCAAAACTTTCAAGACTCGCCAATAGCCAGAAAAGCAGTCTTAAAACAGATGTTGAAACTCAGTGGAAGCTGCCTTCAGAGTTTATGGTTTATATGGCCCCTGATGTGGGCTCTAGCACGAACCTAAACCCTTCAATGGATGGAAAGGTCTTCCAATCCCTTGAAACTGAAGATTATGAAACTGAAGTGGGAGTGAAAGATCTTAAAATACCTGATTTAGTCCCAGGTGAAGAAGAGCATGATCGTTTCTTAAGATTTGAAATTGCAGAAGCCAATACCATGTCTTGCATGGGCTCTTTTGGAAAAATGAGAGACATCATAGGCGTTCCCCTTTTACCTTTAATGACCGTTTATGACTTCTTTATTAAACGCGCCCATGATCAGTACTTTTATGACCTTTATTGGAACTCAAGTTTCATTTTATGCGGAACACCTGCAGGAGTGACCTTATCACCTGAAGGAGCTCAGCACGGGTGGAAATCTGACTTTCAGATTCCAAACCAAGTGACTTGGGAGCCTTTTTTCTGTCAAGAGTTAGATTGGGTTTTTTGCCAGAGCCTTGAAAAGCATTTTACCTATGACAATGCAGAAAAAAACGGAGCCTTGATTCGTTGTGTGACCCGTGGTGTAGATCAAAAACTTTTTTTGAAACACCTCAAAACTCAATCTAGATTTAAAACAAGCGATGAGCTCTTGCACCCTAAAGACCAAGTCCTCGACAATGCGACGGAAGTAGGCCAAGTCTCAAACAAAAGTGATGAAGATATTCTTGAAGTCATCCGCCAAGAGGTTCTCGCAGGAGCCTATTATCTTATCAATTATGAAAACTATGCGGGCTATAACCCTGGAGATAATGTTGTAAACATATTTTCTTTAGGCTCACTCACGACTGAGGCCATTACTGCTTCTGAAAAACTCCTTAAAAAAGGGGTTTACGCCAATGTGATCGTAGTGACATCGCCGGATCTTTTAATTGGGAACTTAGCTCACAAAAATGAGTATGAGCACTTAAGAAAGAATTTAAATATCACTTCAGATCTTTATTTAAAGCCTCTCTCTAACGGCGCAGCACTAGGAGGAGAAGTCCAAACCTTTTCAGGCTCCAGAGTTCCTATTGTTAGTGTTCATGATGGTGAGCCAGGCTTAATGGATAACATTGGATCTATTGTAGGAACTCGCCACGAGTGTCTATCTGTTAGAAAACACTCAAAATGTGGAACCCCAGAAGATATTTATAAATACCATGGAATAGATTTTGACAGTGTGGTTGAAGCCGCAGGGAAAGTCCTTGCAGAAACCGCTTTAGAACAAGTGCAAATCAACACTCAAAAAATCACTGAAACCCAAATGAGCCCAAGCACATCTTGGAAAGAGCTTTGGTCTTAATTTATGTCTGAATCCGTGATCTTAAGTTATGAGGTTTTAATTCGTGAACATCACTTAGACAGTTTTGGCCATGTGAATAATGCCACCTATTTAG
Organism: uncultured Bdellovibrionales bacterium; assembly: GCA_937936325.1. GTDB lineage: Bacteria > Bdellovibrionota > Bdellovibrionia > Bdellovibrionales > UBA1609 > CALGWV01. Next base: position 20,363 of record CALGWV010000066.1, on the reverse strand, counting down.
CCCTCTATGAGGAAGCCCGCTGGGAGGTCATCACCCAACGTGGCTACGGACATAAGACCGCTATGAAAGAGCAAAAAGGTCCCGTAATACTTGAGGCTCAAATCAAATTCATTAAAGAAATTAAACTTAGAGATCTGATCACAATCACCACCCAAACTCAGAACTATGACCATAAGGTGGGCGTGACCCAACAAAAAATGCTTCATGCTGATGGCAGCATAGCCTCAACTGGAGTTTTTAAATGGTGCTTTTTTGATATGAAAACCAGAAAGCTCATTCCCCCTACAGATGATTGGCTTTACGCTATCGGTGTAGAAACTAAAGCTTAATCCTGCATCATGTTTCGCCCTCGCACAAAACAGGTTCAAATATAGGCACCTCTTAGAAACTAAGCTATAATGGCTTTTTTGTATCAAGGAGATGACTTTGAACCCATTACTCACAACAAGTTCCTTATTTGACAACGCACTTGATTTTGAAAACATCACAAATGCACATATTGACGAAGCCTTTGAGCATGCTTTTAAAGAAGCACAACAGAACTTGGAAGACTTTAAAAATGATGACTCTGAGCCTAACTTTAAAAATACCATACTGAGGCTTGAGACACTGACACCTCAACTCGATGTTGTGGCTCGTTACTTCTTCAACCAAAACCATTCGAACCAAACAGAATATTTGCAAAAAAAAGCTGAAGAAGTTTTACCAAAGTTAAGCACATTCAATGATCAAGTTTTATTTAGCTCGGAAATTTTCAAAAAAATTAAATCTCTTTTTGAAAACAAAAAAAATCTGAGTTTAAATGACGAAGACTTAAAACTTTTAGAGAAAACCTATGACTACTATACAAAAAATGGCGCAGACTTAGAGCTTGAGTCCAAAAAAAGACTTGCCGAAATAAATGTAAAAGCTTCTGAGCTTTCAAATACTTTTGGAAATCATATGGTAGAAGAAGTTAAAACTCTCCATATTCCAGTCTATGAAGAGTCTCAACTCGAAGGTCTCCCCAACGCCATTAAAGAAATGTGCAAAACCAAAGCCAAATCACTAAACGCTGACTACCCCTATGCCATTAGCCCTGATGGAACGGTATCTGTGGCTTGCCTTAAATTTTTAAAAGACCGCGAACTCCGAAAAAAGGTTTACCACAACTACAACAACCTCTGCGCTTTTGATAATGAGAATAACAATTTAGAAATTGCTAAAGAACTTCTTAATTTACGCCAGGAGCAGGCTCAACTGTTGGGTTTTAAAAATTATGCCGCATTATCTTTATCGGATAAAATGGCTAAGACCACAGACAAAGTTCACAATCTTCTGAATCAACTTTACAAACCCACTTACAAGAAAGCCGAAACACAATATGAAACTTTAAAACAATTTGCATTCAAACAAGATGGCATTGAACTTGAAGCTTGGGATTTAAGTTTTTACATCGAAGAGTTGGCAAAAAAAGAGCTTAACTTTGATGAAGAAGCCTCTAGAGAATACTTTTCTCTAGACAATACTTTAAAAGCTATTTTCCTCCTTACAAAAAAATTATTCAATTATGATTTTAAAGAGAACACCGAGCTTCCCAAACCCCACCCTGAAGCCCGTGTATTTGAAGCCTATGAAAATGATAAATATATGGGACTTATATATTTTGATCTTTTCCCTCGTGATGGAAAATCACAAGGTGCTTGGCAAACCACATATCGTGAGCAGCATCATGACGAGACTGGAAAAAACGTTCGACCTCATATCACTATTGTTTGTAACTTTACGAAACCCACCGCAGACCAACCAAGCCTATTAGGTTTAAGAGAAGTTCAAACTCTTTTTCATGAGTTCGGCCATGCCATGCATTCCTTGTCTTCGCAGGTTCAAAGAAAAGGTCTCTCTGGTACTAGCGTCCTTTGGGATTTTGTGGAGCTCCCTTCTCAACTCCTCGAAAACTGGGTCATCGAAAAGGAGTTTTTAAAACTGTTTGCCTTTCACTATAAGACAGGTGAAGTGATACCAGATGCTATGATTGAAAAGTTTTCACAAAAGAAAAACTTTATGACTGCCATAGGACTTCTCAGACATATTGGAAATTCAAAGCTGGATTTAGTCCTCCACGAATTAGAATCCACGCCGGAAGACCTCAAGTCATTTGAAAAAGACCTGATGCAAAAACACCACATCTCTACATACGATAGTTTCAGATGTGCTGGATTTTCCCATATTTTTAATGGTGGCTATGCTGCTGGTTACTATGGGTATCTTTGGGCCGAAGTTTTAGACGCCGATGCTTTTGAAGCCTTTAAAGAAAATGGAATTTTAGATTCTAATACTGGTACTAAATTTAAAAATGAAATTCTCAAAAAAGGTGGGACTTTAGAACCTGAAGAGCTCTATCAAAATTTTAGAGGGCGCCAAGCTACAACTGAAGCTATTTTAAAGCGCAACGGACTTCAATGAACTCTGTTTTAATTGTTCTTCGTAAAGAAACCCCTGAAGCCTCACGCCTTGGAAAAGAGATCCAAAAATATCTTGAAGGCCAAGATAAGAAAACCTTACTCTTGGATTCAGATCAAGATTTAGCTCCTGGCTTTGAGCCTGAACTCGTGGTTGTCCTTGGGGGAGACGGCACTTACTTATCCGCCGTACACAAAATTCAAGGACAAGATATCCCCATTTTAGGAATTAATATGGGATCCTTGGGGTTTTTAACAGAGGTCCGAAAAGAAGAAGCCTTCCAAGCTATCGATTTAGCACTGAGTCAAAAATTAGAAAAAGTCCCCCGGTCCCTTCTTGATTACAAACTCACCCATGGTTCGAAAACGATCTCATCCCACTTTGCTTTAAATGATATTGTCATTGAAAGAGGAGCTAGAACTCAAATGGTTCGGCTCCAGCTCTATTGCGAATCAGACCTGGTTTATGACCTCAAGGCTGATGGGCTGATTTTTTCTAGCCCCACAGGAAGTACGGCTTATAATCTGGCCGCCGGCGGACCTATCGTGCACCATCAAAGTTCTGTGATTACTGTCACTCCTGTAGCACCTCATAGTCTTACTAGTCGACCGCTGGTGTTTCCAGATCATCTCACACTGAAATTAAGATTGGCCTCAGGGGATCAAAGTGCCAACCTCACTGTTGATGGTTCAGAGCCTCAACAGCTCACGGATCAGTATGAGCTTTACATTAATAAATCTCCTAAGACCCACACACTTCTAAGACAATCCGGTGACACCTATTTTGAACTTTTAAGAGAAAAGTTTAAATTTGGAGAACGAGCCTAGGGAGTAAAAATGCTTTTAGAACTTAAAGTCAAAAACTTTGCCATTATCGAGGATCTATCTGTAGAGTTCTATCCTGGCTTTAATGTTTTAAGCGGTGAAACTGGCTCAGGAAAATCTGTTTTATTAAAAAGCTTAGGCCTTCTCATGGGACAAACGGCAAGCCCAAGTTGGATTAGAGAAGGTTCTGGTTCAGCTAGTGTGGAAGGTTACTTTTCAATAGACACCAGAGCGGATATACAAAACTATCTCAATGATTTAGATATTCCTTTTGAAGCTTCTGAAGGCCTCATTGTCAGACGAGTCCTCACTAAAAAATCTAATAATAGAGTTTATATTAATGGCAGCCTTTGCCCTCTAAGTGTATTAAAAAAATTAGTTTTACCCATCATTGAGCTCACTGGTGCTGCAGTCCCTCTTATTGAAATCACAGGGCAACATGATAGCAAGAACCTTTTGAATAAGTCCTATCATAGACAATGTTTAGATTATCTCTCAAATGCCACAGTAGAGCTTAAAACTTATCAAAGAAAATATGCACATTATGAAAAAACGCTCAAAACTTTGGATCAGCTCTTATTAGATCAAAAAGATAGAGATCAAAAACTAGATTATTTTAGCTTTCAACTTGATGAGCTTCTTAAGTTTAATTTAGATATTGAAGAAGACTCACAATTAGATGAGCGGGTAAAAAGCCTCAAGCAAAAAAGCAAAGTCATGGATATCCTCCAAGACATTGAACTTTGCTTTGAACACCCGAGCCACTCCCCAGTTGCTGCCCTGGGACCACTAAATGAAAGACTGCAAAAATTAGACGACACCGACACAGCCCTAAAAAACTTAAAGTTTCAACTCAATCAAATTGTTCTGGAGCTCAACGAAGTTTCATTTGAATGCCAGAACGTGATTCGTAATCTCAGCAGCCAAGACTCGGAGGGGCCCCAACTTGAAGAACGACTGGCCCAACTTAGACAATTACAAAAAAAACATGGACGAGAACTTTCTGAAATTTTAAAGGCTCAAGAGATTTTGCAGGCAGACTTCGACCGCCTTAAACAAATTGACTTTGAAATTGAGGAAAAAAGATTACAACTCGAACCCTTAAAGGCTGAAATCATTAAGCTTGCCCAAGAGCTTCATGAAAAAAGGCTCAAAGCCAGCCCTAAAATTCAAGATAAAATCAATCAAGAACTTATAGACTTAGAAATGAAAGGACTAGAGCTGATCATTGGGGTCACTCAAAAAAAAGAACCGGATTTTTTTGGCTCATCAGATGTCGAGTTTTTTCTTAAAAACGAAAATTCAAGCCAACCCCAAGCTCTTATAAAAACGGCTTCAGGTGGAGAGCTCAGTCGTATACTTTTATCTTTAAAAAATCTAGTGGGCCAATCAGAAATGCCTCGCACCTATCTCTTTGATGAAGTCGACACAGGAGTCAGTGGCCGTATTGCTAAAAAAGTGGCTAAAAAATTAAAAAGTATGGCCAAAGACCAGCAGGTGATCTGTGTCACTCATTTACCCCAGGTGGCCTCTGCTGGTGACTTTCATTTTAAAATCAGCAAGATCCATAGTAAAACCAAAACAGAAGTGTCCATGAAACTGCTTTCAACTGAAGAGCGTATTACTGAAGTGGCGGGTTTGTTTTCGGATGATACGCCGACGAGGGAAAGCCTAATACATGCGGAAAAACTTCTTCTAAATTGAATGAGGGCCGTATTCCATCAGTTTCAAATCTGAGAAGACCACTTTCAAAAGCACGCTTTCGGCCGCAGGTCGTCTTCCGCATCGCTCCACTTCGTGGCGCCAAGCGAGATACGCTCTGCGCGACGCTGGACGCTTTTAAAAGTAGTCTTCTCAGATTTGAAACTGATGGAATAAATCTTTCCTTATTCGAATTTTTCTCCTAGAGATAGGATTGTTTTTTGGCAGATATGACAACTCATTAAGGATTTGATTTTAATGATATGACTTGAGTGGATTAAACTTGTGAGAAGTTTTGAATCCTATCCAAAAAAACTCTATTTTGATACACTATCATAGCTTTAACTTGTGGAGATTTTATTTTGACTCATTCTTTGGTTAAAAAGCTGACAGATGATTTACTTACTCTTTTTACTTCTCGCTCTCGTCAGGGGGCTTCTCAAGCGGACCCTGAGATTACTTTTTCTTTTCCCCACTTTGAGCAAAAGACTTTAGAGGATTATGGCTCAGATAGTGAAGAAGCTGTCATTATTAAGCTTATTGATCAGATGTTGATGGACTTTTCCTTGATGTCGGTTAATCCAGAATTATCTTATAAGTATCTTGATGAAAACAGTGAGTTTGTTGAATTTTTAGCTCGTCGACAATTGAATAACTGGAGGAAGAGAAAACGACATATTGATATTCACAAGGAAGAAGACTCGCATAAGCCTACTTTAGAATCTCGCAACCATAATCAAAGAGTGAAAATTTTGGCAGCATCGCTGTTTATACAGCAAACTATACTGTCAAATCAGAAAAATGGAACGAATGGGGTAGAACTACCTATGTTTTAGAAAAAAAAAATAATCTTTGGAAAATTATCCATAAACATAATTCTATTCAACACCCTTCTAGCTTACAAAAAAAACTCAGACATTAGAGAAATCCCCTTTTAATCATTCTCAGCAATAATTTTCATAAAAAAGAACCTTTACTCGAAATAGCGAACCCATCAATATTTCCGAAACCGAGGTTGATGACTTTGTAGTCATTAATCTCTTTCTCAAAACTGTAGTGCATGTGGCCGGAGATGAAGTATTTGGCTTTAGGGTGATTTGCTTTTTGCTCTTTGGTGTTTTCTAACAGTAATTTTTGATATCTTTTTTTGATTTCATCATTGGATTTGGTTTTATTTTTTAATTTTGGGACCAATTTCTTAGCTACACAGTGTACCCACGAGCCTGGGGCTTTTTCTATCAAGAACCTCATGAGCGCGGACCTTAAGAAGCCTCTTAATCTGAGATAGCTTTTATCCTTTTTATCTATCTGATCACCATGTTCTAAAAAGTACTCTGTTTCTTTTATTTTTACTAATGTGGGTTCTGTATAGACTTCCACGGCATATTTTTTTAAAAACTTCTTTAAATGCAGGTCGTGATTGCCTTCAAAGTAGAGTGTCCGAATTTTATGAGTTTGTGCGAGTTCTAATAACTTTAAAAAGCTTGAGAATTTTCTTTGGTAGAATTGGCTTGGCCCGATCCAAAGATCAAAAATATCTCCTAAGAAAACTAGGACCTGAATTTCATTATTTTTTATTTTATTTTCTAATTGAGCTTTGAACCTCTGATAGGAGTCTTCATTTTCTGAATGAAAGTGAAGGTCTGAAAAAAATAAAATTTGATCTTGGTCCATTATTATAAAATACAGGATTGAACACCAAATACTAGCCCAGATCGGCGAATAAGCGGTGAGGAAAAACCCATCAAACCTGCTTCAGCAGTGTCTAGCGCAGAAATTTTCTCTTGAATCCTACTCACCTGTAAAAGCTGAAAGAGAACATTTTGAACACGATGTTAGAGGCGTGGGCTTCATGGGGCTTCACCTCCAATTATCCTCGGACTGGGTATTAGCTTAGGTCATCTACAAATGACCTAAACACTCAAACAAAATCAGATTTTCAAATGCTATGGATTGATATCTTTTTTGGGTTCGTGCTGGCTCACAAAATCTTCCGGTGTTTTTTTTGTAAAGAGCTCTTGCCTCTCCTTAAAAAGTCGCGCCTTTTCCAAAAGGGTGTCTCTTGGAAGAGGTTCTTGTTTTACCGGCTCTAAAGATTCAGCTTTAGCTGCTGGGTAGGGGTTGGCAGGGCTGACTTGATGAGCTTCAGGAACAATTGAAGTCGAGACCTCTGCCGCTGGCTGTGCGCCTTGTTGGGCAAGAGTTGAAACTTGAGGCTCCGAATTCGGTGCACTTGGGGCAATATGTGTGGCAGCAGGAGGTTGATTCGGCACTACAATACCGGCAGAGCCCGAAACCTCAGCTGCTGGAGCAGGAGCATCTATGCTTGCAGCTTGAACCTTTAGCATTTGCTCATTTAATTGATCTTTTAGTATTTGCTCGGGATGAAATTGCACTTGTGGCTCAGGGGCCGGAGCTGAGCTTGGTGCAGGGGCTTGTGGTGATACGGCCTCAGGTAGAACTGGAACAGCTACAGCTGGAGGTAAATTCTGCGAAAAGACCTGAGAGCCAAAACTCACTGTTGAGCTCTTGGTAGGATCAATCCCCGCATGAGCTCCTGCGTTTTTATCAAAGCCAGTGGCAATCACTGTCACTCGAATTTCATCCCCCATGCTTTCATCAATCACTGCACCAAATATGATTTCAGCGTCCTCGTCTGCAGCGTCTGTGATCAGTGTTGAAGCTTCATTCACTTCCCAAAGGGTCAGCCCTGGACCACCCGTTACGTTAATTATAATTCCAGTGGCACCATCGATAGCCACGTTTTCTAGAAGAGGAGAAGATATTGCAACTTTTGCAGCTTCAGTGGCTCGGCCTTCACCGGTTCTGATTCCAGATCCCATAATGGCTAAGCCCTGACAAGACATTACTGTTCTAATGTCTGCAAAATCCAAATTGATAAGACCACGAATATTAATTAGGTCAGAAATTCCTTTAACCGCTTGGTGTAAAACTTCATCTGCTTTTTTAAAGGTTTCAACTAGAGGTGTGCTTTCATCAGAAATAGAAAGAAGCTTTTGATTTGGTATTACAATTAAAGTATCTACATTTTCTTTGAGTTCTTGAATTCCTGCGTTGGCATGCTTCGTGCGTTTGCGACCTTCAAACATGAAAGGCTTAGTCACAACTCCAATTGTGAGTGCTCCTAATTCTTTTGCAATTTTTGCAACTACAGGTGCGCCACCCGTTCCTGTCCCGCCCCCCATACCGGCAGTAACAAAAACCATATCAGCACCTTCAACTTGATCTACAATGGCATTATAAGACTCAATAGCGGCACGTTTTCCAATTTCAGGATTTGCTCCGGCGCCAAGACCTTTAGTAAGATCAGAACCTAAACGAATTTTGTTGTCGGCATTACTTGCTGAAAGAGCTTGAATGTCTGTGTTAGCCACAGCAAAATGCACACCAGACAAACCATTTTCAATCATGGTTTTGACAGCATTACTGCCTCCGCCACCTACTCCGATGACTTTAATTGTGGCACCTACATTTGGACTTTCTTCAATTTCAAACATATTTTCCCTCGAAACTTGGGTTTATAAGGGCTAAAATACAAATAATAGACCCTAAAAGTATATTTTGACCTAATCCTTATTGACTGTCACTCCTTAGGTCCTAATGATGAAACTTGATTCTTATAAAACTTGGGAGGGGTAAGATGACACAATGGAAATGGCTTGATGCACCTATTCATGAGGGGCAAACACATAAAGGTGTTTGCTTGGGCGGACAAACTTTATTGGAACATTTGAGAGACACTCACTCTCCATTGTTAAGCAAATTTAACGAATTTAAATTTTATGACGACGCGAATAAAACTTCAGAAGCGATGGTCAACAAATTTCATTTTCTACATGACGAATGCCAAACTGAAAAAAATCTCATGATTATCGGTGGGGACCACTCTCTTTCCATCGCCAGCCTATCTTCCATATTAAAAAATGATCCAAAACGTGGCATACTTTGGTTTGACGCCCATGGTGACGTCAATCATCCGGACTCCTCTCCAACAGGGCACCTTCACGGAATGCCTTTAGCTTATCTAATGAATCGGACTCCTCTAGAAGAAAGGTTTGATTTCTTAAAATCCAATCACTTTATTCAACCTCAACAAATCGTCTACTTTGGTTTGCGAGATTTAGATCCTGATGAAGTGGCTTTTTTGGACGAATCTTCTGTCAAATTTTTTAGCGCAGATGACTATAACAACAAATCAGTAGATCAGTTATTTTCAGAGAGTTTTTTATATTTAAAAGACAACTCTTTTGGCGAGTCCATCCATATCAGTTTTGATGTAGATAGCTTAGACCCGAAGGACTTTCCCTGCACAGGAACTCCGGTGAACCAAGGACTCAATTTACCTAAGACACTCTCCCTGCTTGAGAGGCTCAGCCAAACTGAGAAGGTGAAATCTGCAGAATTTGTGGAATTTAATCCTGAGCTTTGTCAGACGCCTGAGGATTTAGCGCAGTCCAACACCACACTGGGCTCTTGCTTGAAGGCGCTTATTGGGGCTTAGTTAGAATCTCGGAGTTTATATAAAGGAAAACTAGGAATATAAAGCACGCTTGTGGGTGCAGGTCGTCTCCCGAGCCTCACCATTAGTAAATGGCGCGGCTCAAGATACGCCATGCACACTTCGCTTTAGCTTCATACTCCTAGTTTTCCTTTATATAAACTCCAAGCTCTAGCTTCAGCTTTTTAAGCAGCTTCTAGCTGCGTTTTTTTTTAAAATTTTTTATCAAAAATTTATCTATTTTTTTTATTTATTATCATTTGAGTTTGTTGAGTTAACTGTCTAGCTCTAGCATTATTACTATCGCTTTTTTGAAGTCTTTTAGGCTTGTGCTTTGGTTTGCAAAGGACCAGCGGAAGAAGGTTTTATTGTTTTCTGTAGAAAAGTTTAAAAAGAGCTCGTTTGATTCTACTAGTTTTTGCCTTAGATCTTTTTGGTATTGGTTTTTCTCTTGTTCTGGATCTTTAGGCTCTACTTGAAAGCAAAGATTTAAAAATTCTGGGTTATGTAAACAGTTTATTCTTTCTATAGTGTTAAGGTAATCAAAGGCTTCAAGGCAAAGCTGTCTTTGCTTTTGATAATTGTCTTTAAACCCATCTGTTCCTAAAAGCTTCCAAGTGAGCCAAACTGGAAATGAATCTAGTTTTCTTCCACACTGAATCGCGTAAGAGCCTGTATTGTAATTTTCATTCTCAGTTTCATGAAATAAATAAGCACTCCCTCCTCCGTGATTGGCTTTGAGCAATAACTCCTTGTGGGGAGTGAGCACAAAAGATTTACATAGAGTGAGGCCAAGAGACTTATGAAAATCTAGAGTCAAGGAATCAAATTTATGTTTTAGCTTTTCAGGAAACTCACCACTCACAACAAGTGGTGCACCCCATGCTGCATCCACATGGTGCCAAATTTTATATTCGCTACAAATTTTTTGAATCTCTTCAACCGGATCAAGGGCTCCATATACCGTTGTGCCAAGGGTGCTGCCTACGGCAAGAGGCTTATTATTTTCAGATAAACACTTTTGAATCTGTGATTCTAAATCCTGAAGATCCATTTTTTTTCTAGAATCAGATTTAATGATAACAATATTATCTTCACCGAGGCCCATAATGTTCATAGACTTTTTATAAGAATAATGTGCCTGATCTGAAATAAAGATTTTAAACTTATTTTCAGCCCCATAGCCCTTTATTTTTATTTTTGGGTCACTTTGATATCTAGCCAGATGAAGCCCCATCATATTGGCGTAGCTCCCGCCAGGCACCATCAACCCCTCAAGTTGCATATTCAGGAGATCAGCAAATTGAAGTACTATTTCTTTTTCCATAAGCGTACCTACAGGAGCAATCTCATAAGTGGCCATCGAAGTATTTAGTGCAGCCACAATAAATTCAGCATACCAGGAGATCGGATGAGCCCCAGAGTAAAGTTGGTTTACAAAAAGCGGATGGTTTGTGTTTATAGAATTCTTAATAAAATTAAGAGCATCAGCCAAAACTTCAGACTCTGAACTGCTTTTTTTCTCAAGTTTATAATGGTTTTCACTTAACCGTTCAGATGCACTTAAGTACTTTTGAACTGGAGCTGTTAATGAAGATTCAAGAGCCTGAAAGATGTGATCTAAAAAACCGGCTTCTTTAAGTTTATAAAATTGAGTTTTAATCGACATAAACAAAATCATGCCTGCTACTTCAGTGCCAGTCCCCTTTTTAGGATGCGCTGCATTCTAAAAAGGGGACTGGCACCTAAGTGTGAGATAATTCTATTTGATGCCTCACTCTTTAAAACTTCTACCTTGGTACCTTGAGAACAAACGTGTGCTGCCTTGGCGTAAAAACAGAGACCCCTATCCTATTTGGATATCAGAAATCATGCTTCAGCAAACTACGGTTAAAGCGGTCATCCCTTATTTTAATAATTTTATGGAACGTTTTCCAAGTGTTCAAGATTTAGCTAAGGCCCCGGAGTCTGAGGTTTTAGAAAAGTGGACTGGGCTGGGCTATTACTCCAGAGCTCGCAATATTCATAAAGCAGCCAAAGCACTCGCTTCAATGTCTCAATTCCCTAACTCATATTTAGAGCTTCAAGAACTCCCAGGACTTGGGCCTTATACAAGCCGAGCTATAAGCTCCCAAGCCTTTGGTGAGCAAGTAGGAGTTGTTGATGGCAATGTCATACGTGTTTACTCAAGACTCAACAATGATTTTGAATTATGGTGGAACCGAGCTGCTCAAATCAAAATACAAACTTGGGCCAATAAACAAGTTCATGGTGTGAACCCTTCAGACATGAATCAAGCCCTCATGGAATTGGGTTCCACAGTTTGCACGCCTAAATCTCCACAGTGTTTTCTTTGCCCCCTTCAAAAAGAGTGCCTCGCTTTTAAAAATAAAACTCAAAAAGAACTCCCGATAAAAAAGCCCAAAAAAGAGTTTCAAACTTGGAGCTGGCAAGCATTGATCTATATCAAAAATAAAAAGATATTTTTAACTCGCGACCACGAAGCTCCTTTTTTAAAAAAACAATATTGTTTACCCGGCCAATCTAAACGGCTTAAAGACAAACCATTGAAATTTGACTTTAAACATTCTATCACTTGTTACAAAATTTTTGGGTCTTCAAGAAAAGTAAACTCTGCACCCAAAGCCAAAGGGATATGGGTGCTACCCACTGATGTCTCTAAGCATGCGCCTTTTTCATTAATTCAAAAAACACTTCAAAGTTTAGAACTTTAGTGAGCGCACTTTAGGTTTTTGCGCTTTCTGGCGAAGTGATTTTTGAATCAAATTTGATGCCTGCGCCTGAAATACTGGCCGTAGCTCATTTGAAGGCGATCAAATTAAATTTGACAAAAAAGCGCTCGTCAGAAATTGGGAGAGCCTAAGTGTGTTCAGTATACTATAGTCCTGGGATTTCTAGATGAAGCTCACCCTCTAAAACACCACTCTCATTTTTTGCACAATCTACAATTAATAAATTACGTGGATCTTTAACATCATTTGGGTCAATTGCAATTCTAAGTCTATTCCATATATGACGACTTAGACTTCCAGGGCTTCGTCTCATCTCAGACGAAATTTGTCTATGAAGCTCTGGGCTTATTTTGGCCTGAGTTAAACTATTATCTAATAAAGCTTGTAGTTTTCGAGTCAAATCAATTTCTGAATTTGCTTGTATGAGTTTTGAAAAAGCATTAGAGAGAAGCGTAAGGTTAAGCAAGCTATCTCTCTCATTCAGCTCTTGAATGAAATCATTGTCTTTTAGGTCACGACCTCTAAAGTACATTTGTGTTACAAACTTTTTTCCCTGAGCTTCTACCTGTATGTGGATATGGGGTGGGCGATACCAACTTCCGGTAACAGACAAATCTTCAGAAACAGAAGCTGGATAAAAACCCGGAATAATTGTTTTAAACTCAAAATTACCAGCCCCTTGTCGGTTGATAGGGTCCATTCTCGTTGTTGTATCTTTACCAAAATACTGAAACTCATGGTCTAGGTCTCTTTGAATGGACTTTACACTTCCGGCCTGTAAAGACCTTGGGTCAATAAAATCAAGATTGTTTATATCAGCACTGTGGTCATAACGACCATGATGGTTTGCCTGCCAAATCGTAACCAGAGCTTCTTCTAGCATTTCTCCCGTGTTAGCCCCTTTAACAGAACCCTTCAGGTTAAATAGAGCTCCTTGAGCTTGTGTCCCGCGGTTTCTAATTTGTGTCAGATCATTATCTTGATCAAAAAAACTAGGAGGCGAAGGCTGTATAGTTCTTACAGGTTCAATGGGCTCAACTCCATCTGGCATCGATACCGCTCTGACAGTAGCAGGCACTTGTGTTGTTTGAACACTAGTGGTACCAGGGTTTGGGAAAAAAGGCCCCGTGGAATGGTCCGGTGTTTCGGCTCGAGCCAAGCTCGATGCTAAGCTTATGCTACCCGCGCTAATTCCAGCTAACTTTAAAAATTCACGACGTGATTTATTTTCCTTAGACATGATCCCTCTCTGTAAAAATTTTTTAATACTTTAGCTCTATACACATAAATCATTTATAAATATGAACTCCTTCTACTTTAAGCTCTTTAGAACCTATTCACCTAACAACTCTATTTATGACTGTCATTGGATTTTTCTATTTTCAAAGGCTACAATGATTTATGTCTTTGATTCTTAAGTTTATTTTTATTTTAACTTTAACTCTGCCGGCTTGGAGTGAGCTGATGCCTTTTCTCCATGGTCAATCTCTGGCTCCTAAAATTGCTGAACTCTACTTTGGTCAAAACATAAAGATTTCCATTCCATTAAATTCTTGGAAGCTCAAATCTAAAACTTCAATGGCTGCTGAGTTTCAAAAGAGTATTGCAAGCGGTGACTTACTAAGAGCTGAAGTGCGAGAGTTCAAGTTAGAAAAAAAAATGAATTTCAAAACTTATGTTCACCAATGGATCCGAGATTATGAAAAATTTAATTTTACGAAGTTAACCCATCAGCCTGTTAAAATAAATCAAATGACAGCCTATCTCGTAGACCTGAAACACAACACAATTGACAGTTATCAGAGGCAAGCCATTTTTAAAAAGAAAAAAAATATTGTTTTAATCACATGTCAATCCAAAAAAAAGAGCCAAAAGGCTCTTTTAGTGAATTGCAATCAACTGATTCGAAGTTTTTCTTGGAACCTGGATTAAATAAAAATTAGTCCGGGGCTTCGCATAATGGTTCATACTTTGAGTCAGCATCAGAGTAAACATCTTGAAACAGAGCTTTTGTATGATAGCTCTGGAGATATTCTAATTTTTTTTTATCATCATCAAATTGATTTAGGTGATTGGGAAAACTGTGAAAAGTAGAATCAGTATAAAAGTACATTTTAACATACCTCAGCTTTTCAAGAACCTCTGTCCCCACATAACCCTCCTCACCTCTTTTAATTTTTCCAAAAGCGCTAAGGTAAACTTCCTCATGATTGATAGACGGCTGTTGGAAGCTACGAAGGGGTAAAACAGTATAACTTAAGGCCATACGCGTTCCGTGAGGAAGTATAGGTTTTCCTGTCGTTTGCTTCTCTTTTCCAACGTCATTGATACCTTTAAAAAAATCTTTTGGTGTATTTTTTAAATAAAGCAAATGATCTTCATCAGGCCCGTATGTCACTTCGTATCCTTTTTGATGTTTTGTATAACCGATGAAAATCTCGTCAACAATGAGAACTAATTCATCTTCCTGGCTCATTGGGAAACTTTTATTATAAAGATCTAAGGCTCGGAGCTCTTGAGCCGAAAACTCATCTCGCTTCAAATCTTTGTAAGCGCCGACATCTTCAATATAAAATGGATATAAACGGTTTGAGTCATCATAGTCATAAATGACTTTAGTACGAATGACATCTTGGTACCCTCGACAAAACTTACTATTAAGTTTTGGAGTTTGTGATTCTTCAGCCCCAGATTTTTCAACATCAGGCTTTACAACTTCAGAACTCTCAGCTGCAGCGGCTTCAATGTTGAAAATTAGGAATCCAAATAAAATAAATACAATAAACCTCATAGCTCACCTCTCAGGTATTTTTACTAAACACTTAAGTTTCACAAAACGGCTCTAAAGTGACTAGAGCCTAACCAAAATTTAACAAAATTTAGCCCTCTCTATTGACAGGCTAACACTCAGAACGCAGCAAGTCTTAATTCTGACTATTTCTTATGCAATGGGTACAAATATAAAAGGAGGCGTTTAGGAGCTGTGGAAGATGGAAGTGTTGGTGAATGCAAACAATAAAGGCAGCTCAGCATAAGAAAAAGGCCCACGTTTAATTTAGACTTATGGTTTTTTCAATAGATTTTTCTAAGTTTCACGCCCCTAGAGCCGCCTTTAAGCGACAAGAGCGTTTTTATAGGTGCTGAGTTGGTGGATATTACACCTTAAAAGTAACACTAATCCCAACCAAACAAACGAGCTAAAATCGACTTTTTTGTCTTTGCTGGTTTGAAGTCTTTAAATCGACTTGAAGTCTTGCGAGCCTTTGAAACACGAACTTTTTTGGGCGGTTGTGCTGTGTGGGCTTTCTTTTTTCGTTGAGGAGTCTTTTTAGTGTCCTTCGGCTTTGAGTCTCGAGCTTTAAAATCTTTAGGCTTTTCATCACGAGGTTCGTGTTTCTTAGTGTAGGGCTTTTTCGTAGGTTTATTTTTTTTATCAAACCTTTCATTCTTTAAATTTTTAACAGTTTCAAATTCTCTTTTTGGATCATAGCGATATGGAAAAGCTTTAAAGTCTTTTACGAACTCAGAATCTTCTATCCAAGCATTTTTAACTTTTTCACCTAGATAATCTTCCACACGACTGAGTGAAGCAATGTCAAGTTCAGTACAAAGGCTATAAGCTTTGCCACTTTCACCAGCACGCCCGGTGCGTCCAATTCTGTGAACGTAGGCCTCGGCTTCAGATGGAATTTCATAGTTCACAACTAAATCAATACCTTTAACGTCTAAGCCTCTTGCTGCCACATCCGTAGCAATCAGAGCACGGATACGTCCTTCTCTAAAATCATCCATCACTCGAGACCTTTGGTTTTGAGACAAAGAGCTTGAGATACCCATGGCCTTGATGCCATTCATATTTAAAAACTTTTCAATCTTAGGAATATTTCTTTTGAAGTTACTAAAAACAATAATTTGTTTTGGCTTTTCTTTTGCAATTAAAGACAGTAAATATTTTGGTTTTTCATCTTTCCCAACATGAAACATGGTATGATCAATATTCTCAGCAGTAATGGAATCCTTTCCAATATTAATTTCAACCGGATCTGATCCATACTCATAGGCCACCTCTAGAACCTCAAAATTCATTGTGGCACTAAAAAACATCAGCTGTCGGGATTTAGGAACTCGGTCTAAGATGTAGCACATATCATCTCTGAACCCCATATCAAACATACGGTCGGCTTCATCAAAGATAATGGTCTTACAAGCATTCAAGTCTAAAGCTTTTTGTTTTTGTAGATCAATAAGTCGTCCTGGAGTGGCAATCACAAGTTGCACCCCTTTTGAGAGCACACCGGTTTGAGACTCATAATCTCTGCCACCAATAATAGACAAGGATTTTAAACCTAGTCCCTCAGAGAGAGAGTTAAACCTCTCAAATATCTGTTCGGCAAGTTCTCTTGTAGGGGTCAAAACCAATACAAAATTCTGATCATTCCAGGTATCGTAAGGCTTCACACCCTCAACTTCTGCCTCAGACTGAGTGGCCAAATACCTTTCTAAAAAAGGAATTAAAAATGCGGCCGTTTTTCCTGTTCCAGTTTGAGCGAGTCCCGCCACATCTGAGCCAGCCACAAGATGAGGATAGGATTCCTCCTGCACTTGCGTGGCGTCTTCAAATCCCATTTTAGTGATATTGTCTAATAAACTCTTGTTTTTAATGAGATTTTCAAATTTCAAATGCATACTCCGTGAATACTTGAGAACAGATAGGTTTATCTATTATTACTTCATAACTTAGATTCTAAAAAGAGTCCATCAACGAAGCCCCTCAACGCCTTGGTGAATTCATCTTTTTTTTCGTGATGCACCCAATGACCAGCTCCAGGGATCACCTCTCCTGAGCAGAAATGTTCAGCAATCATTTTTTGATAAGTAGCTTGGGCCAGGTGTTTGGAGTTTTCACCTCTAATCACCAAACAGGAACTTACAATTTTTTTAAACTCGTCCCACCTGCTGTTTAGGCCCTCTTCTAAGATGTCGTAAGCTCCTTGGATATCTACACGCCAATCGTACTGCCCTTGATCATTAGCCTTGATGTTCATTCTTAAAAACGCTTTTAAAGAAGGCTCTAATAAAGAATTGTTAAAAAACTCGGTCATTTCTTTATGACTTGAAAAAGGGGTGGGAATTGATTTTAACATTAGAGTGGTTTGATTGGAACTTTGAGGCTCTGGCTCGGGCCCCATATCTACTAACACCAAGCCTTTACATTGAAACTGTGAGGCATAATTTTGCACCACTCGGGCCCCAAGAGAATGACCAACCAAAATAACGTCGCTAAATGCATGTGTCTGAATGATTTGCTTTAAATCTTTAGACAGAACTTGAAGACTATAATCATGATCCGGAGACCAAGCTGACCTCCCATGTCCCCTTTGGTCGTAGGCTAGAATGTGGAAGTCTTGAAATTCTTGAGCTACCGGCCCCCAGTTATTTGAAGCCCCAAGCAACCCGTGCACAAAAATCATTTTTTTTTTGGAGTTTTTATCACTATAATGTTTGATATGAAACTTACTGATGTCCATTTGCTTTTTCCTTTTTTTAGAGCTTTTTCCTTTAGATCTTTAATGAAAAACACAGAATATCACAAAGCTTTTATTTTCATGCTGTGACCAAAATACAGCCCATCTTGTACAATTTTTTGAATGAGTTTTTTTAGAAATCTCGGATCCTCCTGTCTTTATTGAAAAGAAACCACTCTCTCACCCATCGAGTCTCCCGGGGTGCGCTATGTTTACATACCTCACCCCACGATACACACCAGCGGAGTCGTTCGATGTTTCTTTCTAAGAAAAACAGAATCCGAGATCTCTAGAAAGTTTCCTCTAAAAACCTTTATCGATTTTAAATCGTAACTCAATCTCTTTAAATAACAAATTTTTGTTAGCTCAAATACCTGGTTTAAAAACGAATTAGAGAGTTAAATCTCATCTTTCAGACTCAGCGAGAATATTTTTATTTTCAGTTGAGTATACTAAAATAATTATTCCTCAAGAATACAAAAAAAGGCCCCTTCATTTATAAAGGGGCCTTCTAAATAACTTTCTGCAAATTTTTACCGAAAGCTAATCGTGTCTCTGATGGTTAATGAGTCTTTTTAACTTTGAGAGTTGCCTTTTTCTATCAGCTTTTGCAAAGCTTTAACTAAATCTCGTATCAACTGCTCTCTTATCTCCGTTTCATAATGACTCAAAACTCCTTTCAGTTCAATCAATGATAACCTCAAATTTAATCTTAATACTGAAATGTTAGGTTGTTCTTTCTCTTTGGGTCGAGCTGATTTCCAGGCATTTGAAGTAGACTTTGCTGCGTCTAAAGCTTTTTCAGCTTTATCCATAGCTGATTGAATCGACTTGAGTAATTCAGCCTTAACGACTTCGTTTGCTGGTGTAAAATCAATAGAGTCTGCCTTCATTTTTTTCTCTAAATCAGCTGTGATTGAACCCAATCTTCTATATGATGATATTACTTTAGGGTCTTGAATTTGATCCTCATCAAAACTCACATACATTAAATGTGCTTTTAAAACTAAAGCATGTTTTTTCTGCTCTAATGTAGTTGAACCTTCAGCTCTTCCCAATCGGACAGTCTCAAGGTTTTTAACACCTCTTACAAAAGAGTCCATTTCACTTTGGAATGAAATCTTATGATTTCGACCAATTCTCTTCATTTCCTTGATTTTTCTCTTATCATCAGCTTTTTTCATTTCAATATCATGAACCATCTTCCTTTTAGATGATTTAAAACTAGATTTTAGAAAGTCTATAGAATTAAGGACCTCGGCTTCACGATGTTCTGAAAGCTCACTGTTTGCAACTTTCTTTATTTTCTTAAGCTGTTTAAGATATTCAATGATTTCATCTACGCTTACAGCAGCCTCACCTAAAGTAACTTCCTCAGCCGTGTCGTAAAGACTACGAAGTTCTAAAACCAAACCATTATAAACTACGGATTGGTTTAGCTCTTTAAGAGAGTCCGCAACTGCGTTGAGAGAAGACAATGTAGAATCTTTACCCGCATTGATGGCAGCTTTAGTTTTTGAAAGTTTATCATTAGACATATTAATGGCTGTCTGATTTTTAGTTCTGGCTGCATGTCTTCGTTTACTGTCATTCATTTTCGGTGACATTTCTTTTCTAGCCTTGGCAGTTTCTTTTTCGTTAAGTTCGTTAATCCTCATGATTTCAGCAGCATTGTTTTCAATAGCTATTCTAATCTGTTCTTCGGCACGGTCTTTAATTTTAGCCTTAAGGGCTTCTATTTCAACCATATAACCTGAAATTTTTCCGTTAAGATCTACTAACTCTTTGGCACTCATTTTAGTCATATCTTCTGCACTCAACTGAGTTATAATTTTTTGATACTGACTTATTTGCGCTTGGGTTTGAGAGGTCACTCCAGCAAATAAACTTTGAGCAGTTGTACTCTTAGTTTTTAAACCGATTTGACTCTTGTTGGTACAGGCAGTTCCAAATCCGAATAGAATTGTAGCTACAGTAATAAAATGTAAAGGGCGTATTGTTTTCATTTCTTATCTCCTTTGAAAAGTAAATTATCGTCCTACCCCTTAAAAGCAAATATTCAGCCACGCCTATTGGCGATTTCTAGCCTAAACAACAAAACAGTTGCCAAAAATCGACACTCCGCTAATATTTTAGGCACTATAATTTTTCCTTTTGGGTTTTTTTCTGAAATTGGGGATTTTAAGAGCAACTCCGGCCCCAAGGCCCCCCGGCTTCATGGGCTGGTAGACTTAAGTCAGTTTATAGAGACTGGCACCCAGCTGATCATGGTTCTCTTCTGAAATTGGGGGTCAGCCCCCTGCCTGAGCTTTCAGAACTCGGACCAGCTGAAACAGGCATTCGCCCAAGTGATCGGCTTTTTCGGCCAGTTTCTGATCATTTATGAGCTCTATCAAAGCACTGTGTTTCTCTGTGAGAGGCGAGTGCAATTTCATAAAACCTCTTTCTATCTTTAATGCTTGTTTTCCCTGAGCCTTCGGCCAGGTTGAGACATACGCTGAGACTGGCTCGGCTTAAGTTGGTCTTTCATGTATCTTGGCAGTTTTAAACTCAACTCAGGCCTCAAGGCCGCTGGAATCAGAAGCAGAAAACTGAATCA
>CALGWV010000065.1 GCA_937936325.1 uncultured Bdellovibrionales bacterium | reverse complement strand
GACATGCGGCCTTGGAGCGGGCTGGAGTCAGCTACCCTTATCTCAAATTTGGGAAGCTCAGCAAAAGTCTACGAAAAAGTATGATTCGCTCCCTCTAAAATCCTCAACTGGCTTGATTCTTATTTTTGGCGGGAATTGCTGGACCTGAGACTCCTCTTATCTGATACAGGCTAAATCCAATGAGTCGTTCTCAACATTCTAGGTCCTAGCCTCTTTAGAGACTCTAAATTTCTCCCGATAAGACAGTGTTATATCTTAAGGGGAAAAAATGAAAAAAGAATCTGGAATTTGGCAAAAAAATAGCGGTTGGTCTGTCAAGCATTCAAACTTGAGCTCTTCAAATAGTGCAAACTTGGTTCTCTACTTCTTCTCTCCACAATTAGAAAATCCTTCAGAGCAATATGAGTATTTAAAAGAGAAATTTCCTGGCGCTTTGATTACAGGCTGTTCCACTGGTGGCGAAATTTACGACGAAGAGGTCTATGATGACTCATTAGTTTATCTTGCTCTTGAAATGGAACAAACAAAAATTAAAGCCGTTGAGTACTCTGTTACAGATATACATAAGTCTAAAGAGCTTGGACAAAAAATTGGGAAAGACCTCAATGAACCAGACCTCTGCCATCTATTTCTTCTATGCGATGGGCTTGTCGTCAACGGAACCGACCTCATTGGAGGCGTGTACTCTGAAGTGGACAAAGAAGTGATCACCACGGGTGGACTCGCTGGAGATGGGAGTGACTTTAATCAAACCTTTGTAGGCCTGGATTCAACACCTGAAAAAAACAAAATCGTTGCCATAGGTTTTTATGGAAATGCTTTCCAAGTGGGGTTTGGTTCAATGGGGGGCTGGAGTGCTTTTGGGCCACAAAGAAAAATCACAAAATCCAAAGACAATATTCTTTATGAACTTGATGGACAGCCTGCTCTCGACCTGTATAAAAAATACTTAGGCGAAGAACAATCTAAAAAACTCCCTGGGAGTGGTTTGCTTTTTCCTCTTTCAATAGTTCCTGACGAAACAAGTCAAAATAAATATGTTCGCACTATTGTGGGAATTGATGAAGACAAAAAAAGTCTGATCTTTGCTGGCGATATACCTGAAGGTTATATCGCTCAGCTGATGCATGCCTCATTTGATAACCTCGTCGATGGTGCCGTGGGTGCTGCAGAAAAAGCAACTCACTCAATTGAGCATGATCCCAACTCCCAAGCTGCTATATTAGTGAGCTGCATAGGACGAAATCTAGTTATGGGACAACAAATCGCCGATGAAGCTGAAGCCATCAAAACTGTATTTGGAAATGACATTTCCATGGTAGGCTTTTATTCTTACGGCGAAATTGGACACCACCCCGTCACCAACGAATGCGGACTTCACAACCAAACAATGACTATAACCTTGATAGGTGAAAAGAAAGCTGCTTGATCTTAAGAAAGTAGGACTTTTTCGCAATACTCAAAGTTGCATGGTGTCTAGTTCTATAAGTTGGCTTCAATCAGATCGGCCAGCTTATTGAGTTCTTCTCTTGAGGCTTGAACTGAGCCTTGCCTAGTTTTAAATCCAAACCCATCTTGAAAAAACCTGGGTATAATATGCAGATGAGTGTGCCCCACTTCTTGCCCGGCCACTTCTCCATCTGAAAGATGCAAATTGATGCCTTCACATGAAATTTTACTTTTGAGAAGAGCTAATGAAATCTGCTGGCCCACCTTAAACATTTGCCCGCCAATTTCAGGGTTCAAAGACTCTAAACGTGCTGAATGTTCACGGGGGACAACAAGAGTATGCCCAGGATTTATAGGATTGATGTCTAAAAAAGCAATAACACTTTCGTCTTGGTAAATTTGTGTCGAAGGAAACTCTCCAGAAATAATTTTACAAAAGACACAATTTTTTTTTGACTTATCGAGTTTCACTTAAAGTTCTCTTGGAAAGGGTGCTTTCGCAACCAATAAACCACTGGGCCGTTTCCGCTAAACCTTTCTCCAAACTGATTTTCTTTTCAAAACTTAATAAAGCTCGAGCTTTATCGGTGGAGGACAGAGATTTTATGATTTCACCATCTCTAGCAGAGAGATGATTTATTTTACTTCCAGCTTCTGGAAATAGATTCACAATACTTTGAGCTAATTGGTTTATGCTTGTTTCAAGAGAGCTTCCTATATTCACAGCAGAAAAGTTTTTGGATTCAAGATAAAGAGCTTTGTCTATCGCTTGAACGACATCTGAGACATAAACAAAATCTCTTGTTTGTTTGCCATCACCAAATATATTGAGATCCAGCCCTTTCATAGCACGCTCTAAGAAAATAGAAATCACTCCGCTATAGGGATTTGCTGGATCCTGCCTTGGACCATAAACATTAAAGAATCTAAGTGCTACAGAAGGAATCCCAAAAACTTTTGAATAGTAAAACATATAGTTTTCTGAGGCCAGTTTATTGATCCCGTAGGGAGACAGCGGCTCACAGCTGAAATCTTCTTGGATAGGAAACTCTGCAACATCTCCATAGACCGCAGCTGATGAAGCAAAAATAAACTTTTTAAGATTTTTGTTTTTAAAATATTCTAACAGATGAACTGTCATCATTGAATTAGAGTGAATATCTTGAATTGGGTTTTCTATTGAATTCACAACGGCTGTTTGTGCTGCAAAATGGATCACTCGATCTATCATGCCCGCTTCTTCTTCAACTCGAGTTAAGCTTGCTTTTATATTCTGTGTGAGATCCACTTCATAAATATTTAAATTAGAATGAGTTTCTACATTTAAAAGATTAGATTTTTTGCCGGTACTATAATCATCCAAGACTATAACTCGAGCTCCTCCACTTAAGAGGCTTTCCACTATGTGGCTTCCAATAAAACCAGCGCCACCTGTAACCACAATCACTTCAGCCTGCATGCTTGCCTCACAGTTTGATTCTAAAATTTAAAGTTATGAATTCCAATTCTAAGAGTGAAATTGAATAGTATAAACTCAGGATCTGAGTGAAACAACAACATACATTCTCAAATTACTGATGTGAAGCACTTTAGGTTTTCTCACATCCGTTTAACTCATTTTGTGAGCTCCCGACATTGGCCAACTGACCACAGGCTGCAAAAATATCTTCACCTCGAGTTTTTCTGACGTAAACTCTAATTTTTTTTCTAAGTAGATAATTCTGAAACTCTGTGACTCTTTCTGAATCAGGTTTTTCGTAACCTGAACCAGGATGCTCATTAAATGGAATAAGGTTGATCATCACAGATTTGTTTTGCAGAAGGCCTGCTAACTCTCTGGCATGCTCTAGCTGATCCGTTACCCCTTTCAAAAGGACATACTCAAAAGTCACCGGGTCACGAGACTCTTGAGAATGCACTTCACAAGCCTCAAAAAGCTCAGCAATATTATACTTTTTATTGATAGGCATAATTTCTGATCTGACTTTGTCATTAGAGGCATTTAAGCTCACTGCTAAGCGAACCCCACTTGCCGTCACAAGTGGTATCAAAGGCACTATACCCGAGGTGGATACAGTGATTCTTTTTTTAGAAAAGTTCAGCCCCTCAGGAGAATGAATGATCTGAATGCTTTTCATAACCTCACTAGGATTATCAAGTGGTTCCCCCATCCCCATGTACACAATATTTGTTAAAGGAGTCATCCCTCTTTCAGCCAGCTTCTCATTGACCACTTGAAACTGTCCCACAATCTCTGAGGCTGTCAGTCTTTTTTTAAGTTTAAACTTCCCGGTATAGCAAAACTTGCAGCCTAAATTACATCCCACTTCCGAGGAAACACAAAGTGTTTTCCTATCTTCGTTAGGAATCATCACGGCTTCTATCGTGAGCTTGTCTCCCACATCAAATAAAAACTTTTCCGTTCCATCTTTAGAGACTAAATGTTGTGTGACCTCTGGACGTTTAAATATAATTTTTTCACGAAAATTTTCTCTAAAATCTTTTGAAAGATCTGTCATCAAATCTAGATCTAAAACATTTTTCTGATAAACCCATTTATAGACTTGAATGGCTCTAAATGGCTTTTCACCCCACTCCTTAAACTGAGCTTTGTTTTCGTCTAAAGTGTAATCTAAAAAATTGTAGGACATCTCATGATCTCTTTGTTTAAATTGAAGTTTCACTGACTCATCTTATAAGCGAATCCACCAATATACTGAGCGCACTTAGGTTCTCCCTATTTCTGAGGAGCGCTTTTTGATCAAATTTAATTTGATCACCTTCAAATGTGCT
>CALGWV010000064.1 GCA_937936325.1 uncultured Bdellovibrionales bacterium | reverse complement strand
TAATTCCACTCACCAAGAGGATGGTGATAAATAAATTTTGTCGATAGGACAAAAAATCTCAAAATTTGAGATATTTTAAATTTTTTAAAAAAGATATTTTTGAAAAAACAGCCTCGACTTCCCGCTTCCACGAATGCGCGTCAATATATTAAGTCGCTGAAACCTACTCGTGATTTTGGACTTTTAGTTTTTGGATTTGATAAAATGGTCGGAACTACAGGATTTGAACCTGCGACCTCCACCACCCCAAGGTGGCGCGCTACCGGGCTGCGCCAAGCTCCGATTTGTTTTGTCTTACTATAAAATCAAAGTTGATCTCAATAATCAAGAGGCCTATCAGAACAAAGCGTTGCATTGATTGGGCCATTTTCAAGTTTTACCCCTGAAACAACGATAAAGAGTCTACAAAGCTAATTTATGAAGGAGCTTTCCCCGTTGCCGTTTTTTAAAGAGATCAGCCCTGACTTGCAGCTCAAACTTATTCAAACTGTTATGTTTCTAATCGTTGTCTATGTTTGTCGCTACATAGCTTTAAAGCTCGTCCATCGTCGAGTTCAAGAGCACAGCTCTCGGTATAAGTGGCAAAAAATTGTCAGCTTTATTTCCAATATTATATTTATCGTCCTCGCAGCCCGCATTTGGTTTGAGGGGGTGGATTCATTAGCCACCTACTTTGGGTTCATCACAGCAGGTTTAGCGATTGCATTAAAAGAGCCGGTCTCTAACTTTGCCGGCTGGATTTTTATTTTATCAAGGCAGCCTTTTGAGGTGGGAGATAGAATCCAGATCGGAGATCATATTGGGGATGTCATAGACGTTCGTTACTTTCAGTTCAGTTTGATGGAGCTGGGTCACTGGGTGCATTCGGATAACAGTACAGGTCGGGTGATTCACATTCCAAATGGTTTTGTGTTTGGTCATGCCCTTTCTAATTACAACCAAGCCTTTAGTCATATATGGAATGAAGTGGCTGTTTTAGTCACTTTTGAAAGTGATTGGAAGCAGGCCAAAAAAATTATGGTCAGTCTCCTTCAAGACAAGATGTTTGATATTTCTAATCGGGCTAAAAAAGAGCTCAAGCAGGCCACTCTTAAATATATGCTCCCCCAGGGGAAGCTCACGCCTATTGTCTATACCCATGTTAAAGACAGTGGAGTGCAGCTGGTGGCTAGATACCTTTGTGTCCCTCATCAAAAGCGGGCCACGGAAGTGGAGTTTTGGGAGACCCTATTGGATAAGTTTGCAGACGAAAAGGCCATAGAGTTTGCTTACCCAACTCAGAGGTTTTATCAAGAGAAATAAGCCTTTCAAATCAATTTTTAGCTTAAGGGTCTTGCTTGTTTTTCCCAAGATCTCACTTTTTTGAGCAAAAGCATGTAAACTGTTTGAGATGGTAAATATATATTCAATTGAGCAGTATGAAGCCCTATTAAATGAAGACCCTCATTCCAAGAGTTTTGCACCCCTTGCAGATGCTTATCGAAAGCAAAAAAGATTTGATGAAGCCTTAAATCTTTGCAAGCAGGGCCTATTGGTTCACCCTGAATTTGTGGGGGGACACCTATCTTTAGCGAAGATTTATTACGATCAAAATTTACCAAAGGCCGCAGAAAAAAGTTTTCTCAAAGCCTTCAAGTATGACCCCCAAAATTTATTAGCTTTGACCCATTTAGCTCAAATCTATCTAGAGCTGGGTCGCTACAGTGAATCCTTAAAGTTTTGTGAACTCGTCAAAATCAGCAGTCCAGATCATAAAGAAAATCAGTTTATGATTAAAAAGCTAGGACAACTTCTTTTGCAAAAGAAAAACGACCCACCCATTAAAGCTAAATCCCAGGTTTCTTTAACAGCAATGAAGCATATGGATGAAGACAGACATCTGTCTGTGATTGATGCGCTTATTTCGTCTCAAAGTTTTGAATCTGCTCAAGAGCGTATCTTTCTAGCCGAAAGGTCAATGGGGAGCTTTCCAGAGTTGACCCGGCGGCAACAGTTCTTAAACTCACAATATCGCCTAGGGTCTCATATTAAAATTAGTGAGTTCACCCCAGATTCAGTCATTCACAGACAAAAAAATATAGATCTTCTTAAAAAACTTTTAAAAAAAGTAAAAGAAAAAGACAAGAGTGCCTCTTTAGAGGATCCGGCTAAAGATTGGTGTTATAATGGAGTTGAGCTATGATGGCTGCTCTAGTTAAACTGAGCCTGCAAGCTCAGTGCATCCTGTATAGCCACTCAACAAAGAGGATTTATGTATAGCACTTCAGATTTTAAAAAAAACCTTAAAATTCTTATTGGGGATGACCCTTATACCATCGTTGATTTTCAGCATGTTAAACCTGGTAAGGGCAATCAATTTACTCGAACGAAAATGAGAAATTTAGTCACAGGCGTCAATATGGACCGCACTTTTAAATCCGGTGAAAAATTTGGTGTGCCAGATGTGGAGTTTAAAGATATGAACTTCATGTACAGTGATGGGGATTATCACTTCATGGATCAAAAAGATTATAATCAAGTTCAAATGTCTGCGGACGATGTTTCTGATGTTTCCGATTATTTAACTGAAAATATGGAAGTCAAAGTGATGTTCTTTAATGGACGTGCTTTAGGAATTGAGATTCCTCAACATGTCGTAATGAAAATTGCTCAGACCGATCCCGGCTTTAAGGGGAATACAGTTTCTAATACCACAAAGCCCGCCACTCTTGAGACAGGCGCTCAGATCCAGGTGCCTCTTCATATTAAAGAAGGGGATAATATTAAAGTCGATACTCGAGAAGGGAAATACGTTGAACGAGTCTCAACTTAGGGACTCCCTCTCTCTTCCCAAAAACTTAAATGAATTTTGGACCATGGCGCCAGTAAGGCAAGAGGCCGTGCTGAGGTACTACTCCGCCTCAGGGCAAGGTTCAAAAATTTTAGAACTCTTAGTTTTTTCAGAAAAAATTTTTCATAAACTCCCTAGGTCTTGGATCTTTTACATCATGGATTTGCTGGATTTAGAAGAGCAAAAAACTGTTCTGTCAGAGCTGAAAGAAGAAACAGATTTGTTTTTAAATTCAACATGTCTACCGGTGAGTCTAAACAAGACGACATACTATGAAAGCAGACTTGATGCTTTTCAGCTTAAGTTGAGCCAAAAACAAGCTGAGCTTAAGGAGCTCATCGAGTTTGCAGACCATCAACAGCTTGCAAATGAGAGCCAAAAACTCAAGAATCGATTTAAAATCGCTTTTCCCCAGCTCATTCATGAAGTGAGTGAGTCTCAGGTTGAAAAGTTTCAACATGTAGAAGAAGTTTTAGAAGATTCTAAAGTTGAAGTTTTAAAATCTTATAAAATTTCTAAAGAAGATTTGCAAAAAGGGCAAGAGTGGATTGAACTTTGGGGTGAGGATTCGAAGTCAGATAAAGATAAGCTCTATCTTGTCTATTATTTTTTCCATATTGGAGAGTTTGAACTGGCCTATGAGGTATTTGTAAAATGGCCTCATTTAATACAAAAAAACCCAGGGCTCTATTTTGAATGCTTGTATGAAACCCGCAGGTATTTTTTGGGTTTGGATCAATTGAATAAACTCAATATAGCTCCATTATCCTTAGAAGAAAAAAAGGATCTTAAGTATTACAAAATACTATTCTTGAAAGGTGTTGGGAATATTGAAGAGCATCAAATTGAATTAGAAAAATTTAGAGAAATTGATAAAAGCTACCGCAATTTAGAGTTTAAAATTCGGAAAATGCACTCGTGAAAAAGAAATTTATCTGCTTAGGTGCTTTTTTGTTTTTAGTTTTGTGTTTGTTTCAGGTCACACGTTTGGTGGACCAGCTCCTGGATTCGCAAATTCAATTACAAAAAAGCAAACTCTCTGTCATCAAAAATTTGAAGTACGA
The DNA here is from genome assembly GCA_937936325.1 of uncultured Bdellovibrionales bacterium. Lineage (GTDB taxonomy): Bacteria > Bdellovibrionota > Bdellovibrionia > Bdellovibrionales > UBA1609 > CALGWV01. The sequence continues at coordinate 1,582 of CALGWV010000064.1, read as the reverse complement.
AAAAGTCTATGTGACTTATTTTTTTCCTAAAATCATTGTTAAAAATATAGACTTTCAAGACAGAGGTCTGAAGCTTAAGGCCAAGAAACTTAAGCTCACCCCATCTTGGCTCTCACTATTTTCAGGAAAGCTATATCTTTCCAATGTTCAAATTGTAGGTTTGGAAACTGATCTTACAAAAATGAAGAGTTCAAAATCTAAAACATCAAATCAATTTGTGCTCTCTGAATTTTTAGAAATAATACCCTTTAAAAAATTATCTATTTATGATTCAAAAGTCTCTTTTAAATCTTTAGATTTTAAAGTCGTTGACGTCCGCCTTAACTTGTCGCCTAAACACATTTTGATCGAATCAAATGAGTTAAGAGTTTCAAGTCAGGAGCCTGAGTTTGTCAGAGATTACAAGCTCACAGGTGATTTTAGCTATAAATTAGGGCAGCTCTTTGTGAAGCAATTTAAATTTGGAGATGATAGTTTTAAGCTGCATATTGATGGAAAGATCAGAGCCCCACTAGATCATCTTACAAGAGAAGACCATTGGAGAAGTGCCGATGTGCTTTTTAAAATTGAAAATCATAGAAATTTTCCCCCTTTATTGTTTAAAGTTTTAAACTTGGATGAGTCCTTGTCTGGGTCCATAAACACAGTCGTTAAGCTGAATAAAAAAAATAATAATTTAAAACTGGAAGTGGTCCATACTCAATCTGAGCTAAAGCTTAAATCTGATATTATTCCCAAAGTGAAAATTTACTTAGCTGGAGATAGGAAAGACGTCGTTATTAAGAGCCTATCTGTTGATTCGGAGTTTTTGAGTCTGAGTAGCCAAAAAATGATACTCACCCACAATAATTTGAAAAACCTCACACTCAAGAGATCTAAACTCTATGTTAAAAAACTGAAACTTGAAGGAGGCTTGAAGAGACATTTAAACTCTAGTGCTCCGCTGCCTACAGAGATTCAAGGAGAGTTAGAGTGTCTTGGAGAAATTCTATCTGTACTCAAGCTTAAATGTTATGTGCTTTTTGATGTGGAACGCTTTGATGTTAAGGAGCAAAATCAAGAAGCGCTACTCAGCTTCAAGCCTTTTCAGCTTGGTGGAGATGTTGTTTTTACGAGCCAGGGTTTAAGCTTAGATGCTTTTGCCAAAAGCCGAGATGGAGAATCCCGAGGGTGGGCTCAAGGTAAAGTAGACTTTAAAAAAGGCTATAATATTGATTTTGAAGCCACTCCATTAAACACCAAAGACTTCAATACATTCTTTGGATTGGATATCAAAGGCGATTTTAATATGGTTCAAGGGAAATCATCAGGGAATCTTGGTGGGGCCACTCTAGAATCCAATTTGGTTTCTGATGACTTCTGGGTGTTTGGCTATGGCTTGGGTAAAATAAATTCTAGTTTTGCTTATGAAAATAGAAAAGTCTTGCTCAATACGGCTCAAGGGCAAATCAATAAGACTAAATATAAAGGTGGATTTCAATATTATATTCGTGATTCCAGTTTTAAGACGGATCTTGATTTTAAGCCTTTTCGTGCTCAGGACCTTCTTTATGCTTTAAAAAACAAAGTTCAACTTCCAGTT
>CALGWV010000063.1 GCA_937936325.1 uncultured Bdellovibrionales bacterium | reverse complement strand
ATTTCAGAGCCTAAAAACTATGAATTGGATGAGGTTTTAAAGCCTCAAGAAAATTTAGATTTTACATTTTTAAACTCTATAGATGAAAAAATAATTATTTTTTTTGATGTAGAATTTGTGAGTAATAAAAATAATATATTTGGTCCACAGAAAGACTTAGTTTTAAAGCATTTTGAACTTTTTTTGAGAGATTTAAAAAATATTTTTTCAAAAAATTCAGACTCAAAAGAATTTATTAGACTGAAAACAATTTTTTTGAATTTTCTTCAAAAAAATTGTTTTAAAAACATGAATTTTTGTTCTGAGTCTATCCATGAATTTTACAGACAGTCGTCAATAACATCAGAGCTCCTAATCTTACTTTTAAAATCAACAGATTCATATCTAGATAAATTTTTGACTCAAAATAAGGCATACACGGAATTCGATGCAGGCCAAAAAAAAATAGTCTTGGAAAAACTTCAAATACTATTGATTTATCCTAGTTTAAAGCTAGGCAGAGATAAACACCAGGAATTTTACAAACAATGGCTTAAATATGGATTACTTTTTGAATCTTTGGTCCGTGGCCAAACCTTTGTGAGCAGTAAAAAATCAAAGAGTGATTTTGATATAAGCCTGATCTCATCTTTGCTCAGACATAACTTAGAATCTAAAGATTTAGATTTGGTAGATTTAAGCCCTGAAGAAGTTATACAAGTTGGGCAGAGTTATCAAGCTTGGGATTTTTCAAAAAATACTGCAGGGCATTCGAAAACAGTTTTTAGTTTTTTAGCGAGCAAGTATTTATTTTTGACAAGTGATAGAGAGCTTAACCCAGCCCTAGCTCTTCAAGTTGAAAATTGGCGAAAATCAGAGACTAACGAACTCTACACAATTATTAAGAAATTTTTGTCCCAGCCCGCGTATAAAAGAGTGCTTAAGAACATGGGGATGGACAATCAGATTTTGAAAACTTTAGAATGTCCCGATACCTGTGCTTGGGAATCTTCGAACTTATTAGGTCTTGAACCATCAAAAATATACTATGATATTTCAGCATTTGTTATTTCACAGCTTTATAAAAACCAAATGTCAGCAAAGTCTGCTGAAACTCTCATACAACGCTTTGGTGAAGTAGGGCCTCGGCTTGTAAAAAAAATTAACTTTTTTTTACAAGTTCTATTTTTAGATCAAGTGCGTCAAACAAACGACATGATGGCTAAAAATTTAATTCTTGATGAGAACATCCGCACTGCCTACTTTTTTCAGAATGTTTTGGATAAATCTGAAGAAATATCTAAAAAATGGCGTCTAATGGCAACGGCTTTTATTGATTTTAAAAAAAGATTAGACCAAGGGATTAAACCTCGATTCCTAATTCAAAATGAATCAATGGGCAACTCTACTCAAACTTCAACTGCCTCCAGTGATAAAAATCAATGGGGACTTGTAGACGAGTTTGTGGGCTCTCTAGAAAAGAGTATGAAGTATATTGCTTTGACTCAAATGATATCAATAGGGCGAAAATTTGAAAGTGTCACTGATTTAAATAGAGTTAGATTGCCACGAAACCCAAGTATAGAGATGAGTTTAAGGTCACAAACTGTAATAGATCAGGTTTTAAATGCAAAATGGAGAAACTCGAGTAATCCAAATGTGTCAGCTTATTGGCTAGACTTCGGACATGATACTGGAAGTTTACCCAAATTTAAGACCCTCCTTTCTTATTATTTTTTGCTTAACCAAGGAGTTGGTGAAGCTCTCATCTTAGAAGAAGATAGAAGAATTTTTGCTAATAAAGAAGACTCTGATTTGGAAGAAAGAAATTTTAATACAGAATTAGAATACTTAGAAAAAAAGATACATTACTTGCTTAATGCTTCAGATTTAGTATTAGAAGCTAATGTAGATCAATTTTTCGCAAATAGTGAAACTAATATTAAATTATATTTAAATTACTGTTCAAGGTTTAAGGATAAAGATCCCCAGTTGCAACAAGTTGTGAGATTTACTCCCCAAACAGCAGTTTCTTTTAGAGAAATGATTTTTGTAAATAAAATGAGCTCAGAGATTAAGAACATGAGAGACATTTTGTTTTTGTATCGTACTGAGACAAGGCCTAAAATCATGTATGCTAGAAGTTTGCTGTCTGTTTTTTTGAATTACTATGCAAAAACAGAATTTTTAAGTACAGAGGGCTTCAGCGAGGAATCTGATATTGTTGAATTTTATAAAAATGCATATAAAAAAAGAAAACAGAACAACACTTTAAGTGAAGCCCCTAAGTTAAAGGCGCTAAGCCCTGTCTTTGAAAAAATTCTTAAAATTGATGAGCAAATAAGTAAGATTAAGCTTTTTATATTTTCAAGTTATAAAGAAATCATCGATTGCGAAAAAATATTTAATGACGTGGATCGATGGTCAAGGCATCGTATTGTTCAGGCTGAAAAAAACTATTTAAAAAATGTTCATGCTTTAATGTTGAAGGTTAGGTCTGGTGAATTAACTTTAACAGATGCGAACAAAAATTTTATATTTGACATAAATTTAAAATTAAATAGTAACTCAGGCCAAAATAATTTAAATATTCCTAAAAACAAAAGAAAGAGATTTGATCATATTGTTTCAAAAGAGAATTTTAACTATTCACTTTTTGATTTAAACATTAGAAATATTCTTAGAGTCGAAAATAATATTTTTGTATCCAGTCAAGAGTCGCAATTAGCTCAGTCTCTATTTCCACTTTCAGAAACTGATCAGCAAAGAGCTGAAGTCATAAATCGTGAAAAAAGTCTTTTTAAGAATGTACCTAATTACAAATACTATTCTGAGTTTAATAGAGGTTTTGTTTATGACGTCAATTTTAGCGAAATGCATTTTTATCAAAACCCAAGCTCTTATTCCCGTAATATACGCTGGTATGACAACGTTGATGAGTTTGTTCGTTACGCTTTAGATAGCTCTGAACAAACATCTCAATTCAATTCTAATAGCACTTCACAAGTGCAGAATTTTAACTATGATATCTACAGACCTATGCATGCTGATCTTAATTATTTGTTAAATCCTCTTGAGTTTATGTCAGAGCTTTACCTTTGGGGAGACAACACAAGCTGCGATTCTGAGAGACATAATAATGATTGCAAATCTGTAAAGCCAGAGGATCTTGTTAGTTTTTATAAAACATTGATTGAGACTTTTCATCAAAATGAATGGGATCTTGAAAATCAATTTTTGATTTCACGAAATATACCTGGATTTAGAGATAGGGATTCTTTTGTAAAAATACTTTATAACCTCAGTCGAAGAACTCCTAGATCTTACTTTGATTATTTGTTTAATTTTGTAATAGATAACTCTTTATTTGAAGACTCTTCTTCAATAAGTAGGAATACTTACTATTTTGATGATCTAAAATCTATGGCTCGTGATATTTTTGTGAATCCTGATTTTTTAATTTTTAAAGTACCTCAAATAATTTACAGTGATATACTTCTTCAGTTCCAACCCTTTGCACATATTGAATTAGGTCAGATCATCCGACTTATGAATCAAATCCGGAAACAAGATATGTCTGAGTGGTTAAATAAAATTAATGTGACACATAAGTTAGTATGGGAAGCTAATGAGAATGACGACAAGGATCTTATGGCGCAAAAAATAGATTTGAACTTGTTTAGTGATATGGAGAAACTTTGGAAAGATTTTATAGATAAAACAGGTAATGTTTATAAAACTAATGAGTTTGTAGAAAGTATATATGAAGAGTCTGAGTAATGATATTTATTAAGATTCTTTTGACTTTTTGGATTTCTTTAGACCTTTTTGATATACAAGCGGAGGCAAGATCTCTGCAGGAAGAGTCGATTGAAAAAAAAGTTCTTTCAAAAAAATACTCATTAAACCTTAACTATGCTTCATCGGTTGATCTTAATGAGGATTATCCTGAAAATTTATTTTTCCATAGTTTTGGGGCTTCTTTAAGTTATAAGTTGAGTTCAAAATTTACTTCAAATATCTCTGCTGGTTTAAGATATCAATCGCTAAATTTTAAAATACAAGAAAGATCTCGAGGAGGTTTTTTTACCTGGGGTGTCGATCCTAGCCTCAGTTTGCAGTATAGATTTCGCTCTTATGGGTTTAGTTTGGGGCATAGTTTTTTTATTGATGAAATAAATAGGTATAATGGGCGCCAAGGTGTCAGTGAATTGAGATCTTGGGTGTCACATCCTACTTTTTTGAAACTGCATACAATGTCTCATTCATTCGGTTATGCCTTTTTTTGGAATAGTTTTAGAGAGAATGTATTAGGTTTAAGCCACTCTCAACATAGCTTTTCATATGTTATGAGCCATGGTTTGAGAGTTAATAAATATTTTTCATTTGGGCTCAATTTTTATGTAAGATCATCCATTCATCTAGATGATTTTGTTTCATTTGCTTTTGGAAATTCTCAGAGCTTAAATTTTAATTATAAATCTTTATATGCCAGCGTGTCTTATCAGAATAAAGGAGATACTCGGTTTGGAGTTGTGAGGCCTTGGGCTGTCAACATATACCACAAACCAATTTCAATGAGTGTGGGATATGTTTTTTAATGTTAGAGATTTATTATTATTTAGTAGTCTCTTTTTATTAGCGTCATGTGTGGAAACGCGCCAAACCATTAATACACATGATAAAATCCTAGAAAAATTTAATACACCAATTGTAGATCTTAAAATACAAAATAGTAAAAATATAAAGTACAAAAAACTTTGCTCCTCAATTAAAGAGTCTTTTGATAAATTAAATAATATAACTCCTGGTACAGATGAAACTTTTTTTAAAGACAAGTTTAACAGTTTACATGAGCTTCTTTTTTTTAAAAATAATGAAATTATTCAACCTTATCAGGAAGAAAATTTAGAATGTTTGCTAAGCACCTATAACAGAATATTTTTAAAAATAATGAGTTCAAGCATAAGTTCTAAAGTTTTTTTTGAACAAAAAATAAGTGACTATACTCATTACTTACTTAAAAATTGTGACTCCAATGGAAACTGTGAGTCAAATAGATATACTTCTGTGAGCCCAAGTGTTTATTCCGTGATTAAGCTTTTGATTTCCCAAACAAATAATTTGCATAAAAAAGTACAGTTATTAAATATAATATTTAATATGAGGTCTATGAGTTCAAGAGACTCTGAAATAGGGGAGATATTTTTTCAACTCACTTTAGAATATTCAGCGCTAGATATTTTAAAAGCTTACGGCGAGGAGTTTGATTTTTTAAGAAAAATAGGTGATTTTTTTCTTGATCAAAGAAGGTTCTCTGATGAAAAGCTGTTAGAGGTTTTTTCAGTAAAAAATTTTTGGAAGTTCTATGGTAATAATTTTAAGTATACAAAGTACATTTATCCAAAAAATTTTTTAATGAGATTGATTAACCTGAATTTAACCTATGATTCAAAAAATATAATAAATTCTTTTTTTGTCTCTGTGTTTTTTAGAACACAAATTCAAGAAATCAAAAGAGATGTGCGTACTTTGAGGTTGAATAACATCAGTGATTTTGATGAACCAAAGGTCGACTCTTTGGCAGATCTTTTAGTTGCGCATGTGATGAAAGAAGTAGACTTAGAATTGTCGAGATCTATTTATGAGATGGCTTTAAGAGAAAATGAAAGCTTTACCTCTGAGTTTTTGGTGGCATCAGATATTTTTGTGCAGTTTAAATTGAAGCTCACTAGCTTTCGATCTCATGAAATTGCGAAAATCAACTTTAATTTTTCAAAAACTTTAGATAAAGAGATCATTGATAAGCTCCAGGTCAATACTAAACCTATTTTTGAACTGTGGGCTAACCCAAGAAAAGGATTGAAGTCATTAGACTCTTTTTTGCACTCATATAATTTGATCAGCAAGGGTTTTTATTCTGATAGATTTGATAGTAAAGTTCAGCACTTAAGCTATTGGCCACATTATTGGGTTCTTTTTTACAAGCTGTTGAAATCTGATTATAAAACACTTAGGCCTACTTATTTTACATCTTTTGAAATTATTCCGGCTGCTAAAAGTTTTGTGAGTCAAATTTTTGAAAATGAACCTTTTTGGTTTAATTATTTTAACTCTCCTTATCAGCACCCATCTGAAATAATTCACTCTTTAGATGATGCTCTGAGTTTAAATATTTTAGAGCTTTTCAGTATTGATCCGGATGATTTTTATTCAGAGTTTATATTAGCAATTCAGTCTCAGTATTGGCATAAGGCTTTTTCTAATCTAGAGCGACTTAAATATTCCTATTCTAATCTTTATTTCAAAAAGGCTCAACTTTGTATTGAGTTAGGCAGTGAAAGTTCTAACCAAGCGCAATACTATTCACTTTCAAATCTGAGGCGACGTTTTTTTACCTCTGAAGTTTTTTACAATCAATGGACTACTTATATTCACCCCCCGAAGATCATTAAAGAGACAGACATTAAGTATGGAATAAGGGTTCAAGAAACTAGAGAGATTCAAGATACAACATATTATCTTTTCGAAGAGGTTTTGTTAGATGATATTGAGTTCTTACGACTTCAAACTCAAAGAGCTCAAGCTTTTATAGATCAATTAGGCGATAGGCTTAAGTTTCACTATCCTGGAATTAAATTTGTAAAATCAAACCAACTTCTTTTAAAGCAAAATGAGAAAAAAAATGAATTGCTCGAGTTTATTTTTAAGGCTGAAGAAGCTTTAACAGAGTGTTTACTTAGAATGGAAACCAAAGAGGCAAGATTGCGTGAAAAAGTCCGAGATTACGAAGAGCAATATCTGCGCTTTATCTATCGGAACTTTCATAACTCGTCAAGTAGTGATCGGAGGACTTTATTCGGTTCTTTTGATAAAGCTATTGATTTAAAGGAGAGTTCAGATCTTGAAGGTAAATTTTTTGATCAAATCAGTGGAGACCTTTATCTAGCGAGTTCTTATGACCTGTATTTAAGAATTGCTTTTTATCAAAAGAATGGATTGGTACTTAGTGATCAAAAAAAACTTCCTCCTCTTAACCCAGCAAATAATTATTATTTACAGGTTGACGAAGACAACTACAGAGATGTCTACTCCATGCGCAAGATTTATTCAATTTCTTTTTCTCAATCGGAGGATGAATTTGTAAAAGAGGCTTTGACTAGATTTTATACATCTAGAGGCCCTTTATCTAACTTGGTGAAGTCACCACCTACTCAACTTTTGGAAATATTAAAAGCTCAAATGCATCTTTATCGTTTAAATACAAAAGGTCTTGGCTATACAATATCATCAAAACGAATTTTAGAGACTTATCAACGTATTTTAAATTTGATAAATATAAGTCCATCTGAAGAGCGCTTCTTAGAAATTATAGGAGAAGCTGGAAAATTTGAAGTGAATGAGCTAGCAGGTCTTATGGGATATCATTTAAATGCAGCGGGAAATACGCGAGTTTTAGAAGAGAACTACCCTTTGTTCCATTATCTCTACAGCATGGCTCAAATTCCTAAAATGGGAGAAGAATTTTTTAATTTTTATGAGAATGTGATTTTAAAGAAACAAAATGTTGATAGTGATACTTCTCATGGGGCTCAGCTTTATCTTTCTTATCAAGATGACTTTTCTGCTTATGTGGCTTTAAAAGGAAAAGCTTTGAATTCTCTTTTTAAAAGAAATGGCTTTAAAGAGAGCTCCTCTTTATATTGGAAAAATTATTATGAAAACACACTGGGCGGGGACTTTGCCTTAAGAAAGCAGCTTTTAGATGAAATTCAAGAACTTGAAGCTCAAGGGGCAAAGTCCCTAAGATTTGATGTCAGCCTTCGAGAAAGTCATTTCACCCCATTCCTGCACGAAAAGACCTATGATGATTTTGAACTTGAATATAAAAATTTTATTAGAGATTTAAAGCTGCAACTTTAGAGACTATGCAAATTTGAGTGTTGCATTAAAGCTCTATCCCTTGAGTTTGCCTAAATTATACTCTCATGGGGGGCGGTGCTTTCATAATGCCCAACTTTATAGGGGCTCTTGTTGTTTTAAAAAAGCCTTAATAAGGTTATTGATAAAAATATCTTATGACAAGGATTCAATATTTCACTTGGACCTTTGCTCAATTATAAGAAAAGATGGATTTTTTAGGAGCGGGGGTTTCTTGGAAGATCAAGGTGAAAAGAAAAGACTAGTTCTAATGTCTGCCGGTAAGGTGCTATGGGACTTCGGAGAAGAGCTTTTGAGAGTGCCTGAGGTGCTTTCTAGAGTGAAGTCCTTTCAAAAATCCTGGGACCAACAGAGCCTTTTTGACGTGGATTGGATCAATAGCTTTCATAAAGATCAATTCGAATCCTCAAACCTTATTTATAGACTCTTAAGCCTTCAGGTTCTCGGTGGCCTTTTTGACCATGCAAGTTCACAGTATGAGCTGCCCAAAGTGGGCTTAACACAGCTTTCCTCAGAAGAGCTTAATTATGTCTACGCTTGCTCCATTGATTTACCTAAAATTATAACAATATATGATTTAGATATTTCCCACGGAAGGAAAATGAATTCTCCATGGATGGAGTACTTTAACGAAGACTTTGAGAGTCTTCAACCAGTACAAATCCATGATGATTTGCTCCAGTTTTCATCTACTCAGCTTTCGGTGGTGGGCGATTTTCCAGCACAAGTCGATGCCAATGCACTTCGATGTTGCCATAGAGTCTTAGATTTCTTAAAACAAACACTGCAAGTCCAACATCAGGTTTTTATTTAGTGTTTTTTTATAGGGCCTCATGACACTTTGGATTTGAACCGGAGAATTTAAAGTATGATTATTGTGGCCAACCTTAAGATGAACCTCGTCAAATCTGACGTGGATCAGTATATAGAATATCTTGTGTCCTCTGGTGAAAATTTGGAGTCCTTATGGATTGCTCCTCAGGCTCTGCAAATAGCTCAGTTTAAAAAAGATTTAAAATCAGTTCCAATAGGTCTTCAAAATGCAGGCCTCACTGAGAAGGGCTCTTTCACAGGAGAAAACTCATTATCCACGGCTCAAAGTTATGGTGTTGAGTTTGTGATTTTAGGCCATAGTGAAAGGCGAGAAGTTTTTGGAGAAAGTCCGGACGAAATATTAAAAAAAATTCAGACTGCTCAAGCCCAATCTATGAAAGTGATTTACTGTGTAGGCGAAAACTTAGAAGACCGAAAAAATAATCGGAGTTATGAGGCCATTTCAGATCAGCTCCAAATTTTAACTGAAGTTAAAAAGAAAAATGTGTACATTGCCTATGAGCCACTGTGGGCTATTGGAACAGGCTTACTTCCCTCCCCAGAAGATATTTCAAATATGAATGAACATATCCATAACAGTATTGGTTTTTGGATGGAAGGCCTCTTGTATGGTGGGAGCGTAAAGCCAGAAAACGTTCATAGTCTTAAAAAATCTAAGCATCTCGGCGGCTTCTTAGTGGGAGGGGCCTCTTTAGATCCTGCTAAACTTCTAAAACTTTTAAAATCAGTCGGATAATAATCTCATCAAAAATGTGTCATTATTTGATGTCATAAGAATACGGAGACTGATATGAGTTTATTAACACTAAAAGACATTCAAAACGCTTTACCCAGGGTGTATGAGGCTGCTCAAAAAACCCCTATGGAGCTTTCTAAAAGTGCTTCAAAACTGGTAGGGACTGATCTACATCTTAAATTTGAAAACCACCAGCGTACTGGCAGTTTTAAAATTAGGGGTTCGTATAATAAAATTTCTCAGCTTAAAGGAGAAGGCCTTCATGTTGCCGCATGTTCTGCGGGCAACCACGCCCAGGGCGTGGCATTAAGCGCAAGTTTAAAAAACTTTCACTCTCATATTGTCATGCCAGAATCAGCTCCTATAGCTAAAGTGCAAGCCACCAAGGCCTATGGCGCAGAAGTCATTTTGCACGGCCAAAGCTTTGATGAAGCTAAAGACCATTGCCAAAAGTTGGTGAAGCAAAATAATTGGACCTTTATACATCCTTATGACGACTTCGATGTGATGGCAGGCCAAGGCAGTTTAGGAGTTGAGATTTTTGATCAGTGCCCCAGCCTCACTTCAGTTGTGATCCCTGTTGGTGGTGGAGGTTTAATTTCAGGGGTGGCTACAGCTTTTAAGGCTTTAAATCCTAAAATTAAAATTTATGGAGTGGTGTCAGAACGTGCAGCCTCAATGAAAGGCCTCTTTGATAAAAGCAATAAGACTGCACCACTAAGGCCTACCATTGCTGATGGTATTGCTATTAAATATCCTTCTGAAAGCATATATAAAAACTATATTGAAAAGCTAGTCGACGACATCGTTGAAGTTTCAGAAGAAGAGATCGCAATGGCTATGGTTTTTTTGCTTGAGCGAGCCAAAACTTTAGTGGAAGGATCGGGCGCAGCTTCCTTTGCTGGAGCCTTAAAGCTAGGTGCTCAAAAGTTAGGGCCCGAAAGTTGTGCTCTGCTTTGTGGAGGCAATGTCGATCTTAATTTAATGGCCTCAATTATAGACAAAGGAATGTCTGAAAGAGGAAGGTTAGGACGCGTGCGTGTGGTTGTGGATGATATGCCGGGACGTCTCAATCAGTTGACTCAAATTATTGCTACTTACGGGGCTAATGTTTTAGATGTGCAACACAGCCGCTTAGATCCAGATGTGCACATTCGTGAAACCGCTATTGAGTTTTTAATTGCAACCAAAGACAGTGATCACTTTGAAGACGTTAAAAATGCACTCATTGGATTGGGAGCGAAATAACTTGATAAAGCTAAAAAGCATTTTAATCTGGTCTCAATACACTCTATGGCAGTTTTAATAAATTTGACATTGAAGGGATATGGGCATATAAAGACTTATTTCAAACCAAAGAGATCAGGAAAACCCAATGAAATTGATTCTCCTTCCAAAAAAATAGTATTTCTATTTGTTGTATCATTATTTTTTCAAACAAATTTAAGCCTATCTTCTGAAAAAATGAGTGTTTTTGATGCTCTGTATATTCTTGGTTTAAAGGGCTCATTTTTTGAAATGCCAGCAGAAGAGGAGATTTTAAAACACGTCCGAGAGATAAAAGAGCAAGGCCTCTTAAACCCTGGTGAGGATGAAGCTATTCGGGTTTTAGAGAGCTACGTCAAAAATTCTTCTATTTTAGATTCTTCTCGAATTGGAGTTCCTTTTATAGTGGAGGACGGTGGCTTTGATGCCGAAGATACTCCAGGTCACAAACATTTTATGAAAAACACATTAAGTCTAAATCCAGACTTTGCTATGAATACTCTTCCAGAGATGCTTGGCGAATTTTTGACAATTCACAAAGAAGACTTTAATGAAGGTGAAGTGGAGTTGGCTGAATTGGCGGTTGTTCTCAGCAAAAGTGAAACAGACTTTGCTAAATTAGTGCGAGAGTTCAACCCCGTAGAGCTTGCGGCCCTTGGAGGAGCTTTTTTCATGGTAAAAGATCTTAATCATCCAAAATTCATCTCAGATCGTATTAGTGTTAACAACACAGAAATGATTTATACTATCGCCTACTTTATATTGACTAAAAGTGATGAAGAAACTGTGAGAGAGCATACAGTGCCAAAGTTACATCACCTTTTGGCCCTGCAAAACATAAAGCGCCATGAAACTAACATAGTTTTTTTCGTACTTGATCCAATCACTGAATGGTTGAGTAGTGAAACCAGGTGTGTCAATAGTTTTTATAATAGATAAAGTCTCATTACTTTAGGGGCAGTGGAAGATGTGTTTGCCCTCTACAAAAAACATCTCAAGTCGAAGCTAGAGTGGGCACTGAGAAAATTAAATTCGACTGAGTCCCAACTCAGCCTTCATTTAATTTTCTCAGTGAGCAATCTACTTTCTCGTTTGGACAAATACATCTTCCACAGCCCCTAGTCTTTAAAATGTCTGAAGAGTCTTACTACGTGTTAAAACAGCTCTGAAATGGGCAGCTTCGTATGCGATGGGTTAGACCTAGCTGGGGGACATGCCTGGTTTGCCTAAATCATAACATTTTAATAATTTA
>CALGWV010000062.1 GCA_937936325.1 uncultured Bdellovibrionales bacterium | reverse complement strand
ACAACCTAATATTGAAAAACTCATGATCGCCACCAAAGTGCACTTCACTAGTTTGTTTAAACTTATTATTTCTTTCATCCCTGATCCCCTCATATATTCATCAATATTATATATGTAAAAAATTGTTATCTTTTCTTAATCATACAAGCTCGTATCGACAACCAGGCAAATAGACTTTACGAATTCAAGACTAAAGAACTGTATTTATTTCTAGAAGGTGGGATTTATATATATAGAGTAGGTCTAAGATCTAGTGAGGCAGTGGACTTTTTTCTGAGCGAGACTCAATTGTGAAGGACTCCTCCCTTATTTTACGTCGTGTCTATTTTTGCGACAAGAACTCAGAGGCAGACCCCGCGGTCTACAGCTACACTTTGCATTGCACGCTCAATCCGAGCCTGGCACCATGAGGTCATGAAGTTTGAAAAATATCATATCTCTGATGAAATTAAAGACAACCTCTTAGACATAGGTTTTCATAAAACTACAGATATCCAGTTTAAAGCGATACCCCACATCCTTAATGGTGAGGATGTACTGGCTATTGCTCAAACAGGTACGGGGAAAACCGCTGCTTTTGCAATACCCATCGTAAATCAGCTTCAAGAGCTAAAAAAGAAAAAGAAGAGCAAAAAAGCCGCTTTTCTAAAATGTCTTGTTCTCACCCCAACTCGTGAGCTCACCCGTCAAATTGGAAAGGTGTTTTCTCAACTTAGCCGCAACACAGGAGTTACAAGTTATGCCATTTATGGAGGCGTAGAGCATGACCCACAAATCAAACAACTTATCGGAGGCTTAGACCTTTTGATTGCCACACCCGGACGACTGTTTGACCTCATTGCTCAAGGCTATATTAATGTGGAAAAAGTAAAAATTTTAGTTTTAGATGAAGCCGATCATATGTTGGACCTAGGTTTTATAAATGATATTAAAGCCATTAAAAAGAAACTTCCTAATTTTCATCAAACATTATTTTTCTCGGCAACGATTAATCCTGAAATAAAAAAACTGGCTTACTCACAGATCAAGGCTAAAGCCATGCGCATTCAGGTCTCTCCAGAAAAACTAGTATCAAAAAATATTTCTCATTTTGTTTGTTTTTTAGAGATGGATCAAAAAAGACACTTGCTTGTGAATTTTGCAAACCAAAATCCTAAAGCCAAAATGATCGCTTTTGTGAGAACACAAGTTCGAGCAGAACGAGTGCATAAACATCTTGCAAAAAATGAGATTCCTGCACTCACTCTTCATGGAGCCATGAGCCAAAATCAAAGGGAGCAAAATCTAGAGCTCTTCAGAGCTCAGAAATCTGGCCTTCTTGTGGCTACGGATCTCACAGCAAGAGGAATCGATCTCCCAGACATTACCCATGTTGTGAATTACGACCTTCCTGATAATCCAGAAAATTATGTTCACAGAATAGGCCGAACCGGGCGAGGTTTCGCCACCGGTGATGCTCTTTCATTATGCAGCCCAGAAGAAAAACAAAAACTAGATGGGATTCAAAATTTTATTCAAACTGATATCCCGGTCCTGAAGCTCGACGCCGACTTCAAAGAAGAGATTGTTTTTAAAGAGCCCGAAGAGTTTGATATTTTTGACATTCTGCAAATGGAAGAAGAACTGGCAGAAAGTAAAAAATCGAAAAAGAAAAACAAGAAAAAAAAATAAGGCCTTTGATGAATCTATGAGCAAAAACATTATTATACTAGGAACAGACACCGACATTGGTAAAACATTTATTTCTGCCCTACTTTGCCGAAAGTTTAAACTGAGTTATTTTAAACCCATTCAGTGCGGGCAACCTAAAGACCGAGACTACATTGAAAAGTTTTCCCCAAAAACGCCCATCATCAATAGCCACTTTGAGTTCACCCATCCTATGTCCCCTGACCAAGCTTCAAAACTTGAGAGCAAAAAAATTCATCTGGACCAACTCCCTGCTCCTACAGAAAACTCTATTTTAATTGAGCTCGCCGGTGGCCTTATGGTGCCTTTGAATCCGCGAAAAACTCAGCTTGACCTACTAAAAAAATGGCACCCCCCCTGCCTTCTTGTGACTTCAAGTCGGCTGGGCACACTGAACCACACATTGATGACGGCAAAAATTTTACAAGACAACCATATTGCCTGTAGAGGCCTTATTTTAAACGGACCTCCCCATCCTGAAAATACTCAAAGCCTTAAAGAGCATTCGCCATTTCCTATAATTGAGCATATCCCTTGGCTCCCTGAAATGAACCTTGAGTCCGCTGGGAAGTGGTGCGATGATTGGAAACCCAGCCAGGCTTTAAAAAAGATCTTTAACGAATGAGCACCAAAGCGAGGATTTTAATGAAAGATTCTACACCAAACTTTAAAAAGTTTCTGATAGATGTCATATCAAATGATGGGGCTCATGGACGTTGGCTCAACACTCTGTCATTTATGGAATATTTAGGCTGTCGTAAAATTGTAAAAAGTCAGCATAGCTTGGGCCTTTCCTATAAAATTTTAGAACATATCCATGAGGAAGCCGGCCATGCTCTTTTATTTAAAAAGTGGGCGATGAGCTTAAATCCAAAAACCTATAGTTACACAACCAAATCCACGATTGGACTAGAAGCTTCAGAGGAGTATTTTCAAAACTTAGATCGCTATATTGAAAGCTTCAAAATGTCCTCGCTTTTAAATTACTGTTACGTCACCTACCTCGTTGAGATGAGAGCCACTTGGGCTTATCAAATTTATTCTCAGGTGATTGCAGCCAGCGCCCATCAGTTTTCTTTTAAAGGTTTACTCAAAGAAGAAGACCAGCACCTCAAAGAGATGACTCAGTGGCTTGAAGCTAACGATCCCAATTTTTCGAAAAACAAAATCAAGCATCTTAATTTTGAAAACGAGCAGTACAAAATTTTAATAAAACACTATCAAAACGAAATTCAAGCTCAGACACCCCAACCTCTTTCACCATGAAAATTTGGCGCCCCTTTACTCAAATGGCCACGGCTCAACTTCCCATTAGAGTTTCTAAAGCTCGAGGGCCACATCTTATAACAGATTCTGGGCAAAAAATTATTGATGGAATCTCTTCTTGGTGGGTCATTAATCATGGACACTGTGAACCTGAGATCATGAAGGCCATCGAAGACACATCAAAAAAATTGGATCAAATTCAGTTTGCAAACTTCACACATGAAAATGCTGAAGCTTTAATGGAAAGCCTAGCAGATCTGACTCAAAATCAATTTGGGTATTGTTTTTTTTCAGACAATGGATCCACGAGTATTGAAGTGGCTCTTAAGATGATTCTTCAAAAATCCACAAAAGATAAACCTCTTTTTGTGGCTTTAGAAAACAGCTATCACGGGGATACTGTGGGGGCTATGAGCTTAGGCTCGAGAGGAGGATTCACAAAATCATTTGAGAAAGTTCTTTTTGACGTCCATCACCTCCCAGAACCAAAGTGTTTTGAGACTTGGCTTAAACAAAGCCAAGTCTTTCTTAAAAAAAACCAGAAAAAAATATCAGGTCTTATCATTGAACCCTTGATTCAAGGGGCTGGGGGCATGAACATCTGGCCTGTGGAACAAATAAATAAACTTTGTTTATTTGCAAGACAATTAAAGATCCCCATCATTTTTGATGAAGTGATGACAGGTTTTGGTCGCACATCAAAGCTCTTTGCTTATGAGTACTTTGATTTTATCCCTGATTATTTATGTCTCTCAAAAGGATTGACTGGGGGCGCACTTCCTATGGCGCTCACCTTAACTCAAAAAGAAACTTATGAGCATTTTCTTTCTGAATCTAAATCTAAAATGTTTTTTCATGGACACAGCTTTACTGGGAATCCACTATCCACAGCTGCTGCCCTGGCTTCCTGTCAACTCTTCCATTCTCGCAAAAGCCAATACCAAACATACTGGAAAGACATTGAACTCGAGCACAGAAAATTTGTCAGTAAAATCATAAGTTCTCCTCTAGTTAAAAATCCAAGGGCCTTTGGAACTGTTCTCGCTTTTGAGTTGGAATCTAAAGATGAAGGTTATATGAGTCAAATCTCAGAAAAAATTATGTCGTATTTCTTAAAAAAAGCTATTTATCTCCGCCCCTTAGGAAACACCATTTACCTCATGGCTCCGTTTAGCTTAAACAAAGACCAGCTCAGCTATGTTTATGAACAAATCCTAAAGGGATTAGAGTGTGAGTTTAAGTCTTAGTCTAAACCCAGATCCACGGGTAAGCGACGAGGTAAAACCCATCAAACGTGCTTCAGCAGTGTCTAGCGCAGAAATTTTCTCTTGAAGCCTACTCACCTGTACGGTGAAGGAGAACATTTTGAGCACTACGGCTTGGGGAGGGCGTTTCATGGGTTTTTACCGCCGCTTATCCGCGGATCTGGGTCCAAAGGTTCACACTAAAAACAGAGCGACCTCGAGCATTAATAGCTTGAACATTTGTATGATCATTTAGTCTTTTAAATAAACAAAAATTATAAACGGCTGTGGCCGCTATGCGACCCGGCCTTGGAAAGACATACGCCAGCCCAGGCACTGTCAGACTATGCATCCCAGAGGATGTGACTTCATAGGTCTTATACCCCAATGCTGGATGATCTACGCTAGCCACTTCGCTATAATGACGATCTCCACTAATAAATATCACCCTTGAAGACAACTGACTTATTTTTTTCAATAATAAATTTAAATTCGTAGGATGGTTTTGAATAAAGGTTTCACGGCCTCTGTGCTTTGCAAAGAACTGACCTCCTGAAACAAAGTAGATCTGCCCCTGAAAGGCTTTCATTTGCTTCAAAAGCCAATCCTCTTGGTTTTTGCCAAAGTGAGCGTAAGGATGAGTTGATTTTTTTTCCAGGCGGTAAGACCTGTTATCTGCAAAAACAAAAAGCTGACCAGGTCTTCTGAGAGTGCTCGCAACACCTGGGCCTCTTTGAAAACCCGGCTGCTCTTGACTTGGGTTCATATCAAAAAAGATATGAAAAATCTCTGTGCTTTCTTTAATGTAGGGATAGTCTTGCCCGTTGTCGTTACCCCCAAAATCGTGATCATCCCATAAGGCTAAAATTGGGATCAAATTTTTGGACTTAAAAATCTGCAGGCGGTTGCGTGTCTCGACATACCTATCCCAAAGCATTTTAGGATGTGTGGGGTAGGAGCCAAAGGGGTCGCGACTATCTGTATAGACATTGTCTCCAATAAAAAAGGCGTAGTCAGGTTTTTTTCGAACTAATGAATTCCAGATTTTGGGCTCATGGAGTAGGTCCAACATACAACTGCAAAAAGCAAATGTTGATAGATTTTTACTAGAATTTAAAGATTTAAAATATCTTTGATCTAGTATCTGTTGGGTGTCCTTATCCTTCAAAGTCAAAATATATTTTTGAGCTTCTAGAGTTAATTTAAAGTGAGCTTGTGTGACAATAAATCTAGAATGGTCTCGAGTGAAGCTTTTCTGCAAATGAGGTTGAGCTGCGTACTCGCCAGATTCACTTTGGACATCAAAACTGAGTTGAATGTCTTTGGGGTGAACACAGACAAAGCGTGTATAAGTCTCATTGGTAATGGACTGCATGACACTTAGTGAAGGCCCTGGTTCACGAGTCCCAGTGATGGTTTTTGAGATTCCAAACAACCCAGCTAGACTTCCAAAAACTTTAAGAAACAATCGTCGATTCATAGTTGTGCTTTAACCACCTTTGAGGTCCAGTATATACTGAACACACTTAGGTTGTCCCGATTTCTGAGGAGCGCTTTTTTATCAAATTTAACTTGTTCACCATATAAATGTGCTAAGGCAAGTATTTCAGGCTCTCCCATCAAATTTGACTCAAAAAGCAGAAACATCAAAGTCATTCAGTATACAAAAATCTATGGTATTTTATATCTATGCTTAAACCCATTTTATTTACATTAATAGTCACATTGAGCTTTCCAAGCCTCGGTCGCAGCCTTAAAGTTTTGATCGACCCTGGCCATGGAGGCGATGCCCCCGGAGCTATCCAAGGTCCCTATCAAGAGGCCCATTATACTTGGCTTTGGAGCCAGGCTCTTTTTAAGGAGCTTAACAAAAGCAAAGACTTCAAACCTTTTTTAACCAGGAAAAAAGGCCAAAGCTTGAGCTTAGAAAAAAGAGTTGAAGTGGCTCTCAAAACCAAACCAGATGTTTTTTTATCTCTTCACCTGAATTCTTTTAAAGACCCTGATGTCTCAGGAATGGAGTTTTATATACAAAAATCTCTGAGTTCAAATGATATGGCCAACTTTTTAGCTCAGTTTGAATCCCATGAAGAAATCCAAAATTCCACCTCCACTCAATTTGATTTTTTAAAGGATCTCAAGTTAGACCTGACCCATGAGTTGATACTGACAGGTTTGGTCAAAAAAAAACTCCAAAGAAAATCAAAACTTTTGGCTGAAACACTTAAAAAACATTTTCCAGATTCAAGAATCAAATATGGAGATTTTTTTCTCCTTAAACAGCTCCCCCATGTGAGTCTATTTATTGAGGTGGGCTATATGTCGAACCCCAAAGATTTAAAAAACATCACTCGCCCTCAGTTTATTAAAAAACAAGTCAAAAAAATCTTACTCGGTCTAAGACTCTACAAGCAGAGTCATCATTTTTAAAAGCAGGGGCTGTTGACCCCACCCTCAGGATTTGTGAGTCTGAGCCCTATGAGATTAAATCAAAGACCCCCATCGGAACTTCGCCCTGTTGAATTTAAAATAGACCCCAGCCCCTATGCTGAAGGGAGCGCAATGGTGAATTTTGGGAGAACTCAAGTTCTGTGCACGGTCAGCTTAGAAGAAAACCTCCCTAAATGGATTCAGCATTCTGAGCAAGGTTGGCTCTCTGCAGAGTATGCCATGCTCCCCAGAGCCACCCACACTCGAATCAAAAGAGAAAAGTCTCTTAAAGGTGGCCGGAGCCAAGAGATTTCCAGACTCATTGGTCGAAGTTTGCGAGCAGCACTGGATCTTAAAAAACTCAAAGGCTATAGCCTTATTGTGGATTGCGATGTGATCCAGGCTGATGGTGGCACTCGCACAGCCTCTATTACCGGGGGCTATGTGGCCCTAGCTAGAGCCATTGATTTTTTAATAAAACAAGAAAAACTCACTACAAATCCTTTAAAAGCCCAAATTGCGGCCGTCAGTTTAGGACGTTTCAATGGAGAGCTTTTACTCGATTTAGATTATGAAGAAGACAGTGCCTGTGAAAGTGACGTGAACTTTGTCTTTAATTCAGATTCAAAGATCATTGAAGTTCAAGGGACTGCGGAGTCTAAAGCTTTTTCATTAGAAGAGCTTTCAGAGATGGCCATTTTGGCTCAAAGCGGTGCTACAGCTTTATTTCAAAAACAGCTTGAGGTTTTAAAATAAATTTTTTTAAAGATATATAAACCCAGATCCGCGGATAAGCGGCGGTAAAACCCCATGAAACGCCCTCCCCAAGCCGTCGTGCTCAAAATGTTCTCTTTCACCGTACAGGTGAGTACGATTCAAGAGAAAATTTCTGCGCTAGACACTGCTGAAGCA
>CALGWV010000061.1 GCA_937936325.1 uncultured Bdellovibrionales bacterium | reverse complement strand
TTATTTGTTTTTTCATCTATATCTTCCAAACACTGTTTTAGACTCTTCTCTTTTAACTCTATAGTTGGCTCCGGAGCCATTGCTTGGGGAACCACTTTGTCTACAGCAACTGGCTTAGGCGTCGGGATTTGAACTTCTATTTTTTGAGGTTCTGTAGGCAGTTCAACTCTCATTTGAGCTATAGGTGGAGCAGCTACAGGCCTAGGTGTTGGAACCACAGGCTGACTTCTTTGTACATGCGGGACAGTGGACTCGATATTCATTTGAGAGATCTTAGGCATCACCGGTACGGAAGGAGGTCTTTCTTCAAAGGCCTCTATATCTTTGGCTAAACCTTGTAATTCATCTCTAAATTTCTTGGCGTTAGTGGATTGGGCTACAGCATCTTGATTTAAGCGTGTGGCTTTAAGATACAAGGCTACAAGGTCATCAGAGGACTGAATCTGCTCTTGCACTCCAGGTTCTTGAACTGATAACCAGTCAAAAGCGGATGTGAGAACTTCTTTTGTGTAAGCTTGAGGGGCATGATTTCGAACAGGCATTACAAAATTCTATAACAGACTCACTTTTTGACAATGTATAAATTGTGTCAAGCAGGGGTTCGACGCAAAGTTTTTTTCACTTCTCAGACCCGATCCTATTTACGGGTTTTTAGCCAACCTTAAACCTGTATACGCCCATTTCTGATGAGGGTGAAAAAAGTTACGATAAGTCACCCTAAAATGTCCTTGAGGTGTGGCCCAACTCCCCCCCTTGAGAACTTTCTGATTCACCATGAACTTTTCATTGTATTCGCCGTAAAAATCCTCTGGTTTTTTATAGCCTGGATAGGGCTGGTAGGCACTACCAGTCCATTGCCAACTTTGCCCAAAAAGAGACTCAAAATTAGACCCAGCTTCCTTTTTAAATTGTGGGTGAAAATCTAGAACCTCCATTGAGGGGGGGCCATGTTTTTGATATAAAGCTTCCATCTCATACTCTGTGGGTAGTCTAGCTCCAGCCCACTGAGCAAAAGCATCAGCTTCATAAAAGCTAAGGTGAGTTACTGGAAGATTCAGATCTACTTCTCCCTCTCCATGAAGTGTATACTCAAAATATTGCCCTTCAAACCTATACCAGTATAGTGGATTTTGCCCCTCTCCTTTCTGAATTCGATCCCAAGCCTCACTCTTCCACAATAAGGGATTTTCATAGGCACCATCTTTTATGAATTCGAGATACTCCCCATTACTTATAGGCCTATTAGCAATAGAGTGAGGCTGTAAATAGTATTTATGTGCTGGTTTTTCGTTGCAGTAAGAAAAAAATTCTAAATCTAAATTTACACCTGCCTCAAAAAGAGCTGCATCTTGATACTCATAAGAAAGCGGGCTCAATTTACCCACCTCCAATTTTTGTGCAGCATAAGCTGTCTTGATTGGACCTAACCCCAAAATACACTTTAAGTCCATATACAAGAGCTCTTGGTGTTGCTGCTCATGGTTTAAACCCATTTCCAGCAAATTTTTTATCTCACTTGTAAACTCAATCTGATTTAAGCAGTCCTTCACCTGCAAATCCACATACTCTCGATACTCATAAATTGTTTTCAAAAGTGGCCTAGAAAAGCTTCCTCGTTCTTCACGTATCAAATGTGAGCCTTGCGTTTCATAATAGGAATTAAACAAAAATAAAAACTTAGAATGAAATAACTTGTAGCCTGGCTTATATTTTTTTAGAAGAAAATTTTCAAAAAACCATGTCGTATGCCCTAAGTGCCATTTTGGAGGGCTCATATCAAAAAAACATTGGGGTAAGTGATCCTCAACCTCAAGAGGCTTGCAAATTTCTTGGGTTTTGTCTCTTATTTCTTTATACTTTTGATAATTTGTATTCAAGATTTTATCCTTTAAAAAATAACTGGCACAGTACTAGGGGCTGTGGAAGATTTATTTGTCCAAACGAGAAAAGCAGCTCACGAGAAAGTAGGTTGCGCAATGAGAAAATTATTTGAAGGCTGAGTTGTGACTCAGTCGAGTTTAATTTTGTTAGTGCCCACTCTAGTTTCGACTTGAGATGTTTTTTGTAGTGGACAAACGAATCTTCCACAGCTCCTAATTAAATAAAAGAACGGCCTCACTCAGCAAATTCTTACATCAAGATCACTAGGGTGACAAGTTTGTTTAGTATCTATTAAATATAGAGGCTGTAGAACCTATTAAAACTCCTAGGAAATTTTATGCAGTGGCTTTATTTACTCGAAAACATGTATTTTTTGAATCACTTTAATTTAGTCATAAACTTTGGACTTGTGGTGCTGATTTGGATAATTCAAATTCTACACTACCCGTCTTTTCTGTTTATTGATAAAAATCAATTTCAAGAGTTTCAATTATTTCATATGAGAAAAATAAGCTATGTTGTTATGCCCTTAATGATTTTAGAGCTGAGTTTGGCTTTAATCCTGGTTTACTTCAATCCAGGTTTGAATTTATACCTATTGAGCTTAATTATAGTTTTGCACATCTGGATATGTACATTTAAACTGAGCGTCCCCCTTCACTCTCAACTTGAGTCCGAAGGTTTTAACAAAGATATCATCTATAAACTCATCCAAACGAATTGGCCAAGAACCTGGCTTTGGAGTTTTAAAACTTTAGTTCTCCTCTTGATTATAAACTGAGTATATTAGGCTCGACTTAGTCTGAACTCAAGCCTTCACTTAATTTTGCCTGTGTGCACTCAACTTTCTTGTGACCTGCTTTTTTCGTTGGGACAAATGAATGTTCAACAGACCATTGTATTTTTTTAAATTTAATTTTGATCTTCTCTGAGCTCCTATCTTAACATTATGAACCAGGTGCTTCTCTAAGTCTTAAAGAGTCCGCCCTAACGCGGATACTTTGTCCGCGTTAGGGCTTTACTTTGATTTCGTGAAAACTAATCCTTAAGCAAAGGAAGTTTGAATGAGCATAAGATTTACGACATTTTTAGAAAAAGAATACCAACGACGTTCAACAAGAAATCCAAGTTATTCCAAAAGAGCATTTGCTAAAGACATAGGTATATCTAAGTCCTGTCTTCATGATATATTCAGCGGCCGACGTCAGGCCTCTGAATTAACCATCAGTAGAGTCTCTAAACATTTCAAACTCAATACTCGAGATAGACAAAACTTATTTAGTGAGGAGTTTCCAGCACAGCTTATTAATTCCATAGATTATTCTGACATACTCCACTGGGAGCATTTAGCTGTTTTGAATTTGATTGAAACAAAAAACTCCAAAACCGTTCCATCCTGGTTTGCCAAGGAGCTTCAGATTTCTTTAGCAAAAGCAAAAGAAATACTGCTTTCACTAGAAAAATATAAAATGATTGAAAAAAGTGGAAAAAAATATGTCCGCCTTATTCACTCCCTAAAAACGACAATGAATACGGCTTCCCATACAATTAAATGCTTTCATTCTGAAAACCTAAAACGGGCTGAGAAGGCTCTTTTTGAAGTTGACCTTGAACAAAGAGAGTTCACAGCTTTAACTTTTGCAATAACAGAAAAACAATTTGAAGAAATCAAAATAGAACTTAAAAAATTAAGAAACAAAATTGCCAAGTTAGTGAGTCAATGTGAGGAACCCACTCACGTCTATACACTGGCTAACCAGTTTTTTCCATTAACAAAAGAAAAAATCATAAACAACAAAGAAGGGGAATGAAATGAAAATTATAATATTAATACAACTAGCGTTGATATCAATCCAAACTAAGGCCTTTGCAGGTCCAGACATGATCGGTAATGGAGGTGATGTGCTCGTCTGTAGAGACAGCGCAAATGCTATTACGAGTGTCGAACTTTTAGATCTCTATGATGCCGGCACAAAAGGCTGGGGAATCTCAATAACCAATGATTTGCCAATTAAAGACTATAAAGAAATTTTTTTAAAAAACCTCTCTCTTTACGACAACTATCACGCTCAACAAATTAGAAAACATTGGAACAAATTTACAAAAAAAAATATAGCTTATTTGTCGAATAGTAAATTAACAGACATACCCGATTCCGGGCATCTTCACTTTCCTAATGGCTGCGTAGTGGAGCAACTTGTGATCCAGAAAAAACCCACAAGAGTAGGCGATAAACTTTTCACTATCAGCAAAGATCTATGGGTCCACATGGATAACTTAAATAAAGCGGCCACTCGCCTTCACGAAATTATTTTTTACTATTTATTAGAAAGTAAAAAGGAATATAAAGACTCTAACGATGTTAGATATTTAACGTCTCTTACTGTTTCAGACAGCCTTTCACTTCTGACGCCAAAAGAATACTTTGAATTGAGCTCAGCACTTGGAGCCAATTCAGTTGAATTTTTTAAACATGCAGAAACTCGAATTCATAGTCTAGTTTATGACGAGAATGGAAACTTAGAACCTCAGTTTCATTCTTCAACAGCAATAAATGACATTAGGGTTGATTTTGGCCATTCGATTCTTTTTGATATTAATGAGAACACAAATTTTAGTACTACTAAACGAGATGCGGGCTTAGTCCAAATAAATATTTCTGGTGAGAGAGAAAAAATATCATTTATAGATGTTTTATCTAGAGCCAGTTCTTTAAAGTCACAAATTCTTTTTATTCCCCATATTGGCAATCTTCGAACTCCACTTCAAACCACAAGTCTTGAACTGAGAAGCATTTTTATAAAAAATCCAATTATAGGTGAAAAACCCATAGCAGTAGAAGAATTGAAAGTAAATCTCGATAAAGAGCTTGGTCAGTCCTATTCTGTTAACGGCTTAAAAATTCAAGCAGGTGGACATTTAAATGTGACTTACTCTAAAGAATTTAAAAAGATTTTAAAAGTGACGAATGTTAGAATTGAAACCTCTTCCGGGGAGAGAGGCGTTGTTCTAAAATGTGACACCCTTGAGTTTCATGAAGATCATAGTATCTGCTTGAAAGCTTCTGATTTAGCTAGCGACGGTGACTGGCACACTGCTAAGGCTAGCACAACATTTACTGACAAGGTGAAATACCTCGACAAACTTCTTATTGATACAAATGGACGGTTTTTAAAAGGCTTTCAATACAACATTAACTCTAGATTTCCGACTCTATCTTATAATTTGGAATTCCAATTTTATGATTGTGGTTCTCGAGACATAGTGGACAAATAATACCGGAGACATAGTTTACACTTTTCCAAAAGGGAGGCTCAAAAATGGCCTGGAGGGAGAGTAGTAAGATGGATGAGAAATTAAAGTTTATAGCAAGACATTTAGAAGGTG
>CALGWV010000060.1 GCA_937936325.1 uncultured Bdellovibrionales bacterium | reverse complement strand
TGTTAGTTTTTTAGATTATGATTTAGGATATTTTGACGATAAGAGTAAAAAGGTGGAGCCAATCACTGATCCTTTTGGACTGGCAAAAGTGTAAAGCATGTCTCCGGTATAATCTGTAAACTATGTCTCCGGGACGGACCTGATAACAATGCGGTCGAGCAAGTTTATTGTGATCATTCTTCTGGAAATTTAAGTCAATTTTTCTGTAAAAAGGGGCTAAGCACTACTAAATATCACTCAAATGGAAATATAAAAGAATCCCCTGGAATCTCAACAACAAGCTTATCTTTAAGGATAAATGGGGCAAGTAGGTGGAAACTCACCCTTGGTGTGAACTCCCCCCTCAAAGAAATAAAGCATTGCAGAGGTATAGCTTTGAATTCTGTCCCCAAGCATGAAACATTTCCAAATGGTTCACTCAAAATGGGCATCTTATTAAGCGCACGCTTTAACCGCAATCGAACTAGAACAGATACCGGGTTTACAATCAAAGATGTCGACAATAACGATATTGTTGTTTTCTGTTGGAGATCTCCTTGAATTCTCTCCAGAAAAAAAAATAATCAAGATACATAAAAATTATTGTGACCCTAGGGTACAATAAATCAAGAAAGCACAATAATTCAGTTATATGCGGCTAAACCTTAAAAAGGTTTAGCCATTGCGTTTTTATTTTGGCCGAGATTAATTTTTTTATAGAGTTCAAATGACCTGAGTTTTACCCCACAATTTTAATCAGCACTTTTCGCTAGATACCATGCAATCTTAAGTATTCATTTTTTTCATAGACGCCGCTCTTGAATAGATGACTTTCAACTTTTACTAGGTTTTCATAGACTCAAGCTTAGGCCTTACTTACTGTATTTTATACTTTGGCCACTAACCTAAGGTTTATGTCATGAAAAAAAACTTGGTGATTTATGATGGTGACTGTGGAATTTGCGAAAAAAGCCGCGAGCTCATTGAAAAACTAGACTGGCTGAACTTGTTTGAGTGCCAGCCTTTTCATAATCATGAGGCCTATGAAGAGTTTGCACTCACACCTAAAGAGTGTGAAAAAGAATTAAAACTCATCACAACCTCCGGATCCATTTATGGAGGGGCTGAAGCAGTCACTCAAATTTGCCTCAAGCTCCCTTTGTTTTTCCTAGTGGGTGTTTTGCTGTGGCTTCCTCCAGTAAGGCCTCTTGCGAGGTGGCTTTATTCTAACGTGGCAAATAACAGACACAAGATCAGCGCTCGGTGTGGCCTGAAAAATAAACAATGAAATATCACATAAAAGTAAGTTGGCGTTCCCTACGGGAGTCGAACCCGTGTCTTCGCCGTGAAAGGGCGATGTCCTAGGCCTCTAGACGAAGGGAACACATGCGAAGCTTTTTGAAGGGCTTCCGATATTTAATTTTTAGACACTTAACTTTCAAATTAAGTGGTGACCCGTCTTGGGCTCGAACCAAGGACCCTCTCCTTAAAAGGGAGATGCTCTACCAACTGAGCTAACGGATCAGAAGTTGAAAATGTCTAATTTTTGGAGCTAAAAGTCAACTCTCTCTACTGAAATCTTTATATTTGATTTGCACAGTCAAAATTAATTTGTGACTTCCTATTTAAATAAAGATTTACGCCATAAAGTTTGATCTCGAGCCGGGCCTACAGAAACCACATCAACAGGTGTACCTAGTGCTTTTTCTATATAATACACATAGTTTTTTGCGGCCTCAGGGAGGTCGTCAAAGCTTGTCACCTGACTGATGTCTTCTGCCCAAGCCTTATGGGTTTCGTAAACAGGCTGGACATTATGAAGCTCTCTGGAGCGCATGGGAAAATCTGTGAGAGCTTCTCCTTTGTCCCCTTTGTAATGTGTCCCGACCCGAATTTCATCAAGACCGCTTAAAACATCGAGCTTCATAAGAGCAATTGATGTCAGACCGTTGATTCGAATGGCATATCTTAAAGCTACAAGGTCGAGCCAACCACATCGACGTGGGCGCCCTGTTGTAGCTCCAAACTCTCCACCTTTTTCTTGTATTTTTGCACCAAGATCATTGGTTAATTCTGTCGGGAAAGGACCAGATCCTACTCTTGTAGTGTAGGCTTTTGTGATCCCCACTACACTTTCGATTTTACCAGGTCCTATGGCGGCACCTATACAGGCTGATCCAGCAATTGTGGACGATGAGGTTACGAATGGATAAGTCCCATGATTGAGATCTAAGAGACTGCCTTGAGCCCCTTCAAATAGAACTCGCCTCCCTGCTTTTAAAGCTTGATCAATAACAAAAGAGGCGTCTTTCTCACGATGCGGTTCTAAAAGTTTTGAAAATTTTTGGATTGGAGCTAACAACTCTTCAGCTGAAAAAGGCTTCTCACCGTAAAATTTTTCTAAAAGAAAATTTTTCTCTTTTAATGATTTTTCTAAAGTGTGCTTGAGTTGATCTGCAGGGCCAAACAGGTCTCCAAACAGAAGAGCACGCCGGGAGGCTTTATCTTCATAGGCGGGTCCGATCCCTTTGCCTGTGGTTCCAATTTTTTCATTTTTCAAGGCCTTCTCTCTCGCCAAATCTAGAGCTCTGTGGTGGGGCAATAAAACCGTGGCCCCATCTGAGATGAGAAGCTGTCTAGGGTCTGTCAGCATTCCCGTCTCTTTAAGTGCTGAGATCTCTTTATAAAGTTGCTCGATATCTAAAACAACGCCACTGGCAATAATACAGATGGTTTTAGAGTGTAAGATTCCAGAAGGTATCAGATGTAGAACTCTTTTTTTGCCATCCACAACTAAGGTGTGGCCGGCATTGGCCCCGCCCTGATAGCGAACCACATAATCTGACTCTGCGGAAAAGACATCTACGACTT
This sequence comes from uncultured Bdellovibrionales bacterium, assembly GCA_937936325.1. Lineage (GTDB taxonomy): Bacteria > Bdellovibrionota > Bdellovibrionia > Bdellovibrionales > UBA1609 > CALGWV01. The sequence continues at coordinate 6,726 of CALGWV010000060.1, read as the reverse complement.
TCCCCTTTCCTTCATCACCCCATTGAGAACCTACAACTATTAAACCTGGCATTGTTTTACTCCCTGTAACAAAAGTCCAAAAAACACTTTATAGACCCACTTGAGATTGTTCAACAGAGGGTTTTTAAAAATAAGCCTAAGGCCTCTATAGGCTTGGCTTCAAGCAGCATGGGTCTGTGATTCTGTAAAATCAGCTTTATACTTTATTTAAGAGGAGTTTTATGAAATATTTAGTAGTCATCTTATTTTTAAGTTCTTTTAGCTTTGCCGACGCACCCCAAGGGTCATGGGAGCTGCTCCAGGTCCAATGTGTAAATAAAGACAAAGTTCTCACAACAGATTCCTTTTATTATTTTAGACATAGACCCTTGAGTTTAAACCTCAGCTCCAATCAGAGTTTTCAGGTCCGTGGGGGCTTAGTCCACCTTTGTCACTTTGATGGAATAGGAGAATACAAGGTCTCACAAGATCAAATTACTTTAGAGCTTCAAGCTGGGTGCCTGAATAATAGTTCTATGGATCGAGACAAAGCCTCTCGAGACCTGCAAGCAGAACTCAGTTTCAAGTGGGAGATTAAAAACGAAAGTCTTCTTCTCACTGAACCTGGCTCAACAAGGACGCAATACTGTGGTCCCCATAACCAAGTCCGCTGGGTTTACACTCAGTACTAGACCTCTCCAAATTAAGAATGGGCCTCTTGCCACCATAAAGTATTAAAAGGAAGCGGGGTGAGCCCATGCCCCTCTTCGTCTGAAAGCTGCTGGGCTAAACCCGACATAGCGGAAACACATGAATTTTTAAAAGCCTCCTCCGTGTATGCGCCAATATGTGGTGTCCAGTTCACTTTAGGATGACTTCGAAAAGCTGAATTTGCACTCAGTGGTTCTTCTTCAAAACAGTCTAAACTCACTCGACTCACCACGCCTTCATTCAAAGCCTGCAACAGATCTGCAGATCTTATCAGTTCACCTCTAGCACAGTTTATTATTTTTAAACCAAATCCGGCTTCAGCAAGAGTTCTTGAGTTGATGATATGTTTTGTCTTAGGAGTCAGGGGGAGGTGCAAACTGATATAATCACTGAGTCTAAATATTTCCATTAAACCCAGGCTTTCAAAATGAGTGTTTTGAACATAAGGATCGTAGTAATGCACTTCGCATCCAAAAACCTCACCCATCTGCGCCACTTTTTTTCCAATACGCCCAAGCCCTAAGATCCCTAAATTTTTTCCAGCCAGCTGCTCGCCCATGAGACTAGGAGTTTTCCAAGATTTTTGAGTTAAAAGATTGGTTTTTTTTACAGCACTGAGTATGTGCCAAAAAGACAACTCCGCTGTGCTCTGAGCATTACAATCAGGAGTGTAAAAGAGAGCGAGTTTAGAATTTTGTATTTCCGAAATTTGAAAATGATCAAAGCCCGAGGTTGCAGTAACCACTGACTTTAAGTTTGGAAGATGTTTTAAAAGCTTATCATCTACCTTGTTTTGACTCCGCACACACAAGCCCATGATGTCTCGATGAGATTTACTATAAAGCTCACCTTCATCTCCTCGTATCCAATCAAACTCTGAAAATTTGTTTTTAACGGATTCGAAAAAAATTCTTGGATACTGAGAAGTCACAAAAATCTGAGGCCGGCTCATATTAATTCCTTAAATGTAGAAATGAATTTTTTAAAAATATTTGTTTCTATATTTCCCATATGCCCCACTCTTAAAATTTTATTCTTTAAGACTCCTTGCCCAGAGGCTAGTAAATATTTTTTTTTTTCTAACTTTGTTTTTAGCTCTTCGGCTTTTTGATCAGGTATTTCAAAAGCCGTGAGACTGGGACTTGGGTTTTTAGAAAAATTTTTCAAAGACTTTGATTTTAAAGCTTCAGCCATCATCTGATTTAAGCTCAAGACCTGGTTAAAGTAATAAGACTCTCCTTTTTGCTCATAGAGTCCTAATGCTGCCTTTAATGCTAAAATGAGGTGCGAAGACCCGCTGTATCTAGTTTGGTTTTTCTTTTGACTTTGGAGCTCAGCATGTAAATTAAAATAATCAGAGCTGGCTTGTGGGTTTAACTGATCTATCGCCCTTGGAGATAAACCTACGAAGCTCATCCCAGCAGGAAGCGCTAATGCTTTTTGTGAACCTGAAACAAGTATATCTATTTTAGAACCTTTTTGAGAAACAGGATAAGCTCCAACAGCCGTGATGCCATCAACACAAAATAAAGTTTCAGGGCTCAAACTCGCTAAGCTTTTACCTAAAGAATCTATATCATGTTTTGTTCCTGTGGATGTTTCACAAGCTTGAACACAAAGCATTTTATAGTTTTTCTTTGAAACATCCACAGGAAGGTCTTGAGCAGAAAAAAAATCGCCCTCATCTTTTTGGATCAAGTCATATTGGATATTTTTTGCCCTAAGAATATCTCCCCATCGCTCTCCAAATTTGCCAGAAGATAAAACCAAGACTTTATCCAGAGGCTTGAGGTAAGAACTCAAAGAAGCCTCAAGCCCCCCCGACCCCGTGGAGAGCAAGATAAGAACATCCCCTTCAGTTTTAAAAAGTGCTCTTAAAGACTCTTTACAATATTGATAGGAGCTCTTGAACTCTGAGCTTCTATGGTGGATCAAGGGCTCTCTCAATGCTTGGCGAACTTCTGGGTACATAGGGCAAGGCCCTGGAGTTAAAAGTGTCATAAAACCTCTATGATGATCCTCATTAATGGAGTATGCCACAGCTCAAGAAATTAATTGAGTTTTTTCCAAAGGCTTTACACTAATTAGTTTGAGCCTTGAGGTTTCTTCTTATAAGCTCAGACTAATGAAATTTTTTAGGCTTCATACTTTTCTCTTCAGCCTCATTTTTGTGTCTAGCTCATGCTCTTATAGAATGGGCTATGAGAAAAAAAGCTTACCAGGGCAAACCCAGAGAGTTTATATTCCTATATTTAAAAACGACAGTTCAGAATCAAGCTTAGGCATGGTTTTTACAAATGCATTTATTAGTGAAATTAGAAAATCCAAATCTATAACTATCTCACAAGACCCTGATCATGAAACACAACTCACTGGCCAGGTTCTCAGCGTTTTTAGCTCTCAGATAAATACAGATAGAAGAGATATTGGATCTGGATTTAAATCTACAGGCCTGAGGTTTCTCCCTGAAGGGGCTGTACTGACCACTGAGTACAATATCAAGATTAAAGTTGAAATTAAACTCACAAAAAACAACCAAGTTCTTTATCGTAATATCAGTGATGATGAAATTATTTACTCTGCCCCCAGGCTCTCTATAGAAACCTTAAACAGCTCTAACCCCAATTATAATGATGAAGCACGAAGACAAAGTCTTTCTGATTTAGCCCAAAAGATGTCCAAAGAGATTTATTTAAAAATGACGGAGGCCTTTTAATTTGAGCCTAAATCTTCGAGCACTTCAGATAAAACTAGAAAAACCTCCTTACGCCCCCTTTTTTTGTATCTACTACAAAGATCTCTACCTCTATGATGAAGCCTTAAAATCTATTAAGAATATATTCTCAGCAGACCAATTTGAAATCACACAGAGCTCACTTGGCGATGACACTTTTGACGAGCTTTATACTCAAATATGTAGTCCACAACTTTTCGCACCAAAGAGACTTTTTATTCTTAAAAACTGTGAAAGCCTCAAAGCTCCGGAACTTGAAAAAATAATCACACTTGAAGCCGTGCTTCCACATCACACCTATGTTGTTTATGTGTTTGCAGGCACTGCTGATAAAAGAAAAAAATTTTTTAAATTTGCCAAAGACAAAACTCAACTTGTAGAACTGCCAGCACCCTACCCTAATAAAGTGGCGCCCTGGGTGTCATATATGTGCCAAAAACAAGATTTAAACTTAACACGAGAAGCCCAGAACCAACTGGCTCTTCAGTCCAACTTTGAGCTCATTGAGATCCACAAAAATTTATTTAAAATCAGTCTCTTATTTGAAAACTCTAAAGAGATCAGCTCGAAAGATTTACAATCTTGCTTAAACTTGAACCAAAATGTTTCTATCTTTGATTATGCTAAAGCCTTAGGTTTAAAAAAATGGATTTTTTGCCTCAGTCATTTAAACACTCTTACTCAAAATGGAGAAAGCTTAGTGGCCCTAGCCGCTATCTGCTCACGCCAGTTATTAATCATTAAAAAATGTGTACTTGGAAAAAATAATAAGCTCGACAAAAAAAATATTCTCTCTCACCTGGGTGTTTCACCCTACTTTGCTGATGATTATTTTAAGTCAGCTGAACTTTGGAACTTAAAAGATATTGATCTAGTGATAGAGGAATTTGCCGGGTTAGATCTTAAGCTTAAGAGTGTGAACATTGATAAGAAACTTCTCTTTGAAGCTTCTCTAATTAAAGTTTCAACCCTGTAGCACTAGGAGGTTTATCAAAAAACCTTTGTTTTTTAATACTGCTATTTTCAATAGAAAAAGGGCTCTTTTATAAAATTGGGTAATCAAAAATAAACTTGGCCGCAAAGCCTCAGACTTCAAGGACGAATAGACCCAGATCCACGGATGAGCAACGGTAAAAACCCATGAAACGCCCTCCTCCAGCGTCGTGTTCAAAATATTCTCTTTCAGCTTCAAGAGAAAATTTCTGCGCTAGACACTGATGAAGCAGGTTTGATGGGTTTTCCCTCGCCGCTTATCCGCGGATCTGGGTTAGACTTAAATGACACTCTCACTTTGAAAAAGAAGTTCGAGTTGCTACAAATGTAAAATAATTTTTAAAAGCGATTGGATTTCTGAAACTATGGACTGTATAAGTTTACTTTTGGGTTTTGAAACTTTAGATTCAACTGAGACTCGGAAAGAATAAGCGAGCTTATTAGAAAGTTGAACTAAGAAGCTAAGTTCTTTAAACCGTCAGTTTATGAACTTGGGCGCTGAGACGAGATTTTTTTCTGTCAGCAGTGTTTTTGTGGAAGACACCTTTTTGAGCGGCTCTATCCATTGTGCTTACGAACTTTAAAAGCAAAGCCGGAGCATTCTCTTTATCCCCTTCTTCAAGGGCTTTTCTTAATTTTTTCTCAAAAGTACGCACACGACTTTTTGTTCTTGAATTGACCTCTGTTTTAGCAGCGTCGGATCTCATTCTTTTTACTGATGACTTATGACTTGGCATATTCTTCTCCCAAAATTCAGGCCTAGTTACTTTGTTTTTTCTGCTAGATTATTTTACTCAAAATTGATACTTGAGCTAAACCTCTGTTCTATATAGTAAAATATAAGAATTGCGGAGTTAAATTTTCAGCACAGAAAGCTCTAAGGCTAGGCTTAGGATCTAATTAATACCCTCTTAAAAGCAGATGTCAAGAATGAACTCAAAAATGGGCTCTCTGAAACGAATTCACTCAGAAGTTTGGACACCTAAGAGGCTGATATAGGTCAAAGGGCTAGAATATAATAAGCTCGCTGCACTCATAAAACAGACACCCATAAAATGATACTAACAAAACAACATAAAATGGGGGTTTTATGAGGAGCGAACTTAATCAAATTATTATCGAAAAATACCGTCCTGACTACGAAAACACCGTAAAACGTGCTGAGAAGTCTAGGATTTTAGATGAAATCATTAAAATCACTGAGCTTGACCGAAAGCATATTATTAAAATTTTAAGAGGACAAAGATCCGCAAAGCCCAGCCCGAAGGGCCGACCCAAAACTTATGGCATGGCCGTAGGCCGCCATATTTTAATATTAAACGGGCTCATGGAGCAAATTGCTCCTAAAAGAATGAAAGAGGCCATACCTCTTTGGCTCCCTTTTTACGAAAAACACTACGGGCTCTTAGAGGTCTCTTTAAGAACCAAGATCCTCAACATCAGTAGCAGCAGCATTGGTCGTATCCTCAAAGCTCACAGGGACTCTCAACGAGGAAAGTCCACAACTAGAGTCAGTCGTAAATTTAAATCCATGATTCCAATCAAGCGTCTAGATGAAAAGGTCACTGAGCCAGGTACGGTTCAAGCTGACACAGTGGCACACTGTGGAGGAAGTCTGCTTGGAGATTTTGCAAACTCACTGACGCTTACCGATGTTCACACGAACTGGACTGAGAACAGAGCTTGCTGGACGAAGCAATCCACTGAGATTAAAAAAAACCTACAAGACATCGAAAAAGAGACACCCATTATTATCAAAAACTTTGATACAGATTGCGGCGCAGAGTTTTTAAACTACAGAGTGATGCAGTACTTTGAAAGTAATTCAAAACGCCACAGAAAAGTTAAAATGAGGCGATCCAGGCCTTATAAGAAAAACGATCAATGCTACGTTGAACAAAAAAAACAACACCCATGTGAGAACTCTGTTTGGGTACGATAGGATTGAAGATCCAGGATTAATACCTTTGATGAATAAGATCTACAAAGAGTATTGGAATCCACTTCATAATTATTTTTTACCTTCATTTAAGCTTAAAGAAAAAACAAGAATCGGAGGCAAAATTAAGAAGACTTTTGAAAGACCAAAGACTCCAGCTCAAAGGATCTTGAAGCATCCTAAATACTCTGGCTTTATGAAGAATAAAATTAAATATAATCTTGAACGGCTTGATCTCATTGAACTAAAAAGGAATCTAGAAAAAGAACTTAAGAAATTTTACACACTACTCGATAACAGTAGGAGAGTAACAATCTAAAATCATTTCAAGGGGGTACTTCTCGGTGTCATTTCTTTTTGAGTGAATACG
>CALGWV010000059.1 GCA_937936325.1 uncultured Bdellovibrionales bacterium | reverse complement strand
CTTGATCTCATTGAACTAAAAAGGAATCTAGAAAAAGAACTTAAGAAATTTTACACACTACTCGATAACAGTAGGAGAGTAACAATCTAAAATCATTTCAAGGGGGTACTTCTCGGTGTCATTTCTTTTTGAGTGAATACGGAAACACTCCCAGGATTAGAGTTTATTAGTAAACTCAGCCTGGTGTTGTGGGTTAGAGAAAGTTGTGTTTTCTGGTGTGGCCGGGTTAAGGGAGTGACCTTGGGTAGAAAGAGTCTGGTCTTTTTTTTTGTAAAGTGCAATGCCAATTCCCACTACTACCATTGAAGCCCCTAAAAAACCAAACAAACCCAGTTGCTCTTTGGGAATCCAGGCAATTTCAAATATGTTGCCCAGTTGAACAATCACTAGTGTTATAATGGGATTGCTAATAATGATTAAGCTGACTTCAGAGGCGGGGGCCTTTGAGAGGCTCGCAGTAAAGCAACCATATGCAATAAAAGTATTCACCCCCAAGAACAAAAGAACAGACCAAGAGGTGAGGCTCCAAGTTTCGAAAGCTTTAAACTCTGCTCCAGAAGTGAGAATCACAGCGCAAACAAAATAGACTAAGAGATTTAAGGTTTGTGGGTGCCACTTCTGAGTGAGTACTTTTTGAAAACTAGCATAAGAAGCCCAAGTGAAAGCTGATAAAAGAATCCAAAGATCACCTCTTAAAAAATCAGCATTCACAGCTTGTGTGAGTTGATCTTTAAAAAAGAATCCAAAACCAATTAAACTTAGAAGTAGACCTATAATTTTTCTAAAATGAATACTCTCTTTAAAATACAAAATACCTATCACGATAAAAAGCATAGGCGCCAATTGGATCATGACTTGTGCATTGCTAGCCGAGGTGAACTCAACGCCTTTTGTATAGCTGAAGTAATTGAGTGATAAAAAGATTGAAGCTAAAACTCCAAGCCAGGGAGGGTTTTGGACCAGTTTTTTAATTTCACCTGGATTAAAGATAATAAAATATATAAATAAGAGTAAAAAGGCCACAAGCATTCGCATGGAGACTATAGTTCCAGCGTCTGTGAACTCTAAAGCGGCTTTTACAAAAAATGCGAGAGAACCCCAGCAAAAGGCAGTCACCCCAGCCAAGATTAAGCCAATCTTCCTATCGCTCATATAGATCTATCTCCTTTTGGAATGTTGAAAGATACAGAAAATTATGAAATCTGTAAAGCCAAAAAAAAGACAGCCCTTAAGTTAAGGAGCTGTCTCATTTAGAAATAAAATTTTGGTTAAATGTGAGTTTTGTTTACCTGTGGAGTCCACCAGCTTTAAGCCTCTGGATGCGATCTTCAAGTGGGGGATGAGTTGAAAGCAGGCGTGCAATAAAGCTAGGTTTAGATCTACCGGATATTTTCAAGGCGGCCACTTCTTGGTGGTTCTCATTAATCATACCGTAAGCAGATTGCAGCTTTTCTAAAGCTTTGATCATTTTTGGAGGGCCTGCCAACTGGGCTCCCCCGCGGTCAGCTTTAAATTCTCTGTATCTTGAAAACCCAGAAACTACGATAGACCCTAAAAGACTCAAAACAATACTCACACCATAGTAGATGCCCATATAAGCCATATGTTGACCTCGCTCCATGCGAGATGTCACTACCTGTGCAATAAGACGAGAAGCAATTAAGACGATGGTGTTGATCACACCTTGAACCAGGGTCATTGTGACCATATCTCCGTTGACGATATGGGCAATTTCATGGGCTAAAACCCCTTCCACTTCCTCTTTATCCATATTGGCAAGAAGTCCCTCACTGACTGCAACTAGAGATTTGTTTTTTGAAGGACCAGTGGCAAATGCATTCACTTCTTGCCCTGGGTAAATCCCTACCTCAGGCATGACCTTCATACCGGCTTTATGGGCCAAAGTATAAACTGTGTCTAAGAGCCATTTTTCACGGGCTCCTGTCACTCCAGGTTCAATAAGCTGAACCTTCATGCTCTTTTTGGCCATGTATCTTGAGATCATCAGAGAGACAAAAGAGCCGCCAAAACCAATGATGGCATAAATAATGATCATAGGAGTGAAACTGCCGAAATCTATCCCGAGATAAGTGCTAAGCGCCCCTAGGATGAGAGATAAGGTGGTGATCATTAAAAAGTTAACCGTTAAAAACAACGATGCACGTTTAATTAGTGTGAACATATAAGGCCTCCAGATTTATTAAAATATCATGTTCAATTATGGATTCAAACATATGGAGGTCAAGTTCGGCTCAATTTTGGCGTGACTTGTGTCTTGAATTGATGTTGCTCCGAATGAGGGCCTAAATGAACCTAAAGCCTAAAGTTATTAATCCCATTGATTCCTCCACACCCAAAATGTCCTGCTGTGCCAATCGTCCTGTGGGATCACTGATAAAATCAAATTCATATGAGAACAACATTTTGGTTATTGAGTTTTATTTTGTTAAGTGGAACTGCCTTTTTAGGTTTTTTTACTTCTGTTTACTACTATTACTTGTTTATTTTGCTCGTGCCTCTTTTTGTGGTGGGAGTCTTTGATATATTTCAGGACAAGCATGCCATTCGGAAGAACTTTCCTGTCATCGGAAACTTGAGATACTTTTTTGAGTTCATCCGACCAGAGATTCAGCAGTACTTTGTGGAGTCTAATCTCAGTGGTAGGCCTATTAGCAGAGAGATGAGAGCCGTGGTTTACCAAAGGGCAAAGGGTGTCCTTCAAACTCAGCCTTTTGGAACCCAAAGGGATGTCTATGAAGAGGGGCATGTCTGGATGAATCACTCCATGTATCCCAAAAAAATTCAGACAAAAGATATGGTTGTTCAGGTGGGATCAAAATTTTGTACACAACCTTATACCTCTAGTATTTTTAATATTTCAGCAATGAGTTACGGATCTATTAGTTCAAAAGCCATCCATGCCTTAAATCTTGGGGCTCTAGAGGGTGGTTTTTATCACAACACAGGTGAGGGTGGAATCAGCTCACATCATTTGCATGGGGGAGATTTAGTCTGGCAAATTGGCACGGGCTACTTTGGGTGTAGGACTTCAGATGGAGACTTTGATCCCATACAGTTTAGAGAAAAAGCTCATTATACAGAAGTCAAAATGATAGAACTTAAACTTTCACAAGGGGCAAAGCCTGGAAAAGGGGGCTTGCTTCCTGGCATCAAAGTCACTGAAGAGATTGCTGAAATTCGAGGGGTCCCTATAGGCGAAGATGTAGAGTCTCCAGCTTACCATAAAGCCTTTGACTCTAATGAAGGTCTTTTAGACTTAATACAAAAAATGCGAGAGCTTGCCGGCGGAAAACCTGTGGGCATTAAACTTTGTGTGGGGCGTGTGAATGAATTTGAGGCCTTATGTCAGAGTATGGTGCAAAAACAAATGTGGCCAGATTTTATAACTGTCGATGGTGCTGAGGGTGGAACAGGTGCTGCCCCTCTAGAGTTTGCCAATTCAATGGGAACCCCTTTAGAAGAGGGCTTAGCGCTTGTGGTGAATACATTAAATGGTTATGGGTTAACTGGAGAGATTAAGGTGGTTGCATCAGGTAAAGTTTTTACGGCTTTTCATGCGTTAACCAAGATGGCCCTAGGGGCAGACATTATTAATTCGGGTCGTGGAATGATGTTGGCTGTAGGATGCATACAAGCGCTTAAATGTAACTCAAACCATTGTCCAGTGGGTGTGGCCACAAACCAGGAGTCACTGATGAAAGGCTTAGATGTGGATAGTAAATCCCTGCGAGTGGCAAATTATCATAACGAAACTGTTAAATCTCTGGCTCATTTAGTAGGGGCTGCGGGATATGACCATCCAGAGTACATTCACCGTATTGATATTTTTAGACGTATGGGAGACGCTGTTGTGGCTTCATTTGAGGATATCTTTCCTAGTGTGGATTATGGGTCCTATTTAAATGTCTACGAGAAATAAAAATTAATTTTAAAAAGGAATTGCAAAATGAATACTGATAAATTTAAAAATCAAATCAAATCGATTTTAAGTTTGGCTGACTCTGTTTTAGGAGATAATAAGATAACTCAAACCCTTAATGATAAAAAAGATGAAGCCCAAGATAAGGTCGAAGGTTTTTGGGACAGTCTAAACGATATGATTACAGACATCATACAAAAAAGAGCCCACAGTCCAAGAACCCAAACCTTAAAGGTAAAACTTCTGGATCATTTTCAAACTGAGTTTCCACAATACGAGTCTTCACTGGCTAGTGGCTTTGATATTCGTGCCTGCATGGAAGAACCCATGACGATAAAATCCGGTGAGAGAGGCTTAGTGCCCACTGGATTAAGCTTTGCTTTGCCTGAGGGCTATGAACTCCAAGTTAGACCTCGCAGCGGATTGGCTCTTAAAAAAGGAATCTCAGTGCCGAATTCCCCAGGGACTATTGATGCCGATTATCGTGGTGAGCTTAAAATCATTTTAATCAATCACGGTACAGAAGATTTTGAAATTGCACCTGGTGACCGTGTCGCCCAAGTGGTCATGGCTCCTGTAGTTCAAGCTGAATTTGATATTGTCACAGAGCTAGATGAAACCCCTCGGGGAGAAGATGGTTTTGGGAGCACAGGAGTTTAAAATCATGATGAAAACCCCAACAGGCACACAACTCAACTGTAAGTCTTGGAAGCAAGAAGCGGTTTTAAGAATGCTGCTTAATAATTTAGATCCTGATGTAGCTGAAATCCCAGAGGAGCTTGTGGTCTACGGTGGTAAAGGCAAAGCGGCTAGAAATAAAAAATGTTTACACCAAATTATTGAAAGTTTAAAAACTTTGGAAAATCACGAAACTCTTTTAGTTCAATCTGGTAAACCCATTGGTGTGATTCAAACACATGAAAGAGCCCCTCGAGTTTTGATTGCCAACTCAAATCTTGTTCCTAACTGGGCGAACTGGAAGCACTTTAATGAGTTAGAGCAGCAGGGGCTGATGATGTATGGCCAAATGACAGCCGGAAGTTGGATCTACATTGGAACCCAAGGCATTGTTCAGGGGACTTATGAAACTTTTGTTGAAGCTGGGAGGCAGCACTTTGGTGGGGACCTTGCTGGGCGTGTGATTTTGACTGCCGGGCTTGGTGGAATGGGAGGAGCTCAACCTCTAGCTGGTGTCATGGCCGGAGCCTGTGTTCTAGCGGTGGACGTAGATCCTGAGCGTATTAAAAAACGAATAGAAACTCGTTATGTAGATCATATGACTGAGGACCTTGATGAGGCCTTAAGGCTCATTGAAAAATTTAAAAAAGAAAAACTAGCTCAAAGCGTGGGGCTTGTGGGCAATATGAGTGAAGTGATCCATGATCTTTTAAATCGAGATTTTAAACCTGATATTTTAACAGACCAAACCTCAGCCCATGATCCTCTTATTGGTTATATTCCTGCTGGGTATAGCTTGGATGAAGCTTCAAAGCTCAGAGAGTCTGACCCAGATAAATATATTGAGCTGTCAAAAAAATCTATGGCATTGCATGTACGCGGAATGCTCGAAATGCAGAGAAAAGGCGCTATCACTTTTGACTATGGAAACAACATCAGAGCTATGGCTCAAGATATGGGTTTGGAAGAGGCCTTTGATATTCCTGGTTTTGTCCCTGAATATATTAGGCCTCTTTTTTGTAAAGGCAGTGGGCCATTCAGATGGGCGGCTCTCTCCGGAGATCCTGAAGACATTTATAAAACAGACCAAGCATTATTGGAACTTTTTCCAGAAAAAAAAGCCCTTCATAAATGGATCCACGGCGCTCGAGAGAGAATTGCCTTTCAAGGTTTACCTTGCCGCATCTGTTGGTTGGAGTATGGTGAGCGCGCCCAAGCCGGTTTGAAGTTTAATGAAATGGTGAAATCCGGAGAGCTTAAAGCTCCCATAGTTATTGGAAGAGACCATTTAGATTGTGGTTCTGTGGCTTCACCCAACCGCGAGACTGAAGCCATGAAAGATGGATCTGATGCGGTGTCTGATTGGCCGCTCCTGAATGCCATGTCCAATGTGGCCTGCGGTGCCACTTGGGTCAGCTTTCATCATGGGGGTGGTGTGGGTATGGGGTATAGCCAACATGCAGGTCAGGTGACTTTAGCAGATGGGACAGATGAGGCTGCCGCAGCCCTTAAGGCTGTATTGACAGCAGACCCTGCTATGGGGCTTTTTAGGCATATTGATGCAGGATATGAAGACGCCCTCGAAACTGGAAAGGAGAGGGGTTTGAACTTTTTTGATCTTCCAAACACTCCGCTGCCTAAAAAAACATGACAGCTTCTGTTGTTATTTATAGAGGTGCTGATGAAGCCTTGAGTCTTCATGGGGTGGCTGCCAAAAAAGGACGTCAACCAAAATTTGAAGACCTGAATCTAATAAAAAAGCCTGTGTTCATTACAGATGATCACCAAATTTTATTTATAGGATCTGAGGATGAAGACTGGAGTTCGGTGTTAAAAAATAAAGAGGCTCACCAGGTCACACTTTCTGGAGGCCTATTGCTCCCTGGCTTTGTAGAAGCTCATACCCATTTGGTGCATGGTGGTGATCGTAAAGATGAATTTGAAATGAGGATTGCTGGGAAGTCCTATGAAGAGATTGCACAAGCTGGTGGGGGCATCGCCTCAACACTAAAAAAAACGAGAGAGGCGACTCAGTCAGAACTTTTAGAAAGTTCTCAAAAAAGTTTAGACTTTTTTAAATCCCAAGGTGTGGTCTGTTGTGAAGTTAAATCAGGTTATGGTTTAAACCTTGAAGATGAAATTAAAATATTAAAAGTGATTGAAAGGCTGGAAGGCACCCACTGTGTGAGTACTTTTTTGGGTCTTCACTCTTTACCCAGTGAATTTACCACATTTGATGAGTATACAAATTTTGTTTGTACAGAAGTACTTCCAAAGGTTCAGGCAGAAACTCTATGCCGAAGGGCTGATATTTTTGTGGATCGAGGTTATTTTGAATTAGCACATTTAAAACAGCTCTCAAATACAATTAAGAAGATGGGCTGGGATCTCACTCTCCACGGGGATCAACTGAGTGCTCAGGGGGCGTCACTTTGGGGGGCGCAAAATGGGGCCAAATCCGTAGACCATGCGGTTCACCTTAGTGATGAGGAACTTAAAAAAATTGCTAAAAGTGAAGCTGTAATTATGGCCTTACCAGGTGCTGATTTTTATTTAGATCTGGCATATCCCAGAGTGAGAGAGCTTATAGACCACGGAGGCAAAGTGGCCCTAGCTACTGATTTCAATCCAGGGAGCTCGCCCACTCAAAACATAGATTTTATAGGACTTTTAGCTCGTCTAAAAATGAAGATGAGTCTCGCAGAAGTTCTTGCGGCTTATACTTATAACGCTGCCTCTGCTCTAGGTTTAGAAAATAAATACGGAAGCCTTGAAGTGGGGAAGTCGGCCAATGCTATCCACTTTGAAGCTGGCCTGACGGATTTATTTTACGACGGATCTCAAAAAAAACTCCAACACTTAGGGGAGCTTAAGTGATATTAGGATTGATTGGTTTTTTTGCAAGCTTGGCCTCAGCTCTTTTAGGGATTGGTGGAGGAGTTTTGCTTGTGCCCCTGCTGCCCTATGCTTTAGAGCTGAGTGCTCAAGACACTGTGGCTCTGAGTTTGCTCATCATATTATTTATAGTTTTAGTAAATACTTTTTATTTTCATAAAAAAAAATTAGTTCTTTGGCCTGTGGTGCTCATGCTTGGGCCGGCCACAGGAGTATCTGCATTTCTTGCGGCTTCAGTTTCAGGCTGGTTTTCTGGAGAAAATCTAAGGTTAGCTCTTGCTTGTGCTCTTTTGGTTCTGAGCTTGAGATATTTTAAAGTTCTATTGCAAAAAAAAAAGGAAGGGGAAAATACTTCTACATCCCCTGATTCTAAAGTTTTAGGTTTAAGCTTAGGCCTGGGCGCGGGAATCTTAAGTGGACTTCTAGGGATTGGCTCAGGTGTAATGGTGAACTGGATATTATTTCAAAAAAAATGGGCTATTGAAAAATTTCAATCTCCTACAGCCAGTGGGGTCATGGTTTTTACCACTTTTTTTGCTGTGTTGGCTTATAAAGCTCACTATATAGATTTTTATGAAGATGCTCTAATTTCAGAATCTAGTGGGGCATTGTTAATCTTCGGTGTCTTGTGTGGAGGCTTGGTGGGGCGTCCGCTTCAAGAGAAATTAAAGGGGTGGTGGCGAAACTTATTTTTAGCCGGATTGCTTTTGTTTTTAGCTTTGGTTGTTTTTATTGAAAGTTTAGGGGATCTTTAAATCCATGAACGAAGATCTCATTAGAAATAAAATTCAAGCTCAATTTAAAACACAGTCTGTCGATGTGATCAACGACAGTCAGGGTCACCATCGAACTGGAGTAAATACACATTTTAGAGTGGTGGTCGTCAGCGAAGATTTTGTCAACCTATCTCGTATTCAGAGGCAACAGGCCGTAATGAATTTGTTTAAAGAAGACTTGAGAACAGGACCTCTTCACTCATTGAGTCTTAAGCTTTTAACCTCAGCTGAAAGTGAGAAAAAAAACTTAGAAGCCATGACCTGCCACTCAAAAAACTGATACCATCTGTTTAGCCCTGGATCTCTGTTAGAGAGTCTTCCCTGAAAAACTAATTAAATACAACGTAAACAAGGCTTTAAGTCTGAATTTCAATGCTCTAAACTGCTCAAACTTCTTAAAACTGTCTTTCCAAGTTCTAATTGCTTTTTCGTGTTTTCAGATGGGGTAAATCTCATTTTTTTAACCTCAAGAGTTGCTAGCTTTTGACCTCTGCCGATCACTTTTCTTGCAATACTATAGCTCAAAAAAATAGACTTAAACTCCTGTTTACATTGTGCTTAATTAATTTTTCAGCGGCGACTACTATAGATAATTTTGAGTTGAAATACTGTGTTTAAAGTGTTGCACTAATGTGCAGTTCTAAACAAAATTTTTAATACTTGGATTACGAATCCATAAATAAAATAATTCTTTGACGTATGTTTAAGCCTTAGATATACCCATAGGAAATATCAATAAGGAGCTTTTTTTGAAAATTATATTTTTAACCTTAACTTTTGTTTTGGCATCTCAGTCTCAAGCACAATCTAATACTGTTGAAGCATTAAAGCCTCACATCCACCCAGGGCTTAACCAGGCCACTACACATGAGCACATAAATTCGGCAGGACAACTCACAATGCAGCCCCACAGACATACTCCGACGGCGACAAGTCAATTAAGGCCAGTTACTCAACATTCTGGAGTTCATACACATCCTGTAAGCCATGATGGCATGGTGGCCCATCGTCACGAGGCATCGCCTGTTACAACGCCACCGACACCTCAGTTACCACAACAAAATCCCATAGCAAGTTTTACTCCACAGCTTGCACCAGTAAGCACTGGCAAAGCAGGCATCCATGGAAAACCTGTGGGGTTCCATGGAGTTTCAAATGATAACCCTTGTTGGATAGATCGCCATAGTGATGAGTGTGTTTTGTACCTGTTTGAGGAATCTAAGTCGAGATCACAAATAGGACATTTAAGTTATTTTCCTCCATTATTTAAGAATCAGAACTATGATGACTTTGATCCTAAAATCAAGACAGCTTTGAGAGAAATTCCAAACCTTGATACGCGTTTTTCTAATATTAGATGGGTGGATTCTTTTCGTCTTGTTTCTGCTTATTTGCCCGAAAACTCAATTTATGCAATTCCGGTTCATAATACAAATGGTCAGTGCAATGTGCATCACCCTAATGCACATCAATGTCGTGACGGTTCAGCGCCCCAAAAAGGCATTCACACAAGTGTAATTAAAAAAGATACAACAAATTTTATTACAGTTGCGTATTTAAGTTATAATACAGATACTAAAACTTACACCCTAAAATTTGAAGGAGATAATTTAGAAACCAATGGAGTTTCTGAGGTCCGAGACAATCACCTTTTTATAAATCATACTGACCCACAGACGGGTATTCAGTGGCAGTTTGAGCTTGTGACCATGGTCAGAAAGGGTTTTGTAAAAAATAAACACCTACCTCTTGAAGACCAAAAAACTATAATTCAAAAGTGGGCATCAAAACCATCTATTCCGGTAGCTGAAGCTTTTAATGAAGAGGTTGAATTT
The DNA here is from genome assembly GCA_937936325.1 of uncultured Bdellovibrionales bacterium. GTDB lineage: Bacteria > Bdellovibrionota > Bdellovibrionia > Bdellovibrionales > UBA1609 > CALGWV01. Next base: position 12,043 of record CALGWV010000059.1, on the reverse strand, counting down.
GGAAGCCCTCAACCTCATGTCTATATAAAAGTTTCTAAATCTGATGTTGCTGGTAGTCCTTTGAGAGAGCAAGGGCTTTTTGTTGCCTTAGGTCTTTGTGATCCTGATATAGCCGCTCAAGACCCTCTGGCACGTGATGTTATATCTGGGACTATGAGTGGTTATATGTTGAGCGATCCTAGAATTTGTCGTTCAACTTTTGAGGACGAGTTTTTACGAGGTAATCTTAAAGGTAATAAGTCTTTAATGTATAAATATTTTTAATTTAGTACCACTGAATTACTGACTATTCTTTTACATTTATAATAAATGTAGATTGATTTTTATCATTTTAAACTCTCAGACTTATAGATAGTGGGAGTGTAGAAAGTGTTAATAAAACAAAACTTCCAGTCCACCTCGCAAATCTCTAACCACGCTGATAAAAACTTGGGGTGGTGATGTGCTCAAATTAAATCTAGATGTGTTTGCAATATCCGTTTTATAAGGAAACACAACTCCGATATCCGTGTAGTGGCTGACAAAAAGAGTTTCTGTCTGTGTACTAAGGCTACCGTCGGTAGCCATTTCTTGATAGCTTTCTGCTCCTGAAGCTTGCATTTTAAAGTTTAAATAATCTTGAGTCGGTAAGCTTGAAAAATTTAAGTTGGTTAAACCTGTTGGGTTCGTATTTTTTATGGATTTGTTGCTCACTTTAATAATCTGCGTGGCCAAAAAACTATCGCTCCCAGATGTGAGACTCATCACAAAAATAAAATTCACACCATTATGTTGAACAGAGGCACTCTTGCCTGCCAGAAGTGCTGAAGGGTCAGCAATTGTGACAGTTATGGCTGCCCCTGACCCAAGTGATGAGGGGCCTAATGATCCTGTAAAAGGAGCTTCGGTTAAGGCATTTGTATTTAAGCTGTCTGTGATGGGAGGATTGTTAAGGAAACATTCTGAAAGATCAGAACTATCAAATTCATTTGAAGGACAACCGGTGTAGCTCACAATAAATGTACGCCCCCCAAAGTCGATATCACTAATATAAGGCGTAAGAGTCACGGTGACTGGAGAACTTAGAGTGCCATCGACTTCAGGAGTGTCAGCATGAATTCCTAAAAACCGAAACTCACCTAACTGATAAGGTTTTTTAAAATCTAAGTTGGAGCAGCCTTGTAGCAGAAGTACGAATGTAAAAAACCAAGAGCTTAAGTTCAATCCAGAAGAACTTTTAAATTCTAAATTTTCATTTGGAGTCTTCATCAAAACTCTCCTTTGACTCCGAAAGTCGGCAAAATTGGAAGCCCTGTGGAAACCCCTGATTTTTGAAAATCAAAGGAGTAGGCTGGACCAATATCATTAGCAGTGTTTAAAACATTTTGTATGTCTAAATAAAAGGAAAGGATCCAAGTTTGAAATCTCCACTGTTTATCCACTCTCAAGTCCCAGGAAAAAAAGGCTCCTAGGCGTTTTGAAAAACGATCACCAGGAATAGGATAGTAACTGTCGCTATTGCTCACATAAACTCCATCAATAATAGGGGTGTAAGGAGTGCCTGAAACCCAGCGCACTCTTGAGCCTATTCTCCAACTGCCCCAGTTGAGGCCTCCATTCATATTTAAATTATGTCTTTGATCTTGGGGGGAAGGCAGAGAGAGGCCATCTTCAAAAATCCGACTTACAGTCAAAGTATATCCTAAATTTACAAAGTATTGGGGCTGATTATAGGTGATCAGGCTCTCAAGGCCGTAGATCAGTGCTGACTTATTATTAGTGAATCGTTCTGGGACACTTAAGCCGTCTCTTAAAACTTGGGCTGTGGAGTTTCTTTTTAAGTCCCAAGGGCGTTTTAAAAATGCACCGACTTGAGAGTTTATGCCATATTGTTTTTCAGGTTCAAAAACCCATGATGTTTTAAAGTGCAGAGCTTTTGACAGTCCTAAATTAGGATTGCCTAAAGAGTCCGTGAGATCCCTAAATTCGGCGGCCTGCGCATAAAGCCCTGTGAGAAAAAACAAAGAATGCTCTTTGTTCAATGTGGACTTAAGTTTAAATCTAGGTCCAGCAAAAAGGCTTTGGTGTTTTGAGAAGTAATCGAGTCTTAAACCAGGGCTTAAAGTCCAAGTTTCGTTTTTTTTGTAATTGAGCTGAGCAAATAAAGCGAGGTTGCCTTGAAAGCCACTTTCTTCAGCAGCGATAATGTCACCTGCGGCCTGAGGCACTCCGACTTCAGACTCATCGACTAAAAAAGATGAGGAAAGTCGATCTCTATTGGCGGAGTAATCTAGTTTTAAATCTGTACCGTAAACTAAATTTGTTTTTTCATTTAAAGTGATTTTAATTTCTGTTGTTTGAGTGAAGTTAAGAGCATTACGTTCTGTGACCTGGGACCCTGGTTCAAAAAGAACCTGGTCATAACCCAGTGAGCTTTTAAGGTTTAGACTTTTTAGTTGATAGTCTCCTAAAAGTCTAAAAAACTGAGTGCGCCCCCTGATGTCCCCAGTAAAAGTGAAGTCATCTGTTTGAGTATTTAGAGATTTAGCAAAATCCCTTGAGCCTACAAATGAAAGTTTGAGTTTTTTATCTTTTTTAGGTTCGTAAACATAATGAGCTACAAAATCACCATAGTAAGGAGCTGTGTTAAACTGAGGGGGGCCAGGGTCATCGCCTTCATCGCTTGCAATACTGTCTTGAACCAGGCTTAAAACAAGCCCCACATAGCTATAGCGTCCACCAATGAGCAGGCTTTGATTATCTCCGACAGGCCCTTCATAAAGTGCCGCAGTATTTAGAAAGTCCACATAGCCCAAACCTCTGTGTTTTGTAGAGTTAGGGTCTTTAATCTCAAGGTTTACGAGTCCACCAATAGCTCGGCCATATTTGGGGCCAAAGCCCGCACTTAAAAAATCAACCTGATCTACAGCTTCAGGAACAACCACAGAGTTAAGGCCAAAAAAATGAAACAATATAGGAACCTCTTGGCCATTGATCATGTACTTCGTGTATTCGGGAGGGCTCCCTTGTATGGCCACACGGGAATCAATACTTTGGATCACTCCTGGGAGGTTTTCTACGGCCCGAACAGGATCTCCACCAGAGCCAGGAGTTTTTAAGAAGAATTCTTTAGCCAGGCTCTGTTGGGCAGGTTCATCCTTGCGCTTTACCCCGTAGACAGTAGATTCAAAAGCTCTATTGGATTGGGGGGATAAATAAAATTTATTGATTTTATTTGAGCTTAAATTTTCTTTTTTTATGATAAGCTCATCATAGGCCTCAGTGAGAATCTTAATCTCAATAAAATCTGAGCTCTCAATTTTAAGTTTACCCATTTCATCTGAAGTGAGCTCCTCACCCGAGGGCAGAAGATAAAGATTGGCGTAAGCGATCTCATTTTTTGTGCCACGTTCAACAATTTGAAGCTCAAAGGCGCTAATTTTTGAAGTAAAAGCAAAAAAAACACAAAAGCCCACTGAGATTTGAGTCGTATATTTATATAGCATTCTAATATGTTAAGTAGGGCTCTGTTGGGTTGGCAATGCTTTGGCCGAGATAGTCCATGAAACTGCTTTATTTGAGAGTCATTCTAATTTTAAGAAAAACATTAATGAGCTCTTCTTAGAGAGTATTGGATTGTGAGCTGTAAACTTTATATCTGTACTAGAGCATGGAGATGGCCTATGGTACATCACATTGAGAGGTGTGAACTATGGAATATATTGATTTTAACTTTATTCGTGATATCTGGCATTTTACAATTATCAGTATTGATGAAAGAGCTGTGACATTTGGATCAATAGTTGTTGGGCTTGTTTTCTTTATTCTTGGAATTAAGGCTTCCAAGTACTTCAGCCGCACTGTCTCCAGATTTGCTGGGAGTAAGTTTCGCATTAATCGAAACTCCAGGCATGTACTAGAATCCTTGATATTCTATTTTTTGATATTTTTATCCTCATTGTTTGCTCTAAAGCTGGCTCATATTCCAATCACCGTATTTACAGTCCTTGGTGGGGGATTAGCTATTGGTGTGGGTTTTGGGTCTAGAAACTTAGTCAGCAATTTTATTAGTGGCATAATACTTATGATTGAAACACCTATTAAGGTGGGTGACTTCGTTGAGGTCGATGGTATTTTTGGGGAAGTGGATAATATAGGCATTCGGAGTACAAGTATTATTTCCAAAGGGAACAAGCACACGATTGTTCCTAATAGTTTTTTCTTAGAGAAAAACCTAATTAACTGGACTCATAAGAATAGTTTAATACAAATATCTATTAAAATTGGCGTCGCTTACGGCTCGGACACAAAAAAAGTCAAAGAGCTTCTTGTGAAGGCGGCTCTTTTAGACTCGAATTCTTTAAAAAAGCCCTCACCTTCTGTTTATTTTACGGACTTTGCTGATAATTCTCTTAACTTTGAATTGGAATTTCCTTTACGGATTAAAACCCTAAATCAACGTCGGCAAACCGAATCTCAAGTGAGATTTCACATTGATGAGCTTTTTAGAGATGCAGGTATCAGCATTGCCTTTCCTCAAAGGGATGTTCACTTTTTTCAAGACAAGCCGATTGAAGTTCGGATAAAGTCTCAAGATCAAAGAGGTTAAGATTAACATGCATTTTTTTGATATTTTTTCTATTGTTTTAGCCTTGGTGGCTTTTTTTGCTTTTATCAATATTAAATTTTTAAAGCTGCCCACCACCATTGGTGTGATGGTGTCTGCACTGGGATTTTCTGCCATTTTGATTTGCTTGCATCATTTAGGTTTTGAGTCGAGCCAGGTGGCAAAATCTATTTTATCAAATCTAAACTTTCAAGAGACTTTCATGAATGGCATGTTAAGCTTTTTGCTTTTTGCCGGGGCTCTTCATGTGAATTTTAATGATCTGCGGGAGCAAAAATTTCCGATTCTTGTGCTTTCGTCATTCGGTGTACTGATTTCTACCTTTGTCGTTGGTTTGTTAAGTTTTTATGTTCTTTCATTTTTTCAACCTCAGATGGAGCTTATCTACTGTTTATTATTTGGAGCTCTTATTGCGCCGACAGACCCCATTGCTGTCTTATCACTCTTAAGACAAACCGAAGCTCCAAAAGCCTTGGAAATTAAAATAACAGGGGAGTCTCTTTTCAATGATGGTGTGGCTGTAGTTCTTTTTGAGATGCTCTTAGAAATAGCCACAGGGACTGAGAGCTTAAATGCGAGCTCTGTTGGCATCTTGTTTATCAGAGACGCCTTCGGTGGAATTTTATTTGGTTTGAGTTTGGGGTATGTGGCTTATAAGCTTCTTCAGGCGATTGATGATTATAAAGTGGCGATTATAATTACTCTGGCTCTTGCAGCAGGGGGTTATAGGTTAGCGCACTTCCTCCAAGTATCAGGACCTATCGCTATGGTTATGGCTGGATTGCTTATTGGAAATCAGGGGCGCGCTTTTGCTATATCAGATCTCACTAAAAGACAGTTATATCCCTTTTGGGAACTGGTGGATGAGATTTTAAGTTTGGTTCTTTTCACGCTCATTGGTCTTGAGGTTGTCGCCATATCTTATAATACACATATTTTTTTTGCAGGTCTAAGTCTGGTTCCCGTAGTTCTCGTGGGACGCTTTTTTAGCGTTTGGATTTTGATCAGTTTTTTAAAACTCTTTATTCCATTTTCAAAAGGAGCCATTCCCATATTAACCTGGGGTGGTTTAAGAGGTGGAATTTCTGTAGCCTTGGCTTTGTCCTTACCTGATTTTTATGGGCGTGAAGTTCTGATTGGTATCACGTATGCGAGTGTGGTTTTTTCGGTGATAGTCCAAGGTCTTACTTTTAAAAAAGTCTTGGTGTACTTTTTAAAGTAAGTTCTCAGTATAAGGGGAAGTTCATTTTATGAGAGTAAGTTTAGTGCACTCAATCTAAAACTCATTTACACTTTTAAGTAATGACACGCTTACTTAAAAACGACACGAATCCTATTCATGAACCCCCAGGGACTTTAGTTTTTCAGATGGACTCTGATACTGAAGTTATCATTGAGGTGATTAACTATACCAACGAAACTATAGAGGTCCTGCAGCCCACAAGCGTGCAAGAATGTCTAGGTCTTGCTAAAGACCCTAATACAATCACTTGGGTAAATATCAGAGGATTAAGCGATGGGCGAATCATTGAAGATATTGGAAAGCATTTTGGCATACATGCTTTATGGCTTGAAGATGTTTTAAATACAGATCATAGGCCCAAGCTTGAAGAGCTGGACGATATTATTTTTTGTATTATTAAAGCTGTAAGCTATAAAGTTGAGGGGGGTTCTTCTTTGAGTTTTGAGCAGGTGAGTTTGTTTTTAGGTGAGGCTTTTGTAATTTCATTTCAAGAGTTGCAAGAAGATGTGTTCACCCCAGTTATGAAGCGTCTTTCAAAAAAGAAGGGGCGAATCAGAGAAGCCCGAGCTGATTATCTTTTTTATGCATTGATGGATACTCTTGTCGATGATTATTTTTTAGTTTTAGAAAAACTAGGACACGAAGTTGAAAAATTGGAAAGCTCTATTGTGCATAATTTTAATAAGAATATTTATCAAGATATTTCTAGACTGAGAAGTGAGTTGATCTATTTGAAAAAATCCGCATCTCCTATAAGAGAGGTCCTGCACCAATGTGTTTTGACTGAAAAAGAAGAGGTCTTACCCAAAACTAAAAAGTATTTTAAGGATGCTTACGATCATATTGATCAGGTGGTGGAGACCGTAGAAAACTATTTTCAAATGCTCGAGTACTCAAAAGATGCCTTTAACTCTATGCAGGCCAATAAAATGAATGAGGTGATGAAGGTGCTCACTATTTTCTCCTCGGTCTTTATACCTTTAACATTTGTTGCCGGTATCTATGGGATGAACTTCGAGCATATCCCAGAGCTCAAGTGGGAGTATGGTTATTATTATTTTTGGGGACTTATGGCAGTTCTCACTTGCGGGTTAGCTTACTTTTTTAAATCCAGAAAGTGGCTTTGAAAAGTGCCCCGCACCAGGCAGTGCTGGAATGCGACAGGCTCTGGTGCGAGACACCCTTGCTGCTATTTCAATTTAAAATTCATTCGGTACTTGATACGACTAGGGACTTTCTTCCCGTTGAGTTCTGCAGGTGTAAATAGAAATTTAAACATGGATTTTTTAGCGAGCTGATCTAGGGAGTTCTCTAATGATTTTAGAATTTGCACGCCTCGCACCTGACCTGATTCATCAATGAGAACATTTAAAATCACTAGACCTTCTTTGCCTTGAGCTTTGAGGCTTTCAGGATATTTAGGTGTGGCATCTTTTATGACTCGAGGTCTTTTGGAAAGTTTAAAATTGGGAATAGGTATGGGGAGGGCGCCTTCAGAGCTGGTGATGATTTTTTGATCCACTTCTTTGGCTAGAGTGTTCCCGGATTTAACGGCAACTCCTTGAGTGGGATTTTTTGTGGTTAGTGACTTTTGAGAGATTCCATAAATGGCTTTTGCTTTTTTTGATGGGAGTTTTGGTTTTTTTGGTTGAGGGACCTCTTTTGGAGGGAGAGCTATAGTGGGCGTTGGGGGTTCGTCTTCAGGAGGTTCTTGCACTTCATAAATTTGTGCTTGAAATGTTTTTATTTTAATTTTCTCTTTTTTAAAAAGATATGGACTTACGATGAATCCACATATGAGTAAAAAATGAATGATAAAAGAGAGTTGCCAAGCTTTAGAGTTTTTCATGGGGTTATTTGTTCTTCACTTCAACTTGAAAGGCAAAATTTGTAATATTGTTTTGATTGAGAACATCTAATATTTCTACGACATACTTATGTTTTGAGTCTTCATCGGCTGCAATTAAGACGAGAAGGTTAGGGTCCTTAGATTTTTCATCAACTAGTTTTGTCTTAAGCTGCTCTAGGCTGAGTGCTTTTCCGTTTAAAAGATAATCCCCAGTTTTTGAAATTGAGACTCCAAAGCTATTCGAGGCCGTCTCCTTTGAGCTCTCACTTGATGGTAATTTAATTTCTAAAGATTTTTGTGCCAGCATCGGAGCGGCTACCATAAAGATAACTAGAAGCACTAAAACCACATCCACAAAGGGAGTGATGTTAATGTCAGAAAATCCTTTGTTTTTATTAGAGCCAGTGGACATAGCCATAAAGTGTCAATCCTTTGATATAGACTGTTGAGAGAGACTCGAGTTATTTATGTTGTGCCAGTTTAAGGTTTTTTTCAGCATTAAGCTGATCTAGTTTTTGATCTGCTTTTTTTTGAAAGATATTAAAAGCAATCACAGCTGGGATAGCCACGATTAAACCCACGGCTGTGAGGATAAGGGCTTCAGCTAGTAGAAACATGACTGCATTCATATCCATGTTTTCTGAAGAGAGCTCCCCAAAGGCCACAATGATCCCAAGAACCGTACCTAAAAGCCCAATAAAAGGAGCTGTAGCTCCTAGTGTGGATAAGACAGAGAGTCCTTGAGTGAGTTTTTTTTCTTGCTCAAAGAGATAGTTCTCTGTGAAGCGATCACAATTATCAAATTTAGGAAGATAGCTTTCTAGTTGATCTAAAAAAATTTTCTTCTCAGAATCCTCATCGTAATTTTTAAAATAAAAATAGCGCTCGAAAATCACTTTTAGCGAGTAGACAGAAAGTATGATTAAAAGTCCTAAAACAACACGGGCGGCCCACTCTAAAATAAAAATCATAGCTACATCCTTATTATGCGACGACTTACACATAGCTATTAGAGTATATAATCTTTGTTGACCCTTCAATAATAAGGGCCAGGTTTTGATATTTTAAGTTTGAGTTTATTCTGTGAAATTGAGGTTGGTTTTAGTTCTTATATTCCTGCAATTTTGCTAACTCATCCGTAAAGGACTTAATGATCCCATTAATTTCTGTGGCCCATTCTTTAATTTCAGAATCACTCATAAGTTCAACGGATTTGAGAACATAGAACTTTATGAGCTCTATCAAGCACTGTGTTTCTCTGTGAGAAGCGAGTGCAATTTCATAAAACCTTTTTCTATCTTTAATACTTGTTTTTCCTGAGCCTTCGGCCAAGTTGAGGCAGATGCTCAGGCTGGCTCGGCTTAAGTTGATCTTTAATGTATCTTGGCAGTTTTAAACTCAACTCAGGCCTCAAGGCCGCTGGAATCAGGAGCCGTAAACTGAATCAGTTTATAGAAACTGACACCCAGGTTGTTTCTTCATGAAGCTCATCTGGACAGATAAACAGATCACTGATCTCTTGTCTGGTTCTACTGTTCCCCGCTCTGAAAGCTCAGGCAGAGACTGAATTCCTGGGTCAAAACTAGAAAATGGCGAAATCCCTTTATCAAAAATGCAAACAGCTTCCGATCAAAGGATCTGCTCGGGATCAACTCTTAAGAGCGAGCCTCAGTATCTGTCTTAATTTAGCAGCAAGCAAGTGCAAAGCAAACTGTTAAAGAAAGAAGGAGATATTACTTCATAGCACTCGGGTCACTTAAGAGAAGTATATTGTTTATGAGAGTGAGATAAATTTGAAGCTTTGATTTCACAGATGCTGATCAGCTAGGTGCCAGTCTCTATAAACTGACTCAGTCTATCTGCCCCTGAATCCAGGGGGCCTGGGGCCTGGATTATTCCTTGAACCTCCAATTTCAGAAGAGAACCAAAGTGAGTGACGAATTTTTGTACAGCTGCGTTCAGATTTTGACAGTTTGAGGCACTGAGGTGGCCTCGTGGGCTCTGAAATGCAAAGAAAATCGGAGCATTCTTTGCAATCTATAGAGTATGAAAAACCCTATTCTCATATTAGTACTCAATTTAAGCTTTGCGATTTCTTGCTCAAAAAATCAAAGAAATGATTTTTTGGAAGCTGAAGGGGCCCATGGTGTCTCTGCTGAGGGCCGAGTTTCTCAAACTGCTACGGGTGGTAATGAGCCGAATAACACGGATGCGGCTGTTAAGTATGTATATGCCCAAAATCAACGAAATACACCAGAAACAGTTTATCCAGAAAGCTTTAGGCAAATTATTGGGAATGAAGCCCCTATACCAACAGAAGATACTTTTGATCATTTGGATTATAAAAATTTACCTAATGAGGACCAGCATCCTGATAAAGAACTTAAGGAGCTTTCTTTAGATCGGAGTCAATATTTAAAAGAATGGATTCAGATGCATGTTAATAACTCTCCCAATAACTACAATCTTAGTAATTCAATATTTAATATGACCAGAAGTATTATCAAAAAATTGGACATTCAGATTTCAAAATTATGGATGGGTTTAAACCTGGGCTATAAAATAGAAGATGATCTCAATTTTATCAGCGTACATAAGTTAGATCCTGATTCCGCATTAAGAAAACAAGCAGATCGTGTAGGTCGTGTTCTCATATCAAATGGGGGCCTTCAATTAGGTAGTAAAGTCTCCAGAAACTCTTGTTCAGGAACATTGATTTCACCATCTCTTGTTCTTTTTAATAACCACTGTTTGTCTCCTACAAAAGGCGTTAAACACAAGGTTCAGGTTGATTTTAGCCACGAAATTATGAAAAAAGACAACCAAAGCTTAGCAATTACAAATAGTGAAATTTACGAATGCTCAAATATTGTGTTTAGAGATGCTGTACTAGATATAGCTGTAGTAAAATGTGTAGGGGAGCCCGGAAATCAAAAAGATAGAGGTTGGGCTGTTCTCTCCGATGAACCGCTTCTTGATGGAAAAAGAGTATACACTATAGGACATCCAAGTGTTGGCCATTCAAAGCTGAAGCTCAAGGATCAGCTCGAACTTGATATAAAACCCTTAGGGCATCAAGGTCCTGTTGATAAGGTGAAGCGAATTTCATTTGGACAAGTGAATTATAAATTTTTGTTTGAAACAGTTCCTACTGAAATGCCATTTGTAATGCATACTGCTGAAGGTGGTTCTGGATCTTTAGTTTACTCTGAAGACTCACATCGTGCAGTGGCCCTTTTTCGAGCTGTAGGAAAGGTCACCTTTGATGTTGGTAATAAAGAATATTATTTTGTCAGTCGTGCTCATACTATGGAATATGTTTTAGGGGCCCTTAAGGCGGCTTTAGGAGCAAAGCTGAGTGAGCAAAAAAGTGTCTATGGTGATTTAGCTCAGATCCCGACACATGTAAAAGACAGAGGTTTGATAAGAGAACTCCATCAGGTTGAGCTTGAAACTTCTAAGCTCGAAGGCGTAGTTGGGCCAAAGCATTCCTCTATTTCAGAGGTCCAGATTGAGAATTCTTTTGTAGGAACTGATAATTCCAACCCGGCTCTGCAAGAACTTTCACAAACAATCAGTTTTATGAAAAACATAGGCTCGTATAAGGTTCCAAGTACCCTAGGGTATCAAGAGACTAATTACTTTTATCAATACTGCACTGGTACTCATATCGCTCCTGATGTTATCCTTACTGCAGCTCATTGCATAGAGCATAACTTTAAAAAAGCACAACTTTATTATAATTATTTAGAGACTAACACCCAAATGCTAAATGTAGTGGGTGGTCACGTATACAAGGTTCAAATTAAAGACCTGCACAGTCGCTCAAATCTTGAATGTCAAAAAGTTCTTGCGTTCGATCGTTCTTTTGATATGGCTTTTCTATATTGTCCTCAAAATAAAGATCAAAAATATGTTCGCATTGCTCCTAGTAAAATCAAGCATAATGATTTTGTTTATAGCCTTCATCATGCGAAAGGGGAACATCTAAAAATTACTGCTAATAAAGTTGAAGCTAGTGCACAGGTGGATCAGAAGTACTCTTCGTATTACCCTGCTACAGACTTTTTAGTACGCATGTTTGATCCAAGAGATACAGATGAAGATGTTTCAGGGGCCTCTGGAGCGGCTATTTTAAATGCGAAACATGAAGTTGTTGGTGTGCTGTCAGGTTCAAGAAAGTTTGCCCCTAGCCGCAGAGCAGGTGAAGAAAGTATTTTAGATGAGACCCAGCTAGCAGATTATGATCCTAGAAAACATGATATAAGAATTGGATTCAACAGCATTCATGATGGCTTAGAGAAGTTTGTGAAAGTTCAAAACAGACCTCTTTATGATCACTTAA
>CALGWV010000058.1 GCA_937936325.1 uncultured Bdellovibrionales bacterium | reverse complement strand
CAACAAAGGCTTAACTATTTAAAGTTAAGCCTTTGAGAGTTTTTAATATGCTTTTCTAAAGAAAGCTCTAGTTCGCAGCTTCAACTTCAGCCTTAGGAGCTGACTCTGGAAAAGCCTCTTGAGCTTTTTCAACTAAGAGTTTGAAATCATCAAAATGATGTACAGCCATATCAGCTAAAACTTTACGATCGATGTCTATATTGGCTTTTTTAAGTCCACCAATAAATTTAGAATAGCTCATTCCACACATTCTGGAGGCGGCATTAATACGCATCGTCCATAACTTTCTGAACTCACGCTTTTTAACCTTACGATCTCTATAAGCATAAACTAAGGCACGGTCGTTACGTTCTTTGGCAACTGTAAAAAGACGGCTCCCTGCGGAGTAGTATCCTTTTGCACGATCTAAAACTTTTTTTCTACGGGCGCGAGCCACGGTTCCACGTTTTACTCTCATTTTAAATCTCCTCTAACAGGCCAAAAGTCGAAGAGCGACTTTGGTGTCTTTAGCTCCAAGGTGGGCGAGCTGTGTTTTTTGTCTTTTTACGTTCGAGGATTTGTTCACAAGGATGTGTCTCAGACCTTGCTTTTTAAACTTCACTTTTCCACCCTTTTTGGCACGGAATCGTTTAGCCGCCCCACGATGGGACTTCATTTTGATTTTCATGTGTTCTCCAATCTCAGTATGGCGGGAAACCCAAAACGAGCCTCTCTCTTGTCGAGCCATAAGCGATCCAAAGAGTGTAATTCATTTTGTGCCTGAGTCAATGTATTAGAAGGGTAAAGCACCACACTGCCCCCGAAAGGTCTTTTTAACTGATTTAGCTTCTTTGGCAGTAAAACTGTTTATTCTGGTGCCCAGAATTCTATAGAAGGCTGTTCCATAGATTTAGGCGATAAAAAGAAATTCTCTTTAAGAGACCCACAAGAACATTTTCCTGACCATTCATGAAGATTTATATATTTACCAAGAGACTCTTTATTCTCACCAAAAACCTCAAGCCCGCTCCAGAACCTTTTGGGGCATATTCTGCTTAGGAAATCAAAAGTCAAAAAACAGTATAAATTGTAAAGTTATTCAGCACTCTAGGGCTCTAGTGACAAATAACCGGGTTTAGAGTGTTACGGCTACTTTTGAGCTTCCATACAAGAAGTAATCCTGTTCTGAAACTGATGAAGGGGAGAGGATTCAGAAAACCTAATAGCTTGATCAAAACACCATTGACTCACACCAAGGCAAGTCTTTTTAGCGCTCATAAACGAAGGCAGAGAGTCCATATTATGAAAGCTAAAAGCAGAAGCGTCCATACACTTCAGCTCTACTTCTGTTTGGATTCCCCTACAGTAAGAGTAAGCATTATACCAAGATTTTAAACCATCTGCAAACTCAAACCAATTGTAGCTAGCAAGGTGCTTAAAATGCCTGCTCAAATCGCCTAGCCCATGGACACAATCCATTTCGCCTGGTGTAGGCTGAAGATTAAGACAAGCTCCCCTTTCAGTTAATAAGAGTTGGTCCAACCTAGGTGTAGGATTTAAAAAGTCCCGTTTAGATCTAATACACATATACTCATTGCGGGTGATATCATTGCATAAGCCTTGGAGTTTGTTTAAGTAATTTACTTTATCGCTTCCAGAATATTCTTTTAAAGTCCACCACTGACAAATACTTTCCCCTTGAGTAATCCCACGACACTGCCCCAAAGCTTGATTAAAGAAACCTGTCTCTAAATGAAAAGCGGGGTTGAGTCGTTCCTGTACGTAACTGTTTCGGTTAATGCAGATGTCTTCAGAGATTGACCCGACTTTCTTGCAATTAGTTTCAACCGCGGAAAACTTAGATTCATTGAGTTGAGTGCCCTCCCCAAAATAATGCCTAGACCCTGAAATACAGTGGTAAGTAGCCTTAGAGTAATTTCTACATTTTTGTTGGTTCAAATCCCAATTAACTTTGTTGAACTTCTTAGAGAGACAAATATGGGGATTATTACCGTAATACGCATTACATTCGCTCACCTCAAAAGGTGTCAGGGAAGTCTGTACTGGTGTCAGTATCTTGAAAGACTCACGGATGTGGCCTAAATCAGCTGTGCATTGCTGCAATTCGTAACCTTCAAGACCAAAAGCTGAAGAAGAAAAGCAAAACACCAGTATACCAATAAAAATTTTCATCTTTAAAACCTCGTTATTTAATGTGAATCTGCAAAGATTAGGCCAGAGTTAAACCATAGTGAGGCACTTTATGAGGAAACCGCACGCGCGCGCATGGGACCAAAAGTAATGCCACTTTGGTAGTGAGGTCATGCGGCAGGGCCAGCGTCGAGCATCGCGGCTTAGCAAATCTTGGATTGCGGCATGTCCCCATGACGAAATTCATGAGACGACATGCGGCCGTATGCGGGCTGGATCTGCCCCTTTTATCTCCAGGATTCTAATCCAATTTCAAAAATAAAAATATTAATTTATTTCTTCTAAAATTTTTATCTCATTTGTTTTTGATATTTGAAGCTTAGGTGGAGTCTCTAAAACACTCTTAAGATCTGGGGCTTTTGCTCTGGATAGATGTGGATGAGTGAAAGCAGCTGGGAGTCAGGGCTTAAAACTCTTACAACTTGGCCTTGCTTTTTAGACTCTCGGATTAAGGGTGTAAAACGCCTGGAAAGCGAGTGGGATATTTGTCCGTTTTGAATGAGCTTTTGGTCTTTGCCGCCCACATAAAAACGTGAGAGCTCTGGCAAAAGATCATGGATGGGCTTGTAATAGCTTTTTTGAGCTAACTCTGGTTTGTGTTCAGCCCAATGATCTTCAAGCTCGTACAAGGCTATTGCGTCTTTGAGGTCTTCTTTAGAATTATGAGTTCGCCTTAAGCCCACAAGAGTGGCTCCACAATTGAGTTTTTCACCTAAGGCCTCGGACCAGCTTCGGATATAGCCGCCTTTTTTGCAAGTTAAGAGCACATGGACTTTTTTGTTTTCTAAATCTATTTTTTGAACCCAACAAGAATCAAATACCATTGATCTTTCAGGGCGGATGACCTCTTGATCTTTTCTGGCCTTATCCATAAGCTTTTGTCCATTCACTTTCACGGCTGAATAGGTAGGAACTTTAAGAGTCAATTCCCCGACCAGCTCATCACAAGCTGATTGAATTTCGGCTTTTTCTAAATGATTTGTTTCAAAAGTTTCAAGAATTTCAGATTCAGCGTCTAGAGTTTTAGTGGTGTATCCCAACTCAATTTCAGCTTCGTAAGTTTTAGCTCCTGGAGAAAGTTGATCTGCAAGTTTAGTGGCTTGTCCTAAAAGCAGAATCATCAAACCTGTTGCCATGGGATCCAAAGTCCCCGTATGACCGATTTGTTTTTGCTGGAGCAAATGCCTTAAGCGCGCTACAACATCATGGCTTGTAATGCCCTTAGGTTTATCAATAAGAAGTAGGCCGTGATAAGAAGCGGGTTTGTGTTTGAGTGACATAATAGACTTTAGGAGGAAGACTCTTCGTCTTTGAGAACTTGGTGAACAAACTGAGTGTGCTCCATAGTGGTGTCTTTATAGAATTTTAATTTTGGACAGAACTTCATGGGAAGATTTTTAGCCACGTGGCTTTGCAATAAAGGCCTACGCTCTTCGAGCTCTTCAAAAGCTTCGTCTTGCTCTTCTGGGGTGCCCCCAAAAAAGCTCACAAAAACTTTTGCGGACCTTAAGTCCCCTGCCGGATGAACTCGAACTAGGGTGATCATGACGTTTCCAAAAATGCACTTAGTCGATAGAAACTCACCAATGATTTGGCGGAGTTCACTTTCTACTTTTTGGAGTCTTAAGCTTAAAGATTCCACTTAAAAACCTATCTTAAAGTTCACGTGCAATTTCTTCTTTAACAAAAGTTTCAATCACATCGCCCACTTTGACGTCATTATAGTTTTCAATTCCAATACCACACTCATAACCCTGGGCCACTTCACGAGCATCGTCTTTAAACCTTTTCAGACTCACTAGATTCCCAGTGTATATGATACGACCTTCACGAACGAGTCGAGCCATATGGTTTCTATGGATTTTACCTTGGGTGACAAAGCAACCTGCAATGGCTCCTACTTTAGGAATCACAAAGACTTCTCTGACTTCAGCCATACCCTGATCTTTATCCACAACATCTGGAGCTAATAAGCCGGACATGGCTTTTCTCACATCATCTACAAGCTCATAGATGATCTGATAGCATTTGATCTCAACGCCTTTTTCTTTGGAAAGTTTCTGAGCTTGGGAATCAGGTCTTACATTAAAACCAATCACCAGGCCACCAGCTGTGCTGGCTAAAATGACATCTGACTCACTCACTCCACCCACGGCAGAATGAATAAATTTAACTTGGACTTCTTCACTTTTAATTTTTGAAATCATACCTTTAACGGCTTCAATAGAACCCGCCACATCGGTTTTCAAAATGATCGGCAGCTCTTGGGTCTCACCTAACTTCACCTTAGTAAACAATTCTTCAAGACTCAGGTTCCCACCTAAGTTCTCTTCGGTTTTAAGATTTTCATTCTGAACTTTTTCAGCCAGTTGTGCGGCTTTTTGATCTGACTCACAAACATCAAATCGATCCCCAGCCACAGGAGTTTCACTAAGACCTGTGATTTGTACAGGCTGACCTGGCATTGCTAGTTTTATGCTTTTACCTTGGTCATTCATCATACTACGTACGCGGCCCCAAACTTGTCCGGCACAAAAAGAGTCTCCCACTTTAACCACACCATCTTGCACTAAGACTGTAGCGACGTTTCCTCTTCCTTTAGCAATAGCACTCTCAATCACAACACCTGTTCCTGATTTTTCAGGGTTGGCGGTGAGCTCTTGGACTTCAGCCACAAGATGAATGTTCTCTAGAAGGTTTTCAATACCCACATTGGTCAGGGCTGAAACCTCGCAAAAAATAGTGGTTCCACCCCACTCTTCTGGGATGAGTTCATATTCAGTAAGCTGTTGCTTAATTTTATCAACACTAGCCCCTTCTTTATCAATTTTGTTGACAGCCACTATGATCGGTACCCCTGCCGCTTTTGCATGACTAATGGCTTCTTGGGTTTGAGGCATCACACCATCATCGGCAGCCACAACAATAATCACGATGTCCGTAGCTTGGGCTCCGCGCTCTCTCATCGCCGTAAAAGCCGCGTGGCCTGGAGTATCAATAAAGGTCATTAATTTTTTATCATCAAGTTGAACCTGATAGGCTCCAATGTGCTGTGTGATTCCACCGGCTTCACCACTGGCCACATTGGCTTTTCGAATACAATCCAACAAGGTGGTTTTCCCGTGATCCACATGTCCCATCACAGTGACAACAGGGGGGCGAGGCACAGGTTTTGAGTCTAGCTTACCGAACGCGACACCATCATAGGTGTCTTCCATATTTGTATAAACACTTTCAGCTTCAAACCCAAACTCTGTGACAAGTAAGCTCACTGTATCAAAATCCAAATCTGTATTTGGAGTGGCCATGATTCCTTCGGCCATCAATTTTTTGGTCATCTGATTGAGCTTAACGCCCATTTCTGCGGCTAACTCAGACACCTTGATGGTCTTATGAACACGCACTACTCGTTTATGAGCTGCAGGTGTTGTGACCTCAGTTTTTTTAGCTTTAGCTGGATCGTAAGCTCTTTTCTTTTGTTGAAAAATCACTTCACGTTTTCTAAAATCAGCGGCTTTAAAAGCCGATACCGGCTGTTGGGCTTCTTTACCCCCGGCAGCAGGTTTCTTTTTTGGTCTTTCGAATTTTTTCTTATCTTGGCCAAACGCCTGAGGAACCATGGGAGCTGGAGCCACAAACCCCTGTCTTAAGTTTCTAGATCTGGTGCTCACCTGGCGTGCGGCTTGTTTTGCCTCCACCTTTCTCTGCATGGCTTTGAGATCAATACGGCCTACAATATTTTCTTTTGAAATTACAGTTCTAAGAACAGAGGTGCTTCTTTTTTTAGGGGCTTCGGGCTCTTTTTTCTCTTCAGGCTTCACCTCAGGCTCAGTAACAGAGGCTTTATCTTTAGTTTCAGTTTTTAATTCAGCAGCAGCTGTGGTCTCTGTAACTTGAGCTGAAGTTGTAGATGGCTTTTCCTCAGCTACGGGCTTTGCTGCTTTAGCTTCGGTTACTGGAGTCTTCACATCGGGCTCTTGAGTTTTTGGGACATCCTCAACAGGAGTTTTTGATGTCGCTTTCGCAGTAGCTTCAACAGCCGGGGCTACAACTTCCTCAACAACAGATTCTTCAACAACTGGTGTGGGCTCAGGTTTTTTCGCAAGCATTTCTGCTTTCTTACGACGAACTATAGTTTTTTTAATCGAATTTTTTTCAGCCTCAGCTTCAGATTCTGCCTTTGCTTTTTTAACAACGCTTGAGGCTTTTCTCACCTTTGCCACGGCTTGGGTGACTTTTTTAGTCGTCTTCTTTTTTGCTGTTTTCTTTTTAGCCGCGGTGGCTTTTTTTGCGACCTTCTTTTTCTTGGTCACTTTCTTTTTCTTGGTCACTTTTTTGGTCTTGGTTTCCAGCCTAGATTTGATTTCTTCAATCATATCTTCACTAAGGGTGGCCATATGGCTTTTGACAGGGAGCCCCCACTCTTTGATTTTATCCATCAAAGTTAGGGTTTCAATTCCATTTTGTTTTGCAAATTCAAAAACTCTGGGTTGAGCCAAATTTCACCTCTATAAAGTCACACATCAATAAAAACTTTGTCACTAAAGTTTTTATCTACGCTGTTGTATTTTCAGATTCGCTTTCTTCAATCTCTTTTTCAGAATCTGGGTCCTCAGTGACTTCAGCAACCGTTTCCGGCTCTGAAGTTGCGGCCACAGACTCTTCGGTTTCAGCTTCAGTCGTCGCGCTCTGAGCTTCTTCCTCATTTCTCTCACTTTCTTCAAGCTGAGACAACTCCTCACGCAACCTAGACTCAGCATCCATTTTGACACCGACAGGTTCTTGAAGCCCACTGTTCTCTGGTGGGGCTTCATTTAATGTGCCATTTGCAATGAGTTCGTCTAATGTTTTTTGAGCTCTATCTTTAAGAACTTGGGCTAACTCTGGAGTTTCATGCCCAGGCACAGTCATAATATCATCAAGCTCAGCACCGGCGAGAGCACCCAAGGAGCTAAAACCAGCTTGGAATACACCACGAGCCATAGTTTCAGATAAACCTTCGATCTTCATAAGTGTAAATAAAGTTTGAGCTGTCTTAGCCGCATCATCAGTTTCACTCATGATGTCGAGCTTCCAGCCTGTAAGCTTAGAAGCCAGCCTGACGTTCTGTCCCCGTCTTCCAATGGCCAAACTCAATTGATCATCAGGGACCACAACTTCCATCTCCATGGAGTTTTCATCCATAAACACTTTTGAAATTTCAGCAGGTCTTAAAGCATTACAAACATAAACAACAGGGTCCTCATCATAAGGGACCACATCAATGCGCTCACCTTGAAGTTCTTGAACCACAATTTGAACACGACTTCCTTTCACACCCACACAAGCCCCAACAGGGTCAACAGCAGGATCATTACTTTTTACAGCCAACTTGGCTCTCTGACCTGGATCTCTGGCCGCATTTATAAGCTCAATAATGCCATCTTCAATTTCAGGAACTTCATTTAAAAAGAGCTTCATCAAATATTCTTTATTGGCCCGAGACATAATGATTTGAGGTCCACGGTTGGTCTGTCTCACATCACTTATAAATCCCTGAACACGGTCTCCAGGGCGGAAGACTTCCCCTGGGATCTGCTCTCTGGAAGGAATATGAGCTTCAGTCAATCCTAAATCCACAACAATAGACCCACGCTCTACCCTTCGAGCCGTACCTGATGCCACTTCACCTTTGCGCTTTTCAAACTCAGCATAGATAATTTCTTTTTCAGCATCTCGTACATTTTGAGTGACAATCTGTCTTGCCATTTGAGTGGCAATTCGACCTAAATCAGAAATATCCATTTTGATTCCAATGGAGTCATCGAGCTGGGCTTCCTCATCAAGCTTAAGAGCATCTGACTGTTTGATCTCTACTTCTTCATCAATGAAGTCTTCATCTTTAACGACCTCTTTAAACTCAAAAAGTTCAAGGTCTCCAGTCTCTTCGTTATAAGAGCTCTCTATCTCACGGTAAGTGCCATATTTTTTTACAGCAGCAGCCAAAAGTCCTTCTTTTAGAGCTTCAATGATGAGATTGCGTTCAATCCCTTTTTCTTTACTAATTGTTTCAACCATTCGGCTGATATCTGAAAATAAGGCTTGTCCTGCCATATTTTACTCCTTTGTTCCATATTCAAAAATAAGTTGAGCTTTATGGATATGCTCATAGGGAATCACTTTCGTTTCATTATCTAATTTTAAAGTCACGTTGTCTTCGTCATTGCTTTCGATAACACCTGTTAGCTTCTTCACTCCCCCATAAAGAGAGTTTGTGTAATCCGAATGAATCACGCAAAGGGCTTTTTTCCCCTTGGCACCTGTATAATGTTCAGAGGTTTTGAGGGCTCTCTCTAAACCTGGACTGGAAACCTCAAGATTATAAGGCCCTGTAAACAGATTTTCTACATCCAACTCTAAGGACAAGGATCTCGACACCTCAGCACAATTGTCTAGACTGACACCGGCTTCAGGTGTAGCCCCATCAATATAGACTCTAAGAATCCCCTTGCCAGAGAGGTACTCTAAGTCGTAAAGCTTGAGGCTCTCTCTTTCACAAATTTCTTTTGCAAGCTCTGTAATTTTATTTAAATCCATAGGGTCTTTTCCAAAACAAAAGCTGGGCACAAAAAAAGGAGCCCAAACAGACTCCTTAAACAAACCTTGCCGCTTAAAAAACAAAGCCCATTATGCCTAAGACTTTTAAAAAAGTCAATGAAACGGACTAAAATTAGAGGGATTTAGCGTAACTAAAGACTCTTTGGGCTACTGAACTTGCAGCCCCCAGAGGATTATTGCGGATTTGCAGTTCTTTTTGAGCTACCATTTTAAACAAACCCTCTAAAGCATTTTGAGTCACATAACCAGCTAGATCTGCATTCATGGGCTTCACAAAAGGAATTTGATTATATTGAGTCGTCATATCAGACCAATATTTAGTGGCACCCACGCGAGAAAGACTATTTTGAATTGAAGGCCTAAATAGAGCCGATAAATCCTGTGATGTTTTTGACTTTAAATATGAAGTGGCTCCATCTTTAGGGCCTGTTAACAGTGCTAATGCATCTTCAATAGTTAGACTTTGAATCGCATTTTGAAATATAGGAAGAGCTTTATCAGCTGCCTGCTCAGCCGCTCTATTGAGTGAAGTTTGAGTTTTGTCCACCAATGAACCTAAACCCAGTTTTTGCAAAACTGAAGCCGCCTTACGAGCCTCTGGTGGAAGGGCTATAGTAATGAGTTGATTGGCTAGATAACCATTGGTTTTTGAAACATTAAAAACTGAAGACTGAATCCCTTCTAATAAGGCTGCTCTTAAACCTGTTTTAAGCTCAGCTGAGCTTGGTTCACCTGTTGCAGCCCCTAATTGAGAGGTGGCCACATCCATGACTTGAGCTAAATCGACATTTTGGCATGAGGTTACAGAAAGTAGAAACCCGATAAAAATATATTTCATAATAAAATTTCCTTTTTTAGTGACTATTTAAATAGAGCTATAGATTCGTACTAAAATCAATTTTAAACAATAGCCCCAGCTCTTATTTATGCAGCCCATTTTAAATTCATATTAATAGAGCTCTCACCATTACTATAGTAGTTTTTTCTTTGACCTGTCTTTATAAAGTCGAAAGATTCATAGAGCTTAAGAGCCATTTGATTAGACTCTCGAACTTCAAGCCAAACTTCTAAAAAATTTTGTTTCTTCATCTCATCCAGCACAAGCCCCAGAAATTTTGCCCCCAAGCCCTGGCTTCTATATTTTTTAAGAA
Source organism: uncultured Bdellovibrionales bacterium (assembly GCA_937936325.1). Classification (GTDB taxonomy): domain Bacteria; phylum Bdellovibrionota; class Bdellovibrionia; order Bdellovibrionales; family UBA1609; genus CALGWV01. The sequence continues at coordinate 3,151 of CALGWV010000058.1, read as the reverse complement.
TAGAAATATAATGAATTTCAATGACAGAAGCTGAAAGCTTTTGACCTAGAAGATAGCCCACATACTTTTGAGAGGACTTAAAACCAAAGCTATGAGTTTTATTGTCATAAGTCCCATTGATCCAACTTGGCAGATCTGATGACTGGGAAAATTGATTGTAAGAAAAAGAGCTTAATTCATTTATTTCCATCTCAAGACCTAAAATACCACAGATCGTAAATAAAATCAGTTGACTATAATTCAAACTGTCCTTGAGTGAGTTTATAAAAAAGATTAAGTGGTTTTAAACCCTAGCTTGATTGTTTCTAAAAATCAGACTTATTTTTTAGGTTTTGTCCCTTTGTAATTGCTCACATCAAAGACACAAGGATAACTTCTGACATTATTAGGATTTTGATAGCAGACTAACGATACTCCCGCATGAGGCGCCACAAAGCCTTGCCCTAGAAGTTTATAAACTTCATCAGGAAGAAAGAGTTTTGTTTCTTTTTAGCCAGCAGGAATGTCTAAACTGATTGTCCCAGTCATCCCCCCGCCATTTCCGGATTTGTCTTTTAATGCTTTAAAACCATAGTAAATATAAAATTCGTCTTGTTTTTGATTTTTAAAAAGAAAGTTTCTAAAAAGAAGTTCAAAGTTGCCGGCCGATTTTTGACCCGCTTTAGCTCCATCTTTGCTTAACAAGCCCGCAAGCTCTTGAGCTCTAGGGTCTATACTCCCTTCTGGTCTTTTGTCATCAGGAAACTTACGAAATGGGGTCAACTCTGAATTAAGAAAACGCGGGAAAATATGTTGATAAGCATCATCAATTTTAGATGTGAAATCTACAGACCATCTCACCACATCTTTGTTCTTGTCGTTCATCAGCCCGGAGGTTCTATGGATCTCAACTTCACCCCAATCTTCTAAGTTTAATGGAAAAGATTCTGGATTGTTTCTATAATAATCACCAGCACTCCATGTGCATTTTTTTATGACCTCATCTTCACTACAAATGAGTGAGGGACCTTGATCAGAAACTTTAAACCCTTGACCTACAATATCATAAAACTCTCCAGATAATTCTACACTTGGCCTTTGACCGAGATTAAGTTTTCTGAAATAAATATCGATTTCCACACTGACACCTGGCTTTCTTAAATCCGGAATGTCTACTTGATACATAATGTAGTGGTCACCACTATCATGATCACCAAAATAATACTCCCCTTGTGGAGCTGCATGGTTTTGCCCCCCGTCTGATTCAAAGGGGTTAAAGCCCCTCTTGGTCTCTGGTTAAAAATAGCCCCTATGCTTTTTCCAGGAAATGTATCTAGAACTTTTTTTATAGCTCCATCTTTTGTGGACGTAAGGCGGACACTCCATTTTGCAACAGTAATTTGGTTTTTAGTTTCATTATTGACTCTCCAAAAGGCGGCTCCAATTCCTTTGTCTAAGGCTAAGCTAAGCTAAGCTGACCTGCACTTCACCCCACTCACTTAAATTAAAAGCTCCAAAGCTCATAGTCGAGACAATAAATATAAACGAAAAAAGCATGAATTTTACAGAATACCCCCATATTCTTAATAGGGCAAATACTAGAGGCGGATTAAAACAAGGTCAAGTGATGGCAACGCATCAATTCATTCTAAAACCACTACAGGAGGCGACTTCAAGGGGCTTTTTATGAGGAGGCTTGAGAATAAAAAAAAAGACCCCCTAAATTGTGGATCTCTTTCTTATGTTTCAAATTTGACTTTTTTTAATTAAAATCTATATGAGACTTGAATTAGAAATTGTGAGTAAGAGAACTTCTCTAAGGCTTTCACACCATAAAGATTTTCCCAATAATCAGAAGCATTGGTCCCTAAGTTTGCAGCATATCGGTACTCACCGATGAGATTAAACCGAGAATTTATTTGATAATCTAAACCTACTTTAAGAACTCCATCTACAGAACCTGTAGCATTGGCTTGTCCACCTGTAGATTTATTAAAATAATTTCTATAAGCATACTGAAGTTGTACCCCTACAAATGGAGTCATCACAGTCAAAGGTAAACTCGCTTTAGCTCCTGCAGCTAAACTATACTGCCTGGCTTGTCTCAGAGTGGCTGTATGAATAAATTCTTGAATATAAAAAGCACTGTATTGAAGTTCTGTAGAAACAGATAAGATAGGGTTCAGTTCATATTCCATTCCCAATTGAACAGCAGGCCCTGATTTTACATTTTCAACATCGTTATACATTTGAAGGCCAAAACCAAAATAGGCTTTCAATGGACTTAAAGCTCCATCAGCAACTGGTGCTTTAACAACTTCTGGAAGTCTTACAGTTTTAACAACTTCTGCAGGTCGGTCTCCTCGAATGACCTCTGATTGTTTAAACTCGATTTCTTGCTCGTTATCTTTACCTAGGATTTGTGAGCTATTCACATTGTCTTTTTGAATTTGAACATTGATATTCACATCACCACTTAACTCAGGAGGAAGGGCGGCTTCAATGCCTTCATCTTCTAGCCCTAAAACTTTATCTAATCGTGCAGACTCGTCTTCGATACGAGAGTCTTCTAGACGTTTCATAAGGGCCGTATCGTTTTCTCTTTCAATAAGGCGTCGTCTTTGAGTGGTATCTTGAATTGTTGATTTTTTATATTCAGCCTCAAGGTTTGAGAGCTGTTCCATAATATCATCACTTGATAAATCTTGAATGGAATTGTCTTCAATATTAATAGGGTTTTCATTATTAATACTTATAGGGCTCTCATTATTACTCTCTGAAATACTGTTTGATTTCTGTTCAGGTGAGTTATTTATGATCACCACTTGAGCGCCAGGCTTAATATCAGCGACATTTTTTGTCAGCTCTTCTAGGCTTTCTTGCCCATTTGCGCTCCAGCTGAACAGGCAAATTGCCCCTACTGTGTATATAATCGATTTCATGGATTCTCCTCCGTTTGCTTTCACTTATTACAAAGCAAACTGGGGTCCAAGATTTTTAATCCATAATATTTAGGGTGTTTCCTCGCATGGGCGCATGGGACCAAAAGTAATGCCACTTTGGTACGGTGTCATGAATATGAAAAACCCCATGGTTGCCCCAAAATTCCTGCACCGTATTCTGTATAGACAGTCAAACGTCAAAAACAGAGGTAAAGATATGAGACAACCAG
>CALGWV010000057.1 GCA_937936325.1 uncultured Bdellovibrionales bacterium | reverse complement strand
CAAACATGCTTCAGCAGTGTCTAGCGCAGAAATTTTCTCTTGAATCGTACTCACCTGTACGGTGAAAGAGAACATTTTGAGCACGACGCTGGGGGAGGACGTTTCATGGGTTTTTACCGCCGCTTATCCGCGGATCTGGGTACATAGTATCTTCGGCTTTGATCATGACTCAGAAGCCGTGAGCTATGTGTAACATATTCATTTTGAGTGAGCTTAAGCTTGCTTATGATTTGATCTTTGTTTAAAGGAATTTTATCAAATGCCACAAAATAATGTTCAGGTAAAATTCTTGTTGTGAGCCTATTGCTAGAGTTATATGGCTGATAACTTTTCAATTCTGGATAGCAAGGATAAGTGGGGATATTGTCTTGCAAATAAACATGTTTGTTTGCAGAAAAATCATAAGAATAGGGATAGCCTGTAGCTAGGAGTAAATCTTCTTTGATTTCTAGCTTGGGATTATTATTTATTTTAAAGATTTAAGTTTATAAGTAGGCTTAAGCTGAGCTCCTGCTCTGGCTGTAGGGTCAAATGTAGCACCGATTAATCCAGAAAAGTGTGAAGCTCCAATGCCCACTAAATTGTAATTTCCAGTACTTGCTTTAACAAGATCAGAACTTGGGGGGCTGGTTAAAAGCCCATCAGAAAAAACTTCTGTTCCCAAAGATATAAGATTAGAGTTATTAGAAATATGCACATCAAACCCATAGAGTTCATGGCTTTCAAAATAAACTCCAAAAAGTAAACGGGAACCAACCTTTTTTAAGTTGTTGTTCTTGTTAATGATAATAGTTGAAAATTTAGAGCCCCATAGAGATTCGTCGCCAATTTTTACTAAATTAGAATTTGAAGAGATACTGAGTGTGCCTGAGTTTGAGCTTAGTCCCTGAAAGTCACCTTTCTTGAGTTCAGTAAGAGCCTTATTCTTAGAAAGCTTAAACTCCCAATCTGAAAATGGGTGTAAGTCAGTCAAAATAATATCAGAACACTTGAGGTTCCTATCACCTTTAAGTTCACTGACTTTTTGAATAAGAAGTTCTTGCATTCCGGGGCTTCTTTGACAGACCGGAAAAAAATCATCTTTGTAGGCCGTATTGATTTGATATGCATATGCATTTAATTGGATTAGAAATAAAAGAGCCAAAACGTAAACAAAAGAGTTTCTGATCACCATATCTTAACTTTGGTTAAAATTGTAAAAAAACACTACCAATCTCATAAGTAGGTTGTAAAGCTGTGCAGAAGTATAAGTCGTTGTAACAAGTATGCCATTTATAAACTCGTGGGGAGAGGCCTAAAGGCTCTAAAGTTAAAAACTTTTATGAGGTCAATTTTATATATTAATTATGAAAGTTTCATCATCATGGATCAAAAGTTCTGCATCAGTCTTGAGGATTATGTCGAAAATTTCGACAATTTTATTTTATTTTCTAGAGTTTAGTTCTTTTTTCTCCCCAGGCTTTAGACCAGATCAAGCCTGGACCTATGGCCTTAGCTCAATATTTTGTCTGGGTTTGAGAATTATTTTCTCTGAAATGTCTATTTTTTTTACAAAACCAAAAGTTCACCCAGATGAAGGTATTGAGTTTTAGCTCATGACATACCGAAGCCTAGTATGTGTACAAATCTACTTGAACTTGGGTTCTGGAGGAAAAATGAAAATTATATTAATGACCTTGGTCATAGCTTTATTTACAGGTTGCTCACCTAACGAACTTTTATCTCAAGGGATTCCAGTACCTCCAATAAACCCTTTTGAGGCTGTAAGCCTCAGCTTTGACCAATCTAGCGTGGCTAAGGATGTTGACATATTGTTTGTTGTAGATAACTCAACAAGTATGAATCAAGATCAGGAAAACATTGGGACACAGTTTTCAAGTTTTATTTCTCATCTGAGTGAAGCTAATTATCGTGTGGGCTTTATCAATACGGACTCCACTTCAATAGGTCCTGACTTTGAAGCCCAGGAAGGCTTTTATGGAAAACTAGTGAGTGTGGGCCCAGCAGGTGAAAAATATATTGCTCCCTACCATAGCAATAAAGAAGAAATGTTCTTAAAAGCTATTACTGAGCAAAGTCCTAGTTCATGTGAATATACATTTTCTGAGTGTAACGAAGAGCCAATGTGGTCTAGCCTCTTGGCCTTGCATAAAAAAGACAGTGAAAATGCGGGATTTTTTAGAGAAGGGGCTGAGCTTGTGATAGTCATACTCTCTGATGAAGATGAACAGAGTATTGGTGGGCCTACAGCTTTACAGCCTGGTGATTTCCTTTTAGAAGTGAAGCGTATTATGAAATTAAATGAGCGTCAGCTCACTGTAATTACTGTGGCCATCCCTCCAACGGATCAGGCTTGTTTAGATGAACAACGCAATGAAAGTATTTCAGGTCGTGGTGGAAATCCTGGTGGATTGATCTTTCAAGCTGCAGAACTTTCAGGCGGTTTTGGAGTGAGTTTATGCCAAGCTGATTTCGGTACTGAATTTAAAAAAGTAAGTGAGTTTTTAAAAGGCCGACTTTTATATAAAACAATTGAGTTGGAACAGCCTCCTGCAGATAGGTCAAAAATTGAAGTGATCGTAGAGCTACTTTCTGGAGAAAAAGTCCCATACGCTTGGGTTTTAAATGAAAAAACTCTGACCCTAATCCCTGCCCCTCCGTCAGGGTCTAAAATAGAAGTGAAATATAATAAATTCAAACCCGAATTTTTAAAATAAATTTTTGCATATAGAGCATTTAACTCCATGACGATACCCAGTATTGGTTTAACTCCTTCAGGATTTGTGATTTTTTGATGGATCTTAAAAGGGAGGCTTGGTTTTATGTTTTAGAGGGTTTTGTTATTAAATTTTTGCATTATGTTATGTTCTCAGGTTTGGGCCAAACCAGATGTTCACCCTCCTGAGATAGTTGAAACTGATGGGGGAGCAAAGTCATTTCTAGAGGTCTCTGAAGAGGAGCGGATCAGAAAGTCTCTTGCTGAAGCTTTAGTGTGAAAATTATGGCTAAGAGCTACTGATATAAAACATGTTTGCAGCGTAGTTTACTCCGTTGAACGAGATTTGTTTTTCTCTCCACTCCATTGCTTCAAAGGTTTAGGTCGATCTGGTGTTTTACCCATTAAACCTTTTATTACAATTAATTCTTGGGCCAAAGATATAAAAATTCCTTAACAGGATTGTTCAGTCTTACAGATTTAGGAGATATCTTGGCTTTTTCTGGGCATCTGGATGATTTGATTGCAAAATCGAAAGTTTCATCGAACAGAGTAGAAGGGTGTTGTTGCACTGTAAATTGGCCTGAAGTATCAAAATAATGAACATATGGTTGAGAAAATTTGAAAAAATATCTCTAAACCCCAAAGTATGGCCTACATCTTCAAAATGGCTGTGCAACAACGCCGAGTAGAAGTCCTGCAAAAAGACATGCTGATTGTTTTGGGTGATAAAAGCTCTTTCGATAAGGAAAGATTTAGAGAAGGGCAATATTTTTAAGCTGTTGATTTAGCTAGAATATATAAGTCACTTCCAAGTTATCAGGAAATAGATATATTTAACCCTGATGAGGCTAAGCTTGGTTTGCTCTCTTGTCACTATCAAAGTGGTGAGTCAATACTGCGTAAAGTAAGTTTCATAAACATGAATGAAAATGGGCAAGAGTATTTTGGTTCTCTTCTAAAACTGGGGGTTCAAGGAATAATCCAGGCCCCAAGGCCCCCCGGCTTCAGGGGCAGATAGACTGAGTCAGTTTATAGAGACTGGCACCCAGCTGATCAGCATCTGAGATCAAAGCTTCAAAATTTTCTCACTCTCATAAACAGTAAACTTCTCTTAAGCGACCCCAGTGCTATGAAGTAAAAGCGTCTTCTTTCTTTATTAGTTTGTTTTGCACTTCCTTCAGCTAAATTAAGACAGATACTGAGGCTCGCTCTTAAAAGTTGATCCCGAGCAGATCCTTTGATCGGAAGCTGTTTACATTTTTGATAAAGGGACTTCGCCATTAGCTAGTTTTAACCTGGGAATTCAGTCTCTGCCTGAGCTTTCAGAGCGCGGAACAGTAGAACCAGACAAGAGCTCAGTGATCTGTTTATCTGCCCAGATGAGCTTCATGAATAAAAAAACTGGGTGTCTGTTTCTATAACCTGATTCAGTTTT
>CALGWV010000056.1 GCA_937936325.1 uncultured Bdellovibrionales bacterium | reverse complement strand
TTTAGCTGTTAAAAATGCATCTAAGAAATGGACAATGCCTTTAAGAGATTGGAAACCTGCCATGAACAGGTTCGCTATTGAATACGGTGACAGATTCGATAAAAATTAAATCGCAGTTACACAATTTAAATTACAGGCTCGTTTTAGTTGCGTCACAGTTTTCTTCAGCTCACAATCCCGTTGCTGATAAGCAGAATAAAAACTTAGTGGCACAACTAGAAGTTCCCATGGTTTTTGGTAAAGACACTCTTTTTAAATGTGCCCCTGATGTACCTTCTTTCGGCGGCAGTCCATATAAAAGTTCTAAAGTAACAATCACTCCAGGTGTTGTAGTTAAATATGACTCCACAACAGACTCATTCATGCTTTTTGATGTGGGTATTAACTCTAGTTACAGTGATTTGAAAGTGCAGGTGAGAGTTGAAGTTCAGCCGACTCTTTTTAACTCTAACCTCTTCCATGTTATTGCAGATGCTGATGCTGTTGTTGAAGTCACAGAAACTGAGCATTACCCAATTGAAAAAGACGAGGTTTTAGCTACAATCAACTTTATTGCTCATGCTAATGCTACAGTCTCCATTGTACATAGTGCCGTTATGAGAGCTTATAACCCTTATTATAAAGCAGGTGATCACTCTACCCTATGTGCTCTGGATGATTCGTCACCTCTTGAGACTAAGCTTGTTAACTTTAATGTTCTATAGTTTATTCGTTTAAACAAAGCTGTGAGTGTGCGCTTTTTGTTGTGTGCTCATGGCACATCTCAAGACGCCCTTAAGCTTTTAAGATTTGACTTAAATTCAGAATGTCAGATTCGTCATGAGCTAATCCAAAACCAAACCTCAGTCTTGAACCTCTATAGTCAGTTACAATATTTTTAGATTTGAGATCTGTATAAAGTTTCTTTGCTTTTTTTGGACTTTTAAAATCAAAGCATAAAAAATTTCCGATTTCATTTATATTTTGATGTACTAAATTTTCATGATTATACTCAGTATGCGCGAGTTCCTGCAGAAACATTTTTTGCAAAGCTTTTACATGTTGGTGGGAGATCATTGGTGTAATAGACTGTTCCTCAAGCCATTTGTAAACCGCATTTTGCCTAAACAAAGCGGTGCCATCAAAAGTGGAGCCTGCATAGTGAGATCCATCGTTTTGATAAGTAATATTAGAATCAAAGTTCCACTCTCCAAAATGGGCAAACCAACCTGTATTTACAGGGCGAAGATCCGTGCGAGGGCTATATAAAAAGCAAGCTCCTTCTCCGCCCATGGCATATTTATAGCCTCCGGAAATATAAAACACTCTCTCTTCAATGGATTTAATGTCCACAGGCAATGCCATATAGGCATGATACCCGTCTACTATAAACAGTGTTTTTTCACTTGTAGCGTCCACTAATGACTTTAAATCTTGGATGCAAAACCCGGAGTTGAAAAAGACTTGAGAAATATATATGACGTCATAGTCATGTTTTTTTATTTGTTCTAAAAAACGATCCTTAAAGCTAGCAAAATCTTGAGTAGGGATTTGATCTAATATCAAGCCTTCTTCTTTGAGCCTGAGAATTTGGCGTTGAAAACTGTAGAACTCAGAATCGGAACTCAGAACACGGATTTTAGAAAAGTCTGAAAAATGTGAAAAAAGCCTAAAGACAAGCTCGTGACTGTTTGGAGCCAGAGTGATGTTCTGAGGCTTCGAAACATTAAGATTGAGTGCCGTGAATTTTTTGAACAGGTTGAACTCTTCACCTAAAATAAGTTCCCACTTATCATCAACGTATTGAGAGCTGAGGTCCCAATATTTCATATGACCCTTAAAGCTGACGTCGGGCCAAAAATGATGTGAGTGCGATGTAAAGTAGAGCTTGTCTTGGTGATGTTTTAGAAAACGCGAAAAATGAGGTTTAAGTTTGAGTAGGTGAGATGACATATTTTTTCACAGCTTCTGAAAGTTGAGTTGTTTTAAGATTTCATCTGGGAGCTTGGGCTTACTTTTGTCAGGCACTAAATAGCCAGAGAGTTGATATAAATCCTGAAAGAGTCTGTTCTCATAGGTCGACTTTTTAAGGTAGTCCACCCCAGAAGAGCCCCCGGTTCCCATGCGACTGCCTAGCATGCGTTGAGCCATCACTCTATGGTTTTGTCTCCATAAAAATAAATTTTCATCTATATGTACAAGGGTTTTTAAGACCTCATATGGCAGGTTCATATGAGGTTCTGTTTTATATAAAAATATAAATAGAGCATTAATAAAGGCCTTGTGCCCAAATTGTCTTTGGCCTGATTCAACTAGGCTGTCATGGCTTTTTTTATCTAAGAGCTGAGTGAAGCTTTTTTGAAGTTGAGAGATGTTGGCCTGTTCTTTTTTGAAAAGCTCTTTTGAAAACTTATCTTTATTTTGATTTAAAGTTCTCTGGTCTTTCTCAGTTTGGGTGAGCACCGATTTAATATACTCATCCCAGAAGTTGTAGTTCTGTGTTTCCGCAAAAGGCATGCGCGCCAACCAAGCATCAAGGACTTGAAACAAATTAGGCTGGGCTTCAAAGTTTGCCAATTTTTTTTGATCTTCTTGGTTAAGGCGTCCGACAAAGGCTTCGTGATAGCGAGCATCATGTTTTAAACCAAGTCCGTGCTCAATCATTCTAAACTGCAAACTTTGAAACCCAGAAGCGGGGACCAGGTGATCTCTAAACTCTAAAAATTCGCTGGGTTCAAGTGTGTTTAAGACTTTGATGTGATCCTTAAACAACTCTGTAATTGTGAGCATGCGTCCCAGTCTCCGGGTGCAGGTGTAGAGATTTTTCTCAGTGACATTATCAGTATTAAAAAGCCCAATAACGCTGGAAAGCTCAAACAAAATTTGTTTAAACCAAAGTTCGTAGGACTGGTGAATCACAAGAAAAAGCATCTCATCATGTTGAGGGCTTGAGGAGCCAAAGCTAAGAGGAGTCTGCGAGTCAAGTAACTTTGGTAGCTTAAGGTAGTCGCCATAATAAGTTTCAGGCATTAGAATCCCCTTGTGAGTTAAGAGTATTTGTACTTGAAATCTTCACATAGAGCAATGAATTGGGAGCGAGACAGAGGATTGTCTGCGTAATCAGAGATAAATCTCAAGTGTTTAAATGGGATTTTAAATTGAGTGCAAATCATTGAAACCTCTAAAGATTCCATTTCAACTATTTTAGCTTTAGGATTTTTTTTTATAAATTCTTTTTTAAGCTGAGGATTAAAGAGAGGTTTCCTTAAGCACAATGAGGTGACGGCTTTAGTTCTTAAATCAAGGTCTAGTTTCTGAGACTGATATTCTTGTGATGAGGATGCATCTATATGACATTGCACTTCAACAAGTTCACCTAACTCTAGATCTCGGGTTAAAGATCCTGCGGCTCCAAAAAGAAGAACTTCTTTGTATGTGTTTAAGCTGAGGGCTTCTTTTAATTTTTGTCTGTTTACACCAACTCCGACCACTAAGCTGTGCTCTGTGGGTAAAAGCTTTAGTGCGAGCGAAAGCTCAGTTTTTGTGGCGCTGATGATAAGAGGTGAGCTTAATATCATAGTCTTCAAGTCTCCTGAAATTGAGATATTTAAAGTTAGCGCATCGAGTAGGGAGTTTCAAAGTCAAAAAAGGCATATTAGAGCCTATGGCAAAAGCAAAACCCACTCAATTCGACAAGGTCCAAGCAATCTACAATATGAGCCTTTTTGAATTGGTCTCCCAAGCTCATCATGTACATATAACACATCATACACCTGGTGAGATTCAAACCAGCGAACTCTTATCGATCAAAACAGGGGGGTGTCCTGAGGATTGTGGCTATTGTCCTCAATCTGCCCATTATAATACAGGGCTAGAAAAAGAGGCTTTGTTAGATCTTGATGTGGTCTCTCAAAAAGCAGATGAGGCTCTATTAAAAGGAGCCACTCGATTTTGCATGGGAGCGGCTTGGAGAGAAGTCAAAGACGGCCCTCAGTTTGATCAAGTCATAGAGATGGTCAAGCTCGTTAAGAAAAAAGGCCTTGAAGTCTGCTGTACCTTAGGAATGATTAAGGAAGAGCAAGCTGTGCGTTTAAAAGAAGCCGGTTTGCATGCTTATAATCATAATATAGATACTTCAAAAGATTTTTATAGCTCTGTTATTTCTACACGAAATTTTGAAGACCGTATGGAGACTTTAAATAACGTGAGACAGGCCGGCCTTACTGTTTGTACAGGTGGAATTTTAGGCTTGGGTGAGTCCCATGAGGATCGCATAGGTTTTTTAGAAACTTTGAGTTCACTTTCGCCGCAACCTGAAAGCGTGACTGTAAATACTTTAGTGCAAATTCCTGGAACACCCATGGAAGACCATGATGATGTGCCTGCTTTAGATATTGTACGCTTAGTGGCCGCAGCTCGGGTGTTGATGCCAGAGTCAATGATTCGCCTAAGCGCTGGTAGAAATAAGCTCACTAGCTCAGATCAGTTTTTGCTGTATTTGGCTGGAGCAAATTCTATTTTTCTAGGTGAAACACTTTTAACCTCTCCTAACTTTGAAGTGCAAACAGATCGCGAGCTTTTTGAAGAGTGTGGCCTGACTTCTAAATCTTTATAGGTTCCCAATTTACTTTATGATGAAGATTTAGGTGAGTTTAGCTTTGAGTTTGAAAATCAGAAATGACTTAGCAGGAATTTTGACCTATGTTTGAGAGTTATAACTTTAAAAGACAAGATCAAAACTTATGGCGTGAGTTAAAAATTCTAGATTCCGACCTTGTGGATTTTTGCACTAACGATTACTTAGGGCTTTCACAAGATGAAGACTATAAAAAAAGTTTTTTAAAAGAACTTCGACCAGCTTCAATGGGGGCGTCTTCTTCAAGGCTGGTTCCTGGTTTGAGTCAGAGACACTTTGAGTATGAAAAACAAGCAGCCTTATTCTTTAAATCCGAGCAAAGCCTTTTGTTCTGCTCAGGCTTTCAAGCTAATCTGGGGTTTTTTTCAAGTCTACCCGCCGAGTTTAAAATTTTCTCAGACCAGAATAATCATGCGAGCCTCATTCAAGCTATAAGTCTTTCAGCTTGTTCCAAAACTATTTTTAAGCATAACTCCATTGAAGATCTTGAAACCCTCTTGGAAGAAGAAGTTGAAGGGCCTAAAGTCATTGTCATTGAGTCGGTCTACTCTATGGAAGGATTACAAACCCGATTGAAAGACTTTTGGTCTTTAGCTCTTAAGCATGATGCTTTTTTATATGTGGATGAAGCTCATTCGAGCGGTGTTTTTGGGGAGCAGGGAAGAGGACTCTCTGAAGAAATGGGTTTGGATTTAGATCATCCTAAACTCATTCGGATGCATGGTATGGGTAAGGCTTGGGCTTCCCAGGGCGGGCTTATTTGCGCCAGTCAAACAGTAATAAATTTTTTAATCAATCATGCCAAGAGCTTTATTTATAGCACTGGGGTTTCTCCACTCGTGGTGGAGCAGTTAAGCTATAACTTGGAGCAAATTCATTTTATTGACCAAAAAAGACTAAAACTCTGGAGTCTTTTGCAAAGCCTAAAACTCGAGTTTTGTTTTGCCTCAGAGTCCCCCATTGGCATTAAACTCTTAGGGGCTGAGGAAAAAGCAATCCAAATGCAAATGCAACTCGAGAAGCAAGGACTTGTGGTCGGGGTTATGAGATGGCCCACAGTAGCTCGAGATCAGGCAGTGGTCAGATATGTTGTGAAAGCCCATCATAGTCTACAAGATATTAAAAATTTATTTAAATTTATAAATTAAGGAAAATAAAAATGCCGATCATTTTATCTAAAGAAACTTTAAAAAAAGAAATGGTTGATATTTCGATATCTGGAAACGAGCTGCGAGTTTCTGAAAATAGTTATGAAGTTTCAAGACTTCATTTTTCAGAAATTCACCTCAAATACGGAGGGGCCGCTAATAGATATTTGTTTATAGATATGAAGCGTCACCCCGAGCTTTCGTTATATTTAAACAAAAAAGACCCGGTGGCCAAACAACTCGTAAGCCTAAGACCAGTGGAAAACCAAAAAGAGCACAAAAAAGCTCAATTCACTGATAAGGTGACGTTAGTTATTTTGGGGCTGCTCGCTCTATTGTTTTGCTATGCGATATTTAATGTAAAAACTTTGGCCAGCGGTTTGGCGACCACTCTTATTTCACCTAGTGTGGAGAGGTCTATAGGCGATCGCTTAGCTCCTGTGCTTTATCCAGAAAGTATCAGGGTGCGTGATCCTAAAAAGCTAAAGGATTTAAATGAGTTGATCTCACATGTGATGACAGACGAGGAAAGAAAAGAAATCCCTGTGCATCTCGTTAAAAAATCAGACCCCAATGCTGTGGCCCTGTTGGGGGGGCAGATCTTTATTCATGAAGGTTTAGTTAAACTTGCTGAGACTCCGGAAGAGGTTTTGGCCGTTTTATCCCACGAGTTGGCTCACGTTAAAGGTCGACACGCTCTTAAAGGAGTGCTGACATCAATAGGTTTGTTTGGGTTGGTGCAATTGGTTTTAGGGGATGTCTCTGGGATTATTGCTATACTTGCAGATCAAGGAGGGTGGATCTTAAGTTTATCCCATACGAGAGAGTTCGAGGTGGATGCTGACAAAAAAGGATTGGCAAGAATGTTAAATAACAAAATCAATGTCCAGGCTCAGGCTGATATTTTTCAAAAACTTTTAGACAGTACTGGTGGCTTAGATTCAAAAATTCCAGCTTTATTTAAAACACACCCCAAACTTAAAGACCGTATCACTGCAGCTCAAGAAGCCGCCAAGACACAAAAAGACTATAAAAAAGTGAATTTCAAGTTGAGTCGACTAGAGTAAGTCTGAGTTCAAAAGCTTTGTGTTTTTTTAAAATTGATTTATAAAGCTTTGCTGTATTGATTGAGGAATAGTAGTTTTTAAGGGATTCTAGCTTTGGTAAAAAAAAACCCCTCAAAAAGATTGAAGGGCTTTTAAGTATTATTAATCTAAAGATTAAATCTGAGCATTTACAAGATTATCGATATACGCTTGACGCTTTTTAAGATCATAAACAATTTCTTTTTTAGTTTCGATAGCTTCAATTTGACGATCTGTTTTAGCTTTTAAATCAGTAATCATTGTTTGTACATTCGGAGCTTCAGCACCTAAACCTGACATGTTTGAAACTTTTGTAAGAATGTCCAATTTTACATCAGCGTCAGTAATGATAGCTTCAAGAGTGGCATCATAACACTGAGTAAGATCTGTTTTTAAAGTTACAATTAACTTTTCATAAGCAGATATTTTGCTCTTAGAAGCTTTGGCTAAAGCTAAACGTTGTTGATCCACTGAATTTTGGATGTCATTTTTTTTATCTTGCTCAGCATACATATCGAACTTTGGTGCAACAGTATTTTTATATTCAGCAATAAGTGCTTCTAAATCAGTTTTAGCGTTATCACTTACATAGTTTGCTGAAACTCTATAAATATCACCTTTGCTGAGGTTTACTGTAGGGTTACCAATACAGTCTAAAAGACTAGCATAAGTCCAAGTATAATCAGCCGTGTTCTCTTTGTGGACTGTATTTACATATCCATTAAAAGCATCCAAAGAGATGCTTGTTTGCATTTCTTGGCTAACAGGTGCTTTAACAGCAGTGCTAGATTTCATTTTCTCACAACCTACGAAAGCGATGCTTAAGGCTATTAATGTAACTATTTTGTTTGTTTTCATTTACGTTCTCCTGTGTAAATTTATTTGTAGTGATTGATTCACTACACGGACTCAATAGAGCAAGATCCAATCCCAGCTAAGACCCATATAACAAGCACCTGAGCTCAAACAAAGACAATTTTTGTCTCAACGAGAGACAGAAATTGGTTCTCTTCTAGGTTCTCTTGGGTTCTCTTCTAGGTTCTCTTGGGTTCTCTTCTGAAATTGGGGGTCAGCCCCCTGCCTGAGCTTTCAGAACTCGGACCAGTTGAAACAGGCATTCGCCCAAGTGATCGGCTTTTTCGGCCAGTTTCTGATCATTTATGAGCTCTATCAAGCACTGTGTTTCTC
>CALGWV010000055.1 GCA_937936325.1 uncultured Bdellovibrionales bacterium | reverse complement strand
CATCCTCAAAAGGTGCCTGGCACCAAAGTTTTGCCTCAAACTTATTATGTGCCGACGCCAGCGTCTGCGAAGGGCTGGCTTGTAACAACTCTAACACTGTAAGGTATTCTACTTGATGAAAAAAATTGCGATTGCTAATAGGGGGGAAGTGGCTTGTCGAATCATCAAGAGCTGCAAAAAGTTAGGCTATAAGAGCCTGCTCCTTCATTCCAAACCCGATGAGTTGAGCCAGGCCTATAGAGAAGCAGATGAAAGATTTTGCATTGGAGAAGGGCCTGCTTCAGAAAGTTATCTTAATGCACAAAAAATTGTAGATGCTTGTGTGAAGTTAAAAGCTGATGCCCTCCATCCCGGGTTTGGGTTTTTATCTGAAAACTCAGAATTTGCTCAACTCTGTTTAGATCATAAAATTTTGTTTATCGGTCCGACACCTGAAAATATTTCCACCTTTGGAAATAAAAACAAAGCTAAAGAGCTTTGCACAAAAGCAGGGGTGCCCACTCTTCCTTACTTTTTCTCCAAGAAACAAGATCTTAGTGAATTTAAAAAAGAAGCCCTTAAAATTAAATACCCGGTTCTCATCAAAGCTCTTCATGGTGGGGGTGGAAGAGGAATGCGAGTGGTTCGAACTCCAGATGAATTTCAGGACAGATTTGATTCAGCAAAAAAAGAAAGTTTGAGTTGCTTTGGAGATGATCAAGTATTTATAGAAAAATATCTTGAGTCTCCAAAGCACATTGAAGTTCAAATTTTTGGAGATTCTGAATCTAAGGTTTGGGCCTTAGGAGAACGTGAGTGCAGTGTCCAAAGACGCCACCAAAAAATAATTGAAGAAGCTCCATCAGCCTCTATTTCCAAGGAACAAAGAGGTCATTTGATGAAGCTCTCTACGAGTTTGGCCCAAACTGCCAATTATAAAAATGCAGGCACTGTGGAATACCTCTTTGATCAAAACCAGTTTTACTTTCTAGAAATGAACACTCGGCTACAAGTCGAACATCCTGTCACTGAGCTTATTTATAATATAGATCTAGTTTCGGCTCAAATTAAAACCGCTTTTAACGAAAAGCTCACATGGCACGAAGATCAGATTATACCCTGCGGGCACGCCATTGAATCCCGAATCTGTGCAGAAACTGCCGAAGGTCTTCCGAGTATTGGAGAGCTCAAAGAGTTTTATTATTCTGGCACTGAGAGATTTGATTCGGGCTTTAAAACACACGATGTGATCTCCTCTTTTTATGACTCCATGATTGCAAAGCTCATTGTACACGGAACTGATAGAGAGCAGGCTCTTTTAAAGATGCAAGAAGAATTGACTAAAATTTCCTTTGGTGGCATTGAGCTTAATCTTTATTTGCTGCACCAAATTCTAAATCATGCTGATTTTAAAGATGCCAGCATGACGACTCACTTCATGAATGATTTTAAATTAAAAAAACGAAAAGAAGATTTAGAACTTGGCGCGTCCGAACTTTCTTATGTTCGACCGGTCAACACCTCTCAAGAGGTTTCCCCCTTTGGAGGCCATAGCCCACTCAATTCAAATTATTTTTTGGATAAAAACCAAAACTCCATTCCGATTTATGCTCGCTTTGAAAAAAATGAAAACGAAAGCCAAAACAAAAATCAAATTCTCTCTCCATTACCTGGAAAAGTTTTAAAAATTTACAAATCTGAAGGAGATGCGGTAGAAAAAGGAGAAACCCTTATCCTACTAGAAGCCATGAAAATGGAACATCAGCTTAAAGCAGGACAACATGGTGAAATTTTAAAACTGAATGTAAAAGAAAATCAAGATGTCCCCATTAACTTCAAACTCTTGAGTCTCAAATGATGAAAAATCTCAACGTCAAAATAATCGAAGTTGGCCCACGTGATGGACTCCAAAATGAAAAAAAAATACTCTCCACTGCTGACCGTGTCACTCTTGTCAAAAAACTAGCTGTTGCTGGCTTAAACCAGATTGAGTTTGGGGCCTATGTTTCGCCCAAGTGGGTTCCTCAAATGTATGGAACAGAAAGAATGGCAAAGTCCTTGAACAAGTGGACAGCACGTCCTAAAAAATTGAGCCTGAGTGCGCTAGTTCCTAACGAATATGGAATGCAGGAGTTTTTAAAAAATCCTTCAGAAAAAGCTTCTTTATTCACAGCGACTTCTGAAAAATTTTCATTCAAGAACACAAATTGCAGTATCAAAGAAAGCTTTGAACGGATGATTCCTATCATCAAGCTTGCTACCAAAAATAAAATTAAGCTTCGCGCTTATATCAGTACTGTCTTTGGTTGCCCTTTTGAAGGTCAAACCTCTCTAGCTAGAGCAGTAAAACTCACCGATAAATTTTTTAAAATGGGAGTTCACGAAGTTTCAATTGGAGATACGATTGGTGTAGCCAGCCCCAAACAAGTTAGAAATTTTTTGGACCTCTGTGAGAAAAAAAGACTTCCTATGAATAGGATCGCTATGCATTTTCACGACACAAGAGGCACAGCTCTAGCCAATGTAGTTGAAAGTCTCAACTGGGGCATTAGAAGTTTTGATACAAGTATTGGAGGTTTAGGAGGATGTCCTTATGCACCCGGAGCTCTTGGGAATCTAGCAACTGAGGATTTAGTCTATTTATTAAAACGTATGGGCTATAAGACTTCTGTGAACTTAAAATCTCTGGTTCGAATCCATCACTGGATTCAGAAAAAAGTCGCTCATCCTCTTAATTCTCATGTTGGGGCCTCTGGGCCTTGGATACTCACATAGACTTTATGATGAATACACCCCCACCCAAAGGTTTTCGCCAAAACTATTGAATTTTAATAATTATAGTATAAAGCTATAATTAAATATAAAATAAGTATTGGATCTCTGCACTAATAACGATCATTATAACAACTCACAAAGGAGTTTTTTATGAAAGCCTTAGACAGCGATAACCTGAAAGAGAATTTAGAGAGTTCAGAAAAAAGTTTAGTTCTTTTTGGAGCTTCATGGTGTGGAAACTGCCGCATGATTAAGCCTAAACTTTCTAAAGTAGCTGGCGAAACATCAGGTGTGGATTTTTACTATGTAGACGCTGAGAACTCACCAGAGTCCAGAAAACTCGCCGAAGTTACAAATCTACCCACAGTGGCTATTTATGCTAAAGATCAGTTTATAAAACAGGTGCAAACCAATAAATGGGACGCATTGAAGGAGTTGGTCGATGAAATTGCCCATCATTAGAAGTTTAACTGAGAAAGCAGAAACTGACGGCTCAGCAAAGGGTTTGGAACATGCTGCTGAAGTCATTGAAATCCTAAGCGTAAACAGCGCTTTCAAAGAGGCCGAACTCGATGTGCTCGGCGAGGTTCTATCGAACCTACTTGGCGCTGTTGAGGTTTATAAACTTACAGAGCAAGGCTCCAGCAAATCAGAAGCGCTTAACCATTTTATGAAACGAGTGATGGGGTCTATCGATAGATAGTCCCTGATCTAAAAAACACAACGTGGCTTTTCATGAGAGCCACAAATATTATATTTAACTTAATTATCTATTTTAGATATTCAATTACAAGGAGAAAATTATGTCACGCTTAGTAGGACAAACAGCCCCGGATTTTTCATGCCAAGCCCTCGTTGAAGGAATGCCTGGAGAAGTCAAAATGTCAGATTACGATGGAAAATGGAAAATTCTTTTCTTTTATCCATTAGATTTCACATTTGTCTGCCCCACAGAAATCGTTGCATTTTCAGATGCAGCACCAAAGTTCAAAGCTAAATCATGTGAAATCATTGCTTGCTCAGTGGATTCTGTTTTTTCACATTTAGCTTGGACCCAAGCTGACCGCAATGACGGTGGATTAGGTGAGGTGAACTTTCCAATTCTAGCTGATTTAAATAAAAATGTTGCTAGAGACTATGAAGTTCTCACTCAAGATGGAGTTGCTTTAAGAGGACTATTTTTAATTGATGATAAAAATGTCATCCAACACGCTACAATCAACAATCTCTCCGTCGGAAGAAACGTAGATGAAGCTTTTCGTTTATTAACGGCTTATCAGTTCACAGCTGAGAAAGGTGAAGTTTGCCCAGCCAATTGGACTGAAGGTGACGCCAGCATGAAGCCTGACCCTAAAGGATCTAAAGAGTGGTTTAACAATACTCACGCTTAAGTATAAAAATATTTTCTATATCAAACATAAAAAGCATTTTGAATTTCAAAATGCTTTTTATGTATTAGTTCCAAATGAAGATACAAGAAGCTTTATGAGAAAGACCTAAATGCTCTCGCCATCTACTGGAATTTCTACTGGCTCTGCATTGGGCTCTTCTTCCACAGACTTTCCATATTTATTATAAATTTTACTACTCATCTGTTTTCCGCCTTCTGCGATACCTTGAATATCACGAGATAATGCCAAGCTTTTCATCCAAGATAAATACCGACTCTCAAGTGATTTGCCACCTATTGAAATCTGCATCAACGAAACCACAACAAATGTGACGACTAGAGTTTTAATTGTAAACCAAGTTGGGCTCATACGAATCCTTTGCTAAATTGTAAAATAATTTTTATTAAACTTTTTCTTAAATCTTGTTTTCTCAAAAATAATCTCTGTTTTATTACCTAGATCATCCCAAAAAGTGAGCTTGTCTATAGTCGGCCTAGTTGTATCAATATCTAAAATAGACTTTTTAAAACCTGAGCTGGACTTTGAAGACTTGGGCTTAAGCTCAAGAACTATTTTTTTATCTTTTTGACTCATTAACTTAATTTTAAACTTATCTAAATCCTTATCATCTCCAACTACGAGTGACAGAAGAGGATGCTTGGCTTGTTTTTTTAAATCTACTACCGGATCTTTTCCGCTTTTAACCCACGATTTTCCATTTTTATATAAGAAAATTTGTTTAGGCTCATCATCAAAGATCATTTTTAAGTGGTTTTTTGCAAAATAGATTTTCCCAGAAACAGACTTTGGCTTATTAGAAAAAAATGCGGAGGTCGTGACTTTTTTAACATAAGAGTAAACATAGCCTTGGTGTGAATATTGAAGAGTCATACGTTTCAGCTCAGCCACAGGGTCCATAGCTTTTGTTTTAGAAAGTGCCGGATTCAAAAAAGAAAAAAGAAAAGTAATAAATATAAAAAGTTTCATAGTTCTCCAAGTATATCGAGTTTTAAGATTATTGCCTAGATAAAGACCTTATAAGTAGGTTCAAACCGACTCTTTCTTACCCGATACTCATTAAACTCGAAATCACTACAAAAGTTGCTTTTTTTCTCGGTAAGCTATCACAGCAACATGTTTGGAGCTCTTTATTTTCAGCGCCTCCCAATAAGCCTCAGTGCTTGCTCCGGTACAATATATGTCGTCGACCAGAAGGAGTTTACGAAAAACAGACTCTTGGTAGCTTAACTTTAGATCAAAACTAACGGATTGTTTTCTTTCCGCTAGGCCAAGAGATTTAAGTGATTTCAGACCAAGACGTCGGCCAGGACAAACAAACTTCATTTCAAGAGCCTCAGCGAGCCCCGCACCAAATCGATAAGCATGATCTTTTTCATTTCCTGCTTTTCCCGGAATGGGAGCCAGACTCTTAAAAATGGGCCGCCAAGCTTTATATTTTATATTCCAAAGCTCAGCCAGCCAGAACGATAGAAGTGTATTCTTGCCAGATTTCAATGAATACACTAAAGGACGAATCAAAAAATCATTTAGTTGGTTCCATTTCACAATGGGGTAGACCAAGACCCCTTTAAAAATTAAAGGCCCACGACACAACTCCATCTCCACAAACAAATCCGCCTGGCAGCACTGACACAAAGGAATATCTGCAATAAATAATTTTTCACAAACCACACAGGCTCTAAGATCTAAAGATAAAATTTGTTTCAAAATGAACTTCATTCTGTAATCGATACAAAATTGGGTCCATGCTTAGAACTAAATATTTAAACCTTGGAAACTATTTGTCCGAATCTCGTTTTGAGTGAAAATAGCAACGAAATTTCTTAATACAGAGCTTGCTAGAACTAAAGCTGCGACTCTACGCTAAAAATTATTTTAGATTTTAAATATTATGGTAGGACTCAGAATGGATGATTTTAAAGCTGCGATAGAGTTGTTCTAGGACGACGGATTTGGCTATATGGTGATTGAAAACCAACTTGGAAAGAGATATTTTCTTTTGGGCCTGGGCTTTCAGTTTATCGCTTAACCCAAATGCACCACCGATAATGAGATTCAGCTCCTTCTGGGGGCCTTCTAAAAAAGAAGACTCTAGATCTTGAGCTAATTTTTCAGAGGTCAGCGACTCACCAGCTTCATCAAAAACCCAGACTAGAGATTTATCATCAATTTTTTTAAGTATACTTTGTGACTCTAATTCACACTTCACAGAACTTTCAGAGCGCCCCAAAGATTTAGACTTAATAGGTAGAGTTTGGAATCCAACATAAGGCGATATTTTTTTTAAATAAAGCTTCTCGACATCATCCGACCAACCTATGGATGAACTCTGAATATATATAAGGTTTATTTTTTTAAAAGAATATTTAGACATAAGCGCTATTTAAAAATAACTTAAAACTCAGGCCTTCTATTGAGTGCTTTCTTGAGCAGGTCTTCAAAACAAATTTCTTGTCGTAGGGGTTCGTAAAATACGTGAGCAATGAGCCCTCCATAATCCACAACCACCCAGCCGGCTTCATCGTAACCTTCGACGCCAATAGGGCGTATCGAAAATTCATTTTTAACTAACTCCACCATTTGATCGACTAAGGTTTTTACAAATATCTTATTGCTGGCTGAAGTGACAAGAACATAATCAGATATATAATTCTGCTCAGTCATATCATATGATCTTGGGTGGATGGCATCTTTATCTTTAAAAAAAGTAAATACTCTTTCAGTTAAAGCTTCAAAGTCTATAGAGTCAGTAGCCGCTCTTAAGTAGAGTTTATTTTCTAATATATAATTTTGTACTTCTAAGGGCACAAATTTATCTAAAGAGTGCTCAAGCTTAATCTTTTTTCGTATTTCAGTAGAGCTCACATCCACGTCTTTAATCCGAAGAAATTGAATATTTGTATCTGTATTTAAAACTATGAATTGATCGGCAAACTCTTCAACTAAAGGCTGTACTCCTTCAGGCAAAGCTTCTCTATTAATTGGAAAAAAATACCCTGGCCGGGTGGTTACAACTAAATTTGTATAACTTAAAAGTTCGGCAAAATTCTTCCACTTATCAAAGTTTATGAATTGATCCATTCCAATAATCAAAAAATACTCTGATTCTGGATTGGCCTCGGCCAATGCCTTCATTGTATGAACAGAATAGCTCACTTCTTTTTTATTGATCTCACGCTCATCAATCTCTACATATTCTGAATAGGCTTTAAGGCCAAGCTTCAACATCTCTAATCTTTGCACAGGCATTGGACTTTCAATGAGTTCTCTGCCTGGGCTTTGATAAACTGGGATGACTTTTATTTCATCTAAATTTAGTTTTTTATAAACCTCTTCTAGGCTAGTCACATGGCCTTGGTGAAGGGGGTTAAATGATCCACCAAAAACTCCAACTCGTTTTGTCTTTTTCAAGAGTATACCTCGGCTATGATTTTATTTTTTAAAGTATCCAAGCTTTCCCTTGTCGCAGCTGATACAAAGCAGATTTCTTTTTGTCCTAAATCTAAAAACCTTTGACGTAGCTCATTTCTTTGAGAGTCGCTTAAAAGATCTGACTTATTCACACAGATGATCTCTTTACGATCTGTTAAAGAACCAAATTTGTTTCTGTCACCCTTACTATACTCTTCTAACTCAAATCTAATTTTTTGATAATCATCAATAGGGTCTCTTTGGTTATGAGGGTCTCCGTCTAAAACATGAAGAAAAACAGAAGTGCGTTCTATATGACTCAAAAACTCAAAACCTAAACCTTCACCCTGATGTGCACCGGGGATAATCCCTGGAATATCTGCCATGACAAAATTTTTGAGTTCATCTACTTTCACTACGCCTAAATTAGGGGTCAAAGTGGTAAAAGGATAATTTGCAATTTTGGGCCTTGCTGCGGAATAACACGAAACTAAAGTGGACTTTCCACAATTAGGAAAACCTACCAGACCCACATCAGCCAAAAGCTTGAGTTCTAAGTTTAATTGAATTTCTTCTCCATCTTCACCAGGCTGGGCATGTGTAGGGGCTTGGTTCACACTGGTTTTAAAAAATGTATTTCCTTTTCCACCACGCCCACCTTGACACAATTTAAACCTAGAAACTTCCGCCATATCTACGACTAGTTTTTCAGTCTCAGTATTAAAAATTAAAGTTCCTTTTGGAACCTTGATAATGAGATCTTCACCATCTGCACCCGTCATTTTTTGACCTCGGCCAGGAATTCCATTGGGAGCTAAAAATTTTTTTTTGAATTTAAAATTTAGGAGCGTATTTAAGTTGTGATCCACTTCAAAGAAAACAGAAGCACCAGCACCACCATCGCCCCCATCAGGCCCTCCACGTGGAACCATAGCTTCACGACGAAAACTTACAGAACCCGCTCCACCTTTCCCTGAAGCTACGAGAATTTGGGCTTTATCTATAAAACTCATTTTTTTAGACATGGCTCACTCTTAATTAATAATTAAAATTTAATTTTCACAGAAAGTTTAAGGGCTTGGCCCTAGTTAGGGAAGGGTTTGAGAAGATAACCGAGAATTTGACTTTTAATTTGGGGCTTTGCAGAATTTGCACCCACTAAATAGGGCGCAAGCTCAAAGTTTCTGAGAAACTAGTTAGTCTCTTGTTGGTAAACGCTAATTTTTTGACGCTTTTTATCTAAACGCTCAAATTGTACTTTTCCATCAATCAAAGAAAAAATAGTATGATCACGCCCGATACCCACATTGTTTCCAACGTGAAACTGAGTTCCACGTTGTCTTACAATGATAGTTCCTGGTTTTACCCACTGGCCACCAAATCTTTTCACACCAAGACGCTTACTATTACTGTCGCGTCCGTTCTTGGAGCTTCCTGCTGCTTTTTTCGATGCCATTAGTTGGCCTCCTCTTGAGTCGCTTTTTTAGCTTTAGGCGTTGCATTAGCTTTTGTTTTCTTCTCAGGTTTTACAACACTCTTAAGTCCTCCAGGACCTAAAATAGATTGAACCAAAAGCTCTGTATAAGACTGACGGTGTCCCTGAAGTTTGCGGTATCCCTGACGTCTTTTCTTTTTCAAAACTATAATTTTATTAGCTCGAGCTTGATGAGCCACTTTTACTTTTACGCTGGCCTCTTCTACACGAGGAACCCCAACAATGACTTTATCTCCTCCGATCAAAAGCACATCTGTAAGTTCAAATTCGTCTCCTACCTCTTTTTCGAGTTTTTCGACTTTAAATTTTTGGCCTGCTTCAACTTTATACTGTTTCCCACCGGTTTGAACTATGGCGTACATGGAAACCTCCATATCATGTTTTCCCAAAGACCTAAATCAACGACGTTAATTGAACTATTTTAGCTCATATAGGCCTGGGTTAAGTAAGTTAAACTCCCACGGAGGCAAATTCTTGTCAATAGATATTCTGTAGCAATTTGAGCTTTTTGAGTGAATACGAATACGACGATAAGCACTTGGTTCCAAGCTCAAACTCAGTTCAGTAGCGGTCTCGAAGCTCAATATCAAATTCTTCAGTATGAAAATGAGACTCCACTTTAAAGACTACTGAACATCCTAAAACCTGCTCCAAATAATCTAAACTTTCGGACTCATCAGCATAAACCCAATCGGCCACAGCAGAATGGCATCGAACCACGGCTAGCTTGGTCTCATCAATATCATTCTTCTGGCGCTCCAAGGCTCTAAAAATCTCGTTAGCCACTGTCATTGCCTTTTTAACGTAACCACGACCATCACAATACTCACAGGGCTCACAAAGCGTGCTGATTAAACTAGGTCTAGTTCTTTTCCTGGTCATCTCCACTAATCCCAGTTCAGAAATAGAAGTTAAGGTTGTTCTAGCTCGATCCAAGCTCAGGTCTTCTTGAAGAAGAGATAGAACCTGATTTTTGTGGTTTTCTTTGGACATATCAATAAAATCAATAATGATGATGCCCCCACAATTTCTAATTCTGAGCTGGTGCGCGATCTCTTTGGCCGCTTCTAAGTTAGTTTGGAGTATCGTGTCATCCACGTCTTTTTTACCTACAAATCTTCCCGTATTCACATCTACCACGACAAGTGCCTCGGCCTCATCGAAGACAAGGTAACCTCCTGATTTAAGCCATATCTTTCTACCAAGAGCTCGGCTCACATCCAGTTCAATATTATAGAGATCGTATATGGGTTTATCTTGAGAATAAATTTTAACTTTGTTTTTATACCTAGGCATAAATTGAGATAAGAAATTTAGAATTTTTTTTCGTCCTCGCTCATCATCAATAATGATTTCTTGGATCTCTTCGTGAAGCATGTCTCTAAGTGCTCGAAGCTCAATATCTAAATCTTTATTGACTAAACCCGCTGTTTTACGCTTTTCAAAATTTCTTTTAATTTCCTTCCATAGCCGATAGAAATAATCTAAATCTGATTTAAAATCTGAAGCTTCCTTGCCCTCACCTGCGGTACGTACGATCACACCCCCTTTCGGGGCTATGTCTTCAAGTATGGCCTTAAGACGAATTCTCTCTTCTTCATTCTGTATTTTTTTAGACACACCCAAATGGTCTACTAGGGGCATAAAAACAAGGCTACGACCTGGAAGACTGATCTGCATTGTGATCCGAGCTCCTTTAGTACCAATAGGGTCCTTGGCGACCTGGCAAAGGATCTCTTGCCCTTCGACAAGTAAGTCTTGAATCCTCATCTTTTGAAGCTCTTCAGTCCAAGCTTCCTTAAGTAATGGCCCCTCTTCTTCCTGGTCATTATTAGGCTCTGGGGGCATAGCATAGTGATGACTTTGCCCTTCTACATAAACATCGGCGACATATAAAAATGCGGCTTTTTCCAGACCAATCTCCACAAAGGCAGACTGCATCCCGGGGAGCACGCGTTTCACTTTGCCCTTATAAATGGACCCCACATGGGTGGGGTTCACTTTTTTATCGATTTGGAAATCAATAAGCTTATCGTTATCGATACTGGCCACTCGAGTTTGATTAGGACGAACATTAATTAAAATTTTTGAACTCATACTCAACAGTTTAACAAAGTTTAGGCTTAAGAAGGAGGGGGCGCTGTAAACGCTAAATGCATTTAAATGTCCCGCCCGCTCCTTTATCCCAGATCCCTGGATCTGGGGGTAAAATTGCCCTACTTAAGTCTATTCATTTTGCTGACCGATCTGTCGATAAAAAGATGTGGAAATTTATCAACTTTTTAAATTCATGACAGAAAACGACGCCTCAGATTTACATCTGACCTCAGGCTCCCCTCCTTTTTTTAGAATCAAAGGAGAAGTAGTCAAATCAAACCATAAAGCTTTGATCCATGATGAAGTGAAACATCTTGTGTTTCAGATCCTCAATGAAAAGCAAAAAAAGGAATTTGTTTCCCACTGGGAGCTAGACTGCTCTCATCAGGTAGAAGGCTTAGGAAGATTCCGCTGTAATGTATTTATGCAGCGCCAAGGTCTCTCGGCTGTCTTTCGACACATCCCACATCAACTGAAAACCCTAACTCAATTGAATATGCCCACAAACTTATATGATCTCGTCAATGTACACAGGGGTTTAGTTCTAGTGACAGGGCCAACAGGATCCGGAAAGTCTACGACTATGGCCGCACTTATTGATTATATTAATGTTCATCACAAAAAACATATTTTGACTATTGAAGACCCTATAGAATTTGTTCATGCCAATAAAAACTCTTTAGTCTCTCAAAGAGAAATTGCGACACATACAAAAAGCTTTTCCAATGCACTCACCTCAGCCTTGAGAGAAGATCCAGATGTGATTTTAGTGGGTGAGCTTAGAGATTTAGAGTCCATCCAGCTCGCCTTAACAGCAGCCGAAACAGGTCACTTAGTGATTTCAACACTGCATACCAGTGGAGCGCATAAAACTGTAGACAGAATCATTGATGTGTTCCCCGCAGATCGACAAAAACAGATCCAGAGCATGCTGGCAGAAAGCCTTTCAGCAGTGATATCACAAGTGCTACTTCAAAAATCAGATGGCAGTGGACGAGTTGCAGCTCTTGAAGTTTTAGTTTCAAACTCCGCCATTAAAAACCTCATCCGTGAGGGTAAAACCTATCAAATCCCATCTGTGATGCAAACTCATATTAAAGATGGAATGATGCCTATTCAGTTTCACATGAGAGAACTTGTAAAACGTGGGCTCATCACACAAGAAGACGCCAACAAACACCTCATGAACTTGGGGGAAAAACCCCAAATGAAAGCAGCTTAAGTGTAAAATGTTGTGACACATTTTTGTGAGCCTTAAAGTGAGGACTTAAAAATCCTTCAGTCTTGCTTGGAATAAAAATTATATTCAGAGTTAATTCACTTTTGCTTACAAAATGTAGATCTGTACTTGAAATAATAGACGAAAAAGCCTTCTTGTTAAATGCTCCTTTACACAAAAAGATG
This sequence comes from uncultured Bdellovibrionales bacterium, assembly GCA_937936325.1. Taxonomy (GTDB): domain Bacteria; phylum Bdellovibrionota; class Bdellovibrionia; order Bdellovibrionales; family UBA1609; genus CALGWV01. The sequence goes on along the minus strand of CALGWV010000055.1, from coordinate 1,348 downwards.
CCTAAAATTAGACATTCTAATAGGCCTTCCTTATATTCATTTACTTTGAGACTAACCTTCATGAATAGAAAACCTGAGGGGGGCCTAGTCTTTAACAAAACCTCTTATTTGATGAGTTTTTCACCCTACAGCTTTATATTGCTATTATAGCACATGCCAAAGTAACATTACTTTTGGTCCCATGCTGCCCAGAGAGGCACGGTGCTACTTCTTTTTAAAAAGATCTAAGAAAATTAAAAACTGATCAAGCTTTCCTTCACTTAAACTCCAATGTTTTATTTTATTTAGAGCAAAGGCTTGGCATTTAGCTATCATTACAGCTTGATCTAAGGACTGCTTATCATTCCAATGATAAAATGCTGATAAGCGGTCCATTATAGAGTTTGTAGGAGTTAGAAGAACCAGGCTAAGATTGCCTCTCTTAATTTTATTAAACTTTTTAATCAACTTATTTCCTATGGCGACAGGTCCAGTTGGGAATTCTACATAAAACTCAGTTTTTGGGTGGGTATACATTTTCCCACTTTTCGAAAAGCCCATATTAAACATTACAGTGTCTATCTTTTTTAAGCTTGCAGCTGAGATAAAATCAAGATCTGCTGATTCATACTGATTTTCTGTATAAATTGAAACTACCGCCCCTCCTACCAGAATAGCTTCAATTTTGGAATTTCTTAATTCAGTTGATACAATAAAGCCCAGATCTTTGAGCGACGTCTTTTGATTAATGATCATAAAGGTTTCCCTTTTCGTCTTGGTCTTTTTCTATTTCTATAATATTTTTTTAAAGTCTCTTCTGACATTGTATTCAACGATCGGGCTAAAAGGGCCTTAAGCTCTTTAAGAAAAAAATACCTAGGATTAAACTCATAAAGGCGGCTCCGCCCCACTCTTCTAGAAACAAGTACACCGCCCTTTTCAAATTTAGAAAGCTGTTTCTGGATGACACTGGCTGCAACACCATAAGTTTTTGATATTTCAGCACAGTAGGCTTCAGAATAGTTTTCAATAAATAAAAGTGTTTTTTGAGCAGAGTCTGAACCAAACAATATTTCTAAGTACATACTATAATAATAGCATACAAAATAGTCTTTAACAACTACTTTATATACCTTTAGGTTAATCAAGAAATTTACCAAAAACTCATATATTCAAGAAAATCTCATATTTCAACATATTTTTGGCTTTCTTCAAATTCTCACATTGTTACTTTTTGAATCCAATACAAACAGACATCTCTTGGATTCAAACGTGTAAGAAATACACATTTTACTAAAATTTAGGCAACCATGGGGTTTTTCATATTCATGACACCGTACCAAAGTGGCATTACTTTTGGTCCCATGCG